>JAYTTW010000129.1:0-7305 GCA_043744855.1 Hyphomicrobiales bacterium
CGTCGTGCTCCACAAACAGAATCAGTGGACGACGACAGATTCAGTACTTCACCAGTTTGTCACGAGGTTCTTCACCCGATTGCCCTGCGGATGCCTCCGCCGCGGGTTGACGGGTTGTCCGGTTCACCACACCTGTTTTCTCGCCGCCTGCTCCGGCCACAGCCCGTTCGCCCGCAGGAACGGTACTACCTGCGCATCGAACGCTGCGGGGTCTTCGATGACGCAGGCATGCCCGGTTCCTGCGAGCACCGCATGCCTCGCGCCGGGTATCAGCCGTGCGGTCAACGCGCCGCGCGTCAGCGAATTGTCTAGCTCACCATTCACGACGAGCGTCGGGACGCTCATGCTGGACAGGCGCGGGGTCATGTCGAGGCCGCCGCGAGCCCGGAAAATCTGCGCGATGCATTTGGCGTCGAGGCTGTCGGCGCGCTCGACGAAACGCGACAGCAGCCAATGGCCGGTTTTGCTTTGCGCAAATTGCGGAGCCACATAGCCGCGCATCAATTGCAGCAGGTAAGCGCCGAGTGTCTCCTGACGCATGGGCGCGACAATGGATTCGACATCCTGCGGACCATTGCTGGAGCCGCCGACCAGCACTAGGGCATCGACCATCTGCGGATGCTCAAGGCCAATCAACATGGCGATTCCCGAGCCGACGCTGACGCCCATGAAAATGGCATGGTCGACGTTTTCCTGGGCGCAGACGGCGAGCACATCGTCCTTCATGTCGTGCAGGGTGAACGGGGACTGCGGCTTGTCCGAATAACCGTAACCGCGCAGATCGATGGCGATAACGCGAGAGTGCGCGCTGTAGCTGGCGATTTGATACAACCACATGCGCCGGTCGAAGGGATTGGCGTGCAGCAATATCATCGGGCGCCCCTGCCCCGAGGCGTCGTAGTGAATGCGCACATTTTGGCGCTGGCAATACGGCATGCTGGTTCTCCGCAAGCTGCCCTTGTAGCGATGGGTCACTGTTGTAGCGAGGCGGCTGCCGCGCACAAGCCACACGCGCTTGTCAGGGCGCGGCGCGTGCGCAACTATGCGGGCTTAGACAACGGAGGCAAACATGATCCGGCACGAAGGCTTGTTGCACTTCACCATTCCGGTCACCGATTTGAAACTGGCGGAAGACTTTTACGCAGGCTTGCTTGGCTTCAAGGTTTTGCGACGCAACGATCACATGCTGTTCACAAAATCAGGCGACACCTGGTTCGTGCTGACGAAAGCCGAAAAGCCCGTCGATCTCAATATTGGCGACAAGCACGAAATCCACACGGCGTTTCGCGTTTCGGGCGCCGCCTATGACGAGGCCAAAGCGTTTTTGGCCAAAAACGGCGTTCGCATTTTTAAGGAAGAAGACCGCATGGAGGGCACTTTTGGCGGTCGCAGCGCCTATTTTCATGATCCCTTCCGCAATGTCATCGAGATCATGGATCTGAAAAAAATCGGCGCTCACTGAGCCCGCCTTGTGGCGCAAACCCTATTTGCCGAGGAGCACCCGGTATTTTTCGACTTCCCTCGGTACGAAAGATTGCATGTAGGAGGCGGACATTTCCTCGTCGCTTGCCGAGAGCACGGAAATGTCGCGGAAACGCTTTTGCAGATTATCGCCTTTTACGGCGCGGCGCAGGGCGTCCTCAAGGCGAGCGACGACAGCCTCCGGCGTGCCTTTGGGTGCAAACAGCCCGTTCCAGCCCTCCGCCTGAAATTCGGCGATGCCACTTTCGCTGCCGGTCGGCGTTTCCGGCAATTGCGACAGGCGTGCGGCGGCCGACACCACCAGCGCGCGAATGCGTCCGTCCTTGATGGCGCTGCCGGCTGACGTCACGGCATCGCAGACGCCGTCGAGATGGCCGCCCATCAGGTCGGTCATCGCGGGTGCTGCGCCGCGATAGCTGACCAGCGTGGCGTCAATTTTCGCGGCGTGCAGAAAGCTGACGCAGATGAGGTAATTCGACGAGCCGACGCCCGCGTGGCCGAGGCTGATCTTGCCGGGATTGGCGCGCGCGTAGGCGAGAAATTCCGCCATGTTCCGCGCCGGAAAATCGTTGCGCAGTGCGATGACCGGCGTGGTTTTGGCGATCAGACCGACAGGCGCAAATGAACCGGTGTTGAAGGCGACGTCGGGCGTGATCCAATACACGGCGGCGTTGGTTCCGGCGTTGCCGATGGCGAGCGTGTAGCCATCGGGTCTGGAGCGCGCCGCCTTGCCGAGACCGATGGCGCCGCCGGCCCCGCCGATATTTTCGATGACAAGGGTTTGGCCCAGGAGGCGTCCCATCTCTTCAGCTGTCACACGGGCGATCACGTCAGACGTGCCGCCGGGCGCAAACGGCACAATGAGGTCGATGGGTTTTTCGGGATAGGCGGTTTGCGCGAGCGCCGGCGCGGACGCGGTGATGCAAAGCGCGACAATGCAAGGCGTGACCCGGCATGAAGTGACGATGCCAAGCGACCGCACCAGCAAGCGAAACCAGTTCATCAGCGGAAAACTCCGGTTTGACGGCGCCACAGCGCCGGCACGAATAAAAAAAGTTGGACTTCGACGCTCGCGCCGCTCACGGCTCCTGAGCATCAATGAGCACAAACGCGATGCGGCAGGGTTGCGCGCCGCGATTGACCCAGGCGTGGTTCGTGCCTTGTTGAACCAGCACATCGCCAGCCTTGAAATGAATTTCCTCGTCGTCGAGCAGCATGTCAATCTCGCCAGACAGTATGATCGCGTAGTCGATGCTGCGCGTCGCGTGCATCAGCGGATGGCGGGGCGGCAGGTGACGCCTGGGCGTCGCGTCGCCATGCATGGAGTGATGATAGTCAACCGGCAACGCCTCGATCTCAGGCGTCACAGGGGGAATGTCGACAATCCGGAACACCGAGCCATTGCGCGGCGGCGCCACGCCATCGTAGTGCGCGCCGCGATCTGCGGGGCCGGCGATATCGGCGGGGGTTTCCGTGGTAACCCACAACAGCCGCGAGACGGTGCCGCGCCCTTCGCGCACCCGCTTGTTGGGATTGTCGCCGTCAAACAACACGACCGCCTTGCCGCTCGCATCAACGCTCGTAACCACGCGACGGACTGCTTCACTCAATGCCATGATCCCCTCCGGTTTTCAGCGGCAGCCTGCGAGCGGGCTTGCCTTGTTGACAAGTTCAAACGGCCCAAGCTGTTTCGCTGCTGCGCTGGCGAGGCTGGCATCAAGCACTTTCTCCAGCGGCGGATCGCGCTCGATCAGGCCTTCCGATTTGTAGAAGCGGTGGATGTCGGCGATGGAGGCGGGATTGACCGCGCCATCGGGGTTTCGCGCCTGCCAGTTGAGGCCGTTGAGAAAGGCTTTGTCTGGCGCGATACCGTTGCGCACCATGATGTCGAGTACCGCATCGCGGTTGGGGCCGCCGTGATAGGCCTGACAATAGTCACGGCCGCCGCGCACCAGCGCGAGCACAACCTTTTCGGCGGTTTGACGATTGGCGCGTATCCAGTCGGCGCTCGCCATATAGGCGAGGCTCGTCATCGGCAGGGCTTTCACGTAACCGCTTTCCGGGTCGATCCAGGGGACGGCGAGGCCCTGCTCCACGGCGCGATTCAAAAACGGCGACACCATCAGGGCGACATCGAGCGCGCGGCTGGCAAGCGACGGCAGCATCTGCGGAAACGACAGGTATTTGACGTTAACGTCTGCCAGATGCAGGCCGGCGCTCTCCAGCACTGCGCCAAGTTCATAGAGCGAGAGCGAGCCGGGGCCGGATACAGCGACGTTGCGGCCTTTCAAGTCGGCCGGCGCAAGAATAACATCACGCAAATCGGCGCGAACGAGAAAATTGTGGAACACCGGCGTCGAGCCGCTCTCCAGCGCCAGCACAACCGGCAGGCCCTGCCCGACCGCATTGAAATAGCCGGCGTTGATGCCGCCCTGCGCCATCTGCATCTGATTGGTGGCAAGCAGCGCCATGGCGCGGCTGAGGGTGTCAATGGCCTCGCTTTTGACGGTCACTCCGGCGTCGCGGAAATAGCCGTTCTCCATGGCGATGAAAGTGGCTGCCGAAGGGACGCTCAAAATCGTGCCGATGGTAATCGTCGATTGGGCTCGCGCCGCGCCCGTCAGGAGCCAAGTTGCCAAACACGCTGCGACGCATGTTGCGAGGCCTGCGAAGAGGCGTGTTGCGACGCGAGCAGCGAGGACTGCGGCGACACGAGCAGTGAACCAACAAGACAACAGCATGCTCCAGCATCGAAGACGTTCATGTCGCGATATCGCCCTGATCGACGCACCGCTGGCGGGACGACGCAACCGGCTAGCGGAATATCTCCGCAAATATTTTCGCCCAGTGCGGCATGTCCTTTTCGATTTCATCGCCGGTCAGCACCAGACCGCGAAAGCGCTTGCCGTCAGGAAGGAGATCGGGCGTTTTCGGCGCGATATTGGGATTCGCCGGGAGATAGTCGTTGTCGCTGAAAATTTTCTGGCCTTCGTCCGACTCCATGAAATCGAGAAACAGACGCGCGGCATTGGGGTGCGGCGCAGCGGCGAGCACACTGGCGACATTGAGGTTGACCAGCGACGGCGACATGGGCAACCACGCGACGGGCGCTCCCTTGGCGGCGGAGATGACGGCATGGTGATTGAATATCATCAAGCCCATGGCGTATTCTCCGGCGATCACCTGATCGAGGATTTGGCGCGCCGCGACAGGCAGCGCCGTAATCTGCTGGGCAGCCAGCTTTTGCAGAAACGGCAGGGCTTTTTCCTCGCCCATCTCCTTGATCATCAAGCCGATAAAACCCGGGCCGGCAGACGCCGATGTGGTCGAGCCCCAGGCCATTTTTCCCTTCCACCGGGGGTCAAGCAAATCCTGCCACGCCTTCGGCGCGTCGGCGGCGGGCACCAGGTCGGTGTTGATGCCGATATTGTTGACGAAGTAATTCGTCGCCACCCATCGTTGATTTGGATCGGCGATTTCAGCCGGCCACGAGCGCGTCGACGCCGGAATATAGACGGCCAGCCTGTTGTCTTTGTTCAGCGCCAATATGCTGGTGCCGTCAACGACATCGGCAAGCACCCGACCGGCTCTCGCCTCGTTGAGAACGCGCAGCACGACTTCACTCGAATTGGCGCGGATATAGCTGACCTTGATGGCGTATTTCTTCTCGAACGCCGCCACGAGCGGCAGCACAAGCTGCGGAATTGTCTGCACAGTGTACCAGTTGAGCGAGCCTTCCTTCCGCGCCGCCTCGACAAGGGCCGCATCCGCAGCGCGCGCGGCGCCGGCGCAAACCAGCGAGAGCGCCAGCCCGAGTATCAAATGCAGCCGCATGGACATTTCCTCCCGCTTTCGCCTAAGTTGCGACATCTGCCTGGCGCGATCAAGTTGTGCAATCTGGTTTCGCGCCGACCTGTTCGTTCGCGATGCAACCTTTCAGGACAATCCCATGGCTGCCTTCACCATCAAACCGCTCGTCACGGCGATCGCTGTCAACACCGGCGGACGCAACGGACATTCCGAGACGACGGACAAATCCGTCAGCGTCAATCTTTCCGTAAAAAAGGAAATGGGCGGGCCCGGCTTGCCCAACACCACGACACCCGAGCATTTATTTGCGGCGGGGTATGCGGCGTGTTTCGGCGGCGCCCTGGAATTCGTTGCCAGCCAGCACAAGAAAGATGTGAAGGGCGCCACGGTGACGTGTTCCACCAGTGTCGGACCGCGTGAAGGCGGCGGTTTTGGCATCGCCGTCAAAATGCATGTGAAAGTGCCGACGTTGCCGACCGCAGAGGCGCAAAAGCTTGTCGAGGAAACCCACGACAAGGTTTGTCCCTACAGCCACGCGACGCGCGGCAACATCGACTTCAAGATGGAAGTCGAAGGCGCGTGATGTTGTCGCCGGACTGATATCTGCGGAGCGATAGCGGCGTTGGGAAACGCTGAGGGTTTGTAAGCGTCTCACCCCTTGCGGCGGGCTTCGATCCGGGCGACGACCTCGCGGGCCTTCGCCAGCAACTCGTCCTCTTTGGCGTTTTGCGCGTCGAGGCCAACGAGCTCGTAGTAGTCCTGCAACGCGACGAGTTCGCCTTGCACACGGCTGAGATTTTTGTCGCGCTGCAACGCCGCCATGGCGCGGGTGACGCCGCCGACCGCCGCGAACAACGCAGCCGAGGGATACGATACCATCTGCACGCCAAGCGCTTCGAGGTCCGCAAAGGGCGGCCATGGCTTTGGATTGGCGTTCGAAAAATTGGCAATCTGCGGACATGGCACTTCGTGCAACACGCGACGGATTTCCTCGGGCTTGTCGGCGCCCATGGGTTTGGCCATGTCGCAACCGATCTCCATGTACATCTGGCAACGCTCGATGGCGCGATCGAGACCTTCAACGTGATAGGCGTCGGAGCGCGCGACGATGAACAGGTCCGGGTCGGTGCGCGCGTCCAGCGCGGCTTTCATCTTGGCCAGCATTTCCTCGGCGGGAATGACCTGTTTTCCCGCCATGTAACCGCAGCGATTGGGAAACACCTGATCGGAAATAAAAACCGCTGCGACGCCGGCCGCCTCAAACGCGCGAACCATCTGGCGAACGTTGTTGACGCCGCCAAAGCCGGTGTCAGCGTCGACGTAAACGGGAATACTGACGGCTTCGCAGATGCGGGCGTAGTGAGCGGCGTAGTCGCGCATGTTGGATTGGCCGGTGTCCGGCTGGCCAAGCAGCGATCCCACAGCTGCATATCCGCCGGCGCTGGCGGCCTCAAATCCCTGCGCTTCGATGATGCGCGCGGACAGCGCGTCATAGGCGCCGGGCGCCATCGTCAGGCCGGGCGCTTTGAGGAGGGCGCGGAATTTTCGCCGAACATTTTTCATGCGTTATCCCTGAAGGCGAGTTGGATCATACAGGTTTTTTCGGACACGCGCTAAAGCGCATTCGCATCGCTTCGTTGCGACCACGGCCTGGCAATTTTCATGCGCGATTCAAAAGCGGCGATCTCGGCAGCGTGTTTCAGCGTCAAGCCGATGTCATCGAGACCTTCAAGCAAACGGGTTTTTTCCGCCGGCGGCAGGTCGAATTCGAATCTTTCACCTGCCGGCCCAACGATGACGCCGGCGGCGAGATCGACGCGGAAATTCGCTGCGCCGTCGGTCGCCACAACAAGGGCTTCGAGGCGGGCTTGCTCTGCCGGCGCCAAAACAACCGGCAGCACGCCATTTTGAAGACAATTTTCGCGATAGATATCGGCAAACGAACGCGCCACGATGCAACGCACGCCGACCGCCTGCATGCACCACACCGCCGCCTCGCGCGAGGAACCGCAG
>JAYTTW010000130.1:0-7293 GCA_043744855.1 Hyphomicrobiales bacterium
GGCCCCATGAGCAGAACCATCCTCGTCACCGGCGGCGCGCGCTCAGGCAAGAGCCGGATCGCTGAAGCGCTGACCCAGACTTTTTCGCCTCGCGCGACATACATCGCAACCGCCGAGCCGCATGACGCGGAAATGGCTGCGCGCATCGCCGCGCATCAAGCTCTGCGCGGTGAAGGCTGGACGACGCATGCCGAACCCCTGGATTTGACTGGCGCCCTGACCGCGACCGACGGCCAAGGACCGCGTCTGGTCGATTGCCTGACGCTCTGGCTCACCAATCTAATGCTTGGTGACCATGACTGGAAAGATGCTGGCCGTGCGTTTGTCGCGGCATTGTCGCGCCAGATCGATCCAGTCATCATCGTGACGAACGAAGTTGGCGCCGGGATCGTCCCGGATAGTGCGCTCGCTCGCGAGTTTCGGGACGCGGCGGGGATCTTGAACCAATGGGTCGCCAGTGCGGCCGACGAGGTTTACCTGGCCGTCGCTGGCTTGCCTCTGAAAGTGAAATAAATGACGAGCTCGCCCTTTGCTTTGACCGATCTGGGTGCAATTGCATCACTGGCCGCAAATTTGCCGGGCGCGGATGCAGCGGCGGCAGCGGCAGCTCGCTTGCGACAAGCCAGCCTCACAAAACCGCCCGGATCGCTTGGTCGCCTGGAGGAATTGGCTGAGTTCATGGCATCCTGGCAAGGCACGCCACGACCTGAGATTGTCAAAGCCCAAGCATTGGTGTTTGCCGGAAACCATGGCGTTTGTGCGCAGGGCGTAAACCCCTACCCACAAGCTGTCACCGCGCAGATGGTCGCTAATTTCGAGGCAGGCGGCGCGGCGATCAACCAGCTCTGCGCTGTAACGGGCGCCGAGTTATCGGTGATTGCTCTCGATCTGGACCAGCCTACCGCAGATTTCACTCAAGGTCCGGCAATGACCAGCGCCGAGTGCCTGAACGCCCTCAATCGTGGGGCGGCCGCCGTGGATCGAGATACAAGTATCCTTGTTCTGGGCGAAATGGGAATTGGCAATTCAACGGTCGCGGCAGCGCTAATGACGGCATTGTTCCCTGGGGAAGCGGTCGATTGGGTCGGCCCCGGCACAGGATCTGACGCGGCGGGGATCGCGCGCAAAATTTCGGCAATCGAGAAAGGTCTTGGCCTTCATGCGAAACTCCCGGCCATGGCGACACTCGCCGCATTTGGCGGGCGCGAACAAGCCGCTATCTGTGGCGCCATTCTGGGCGCGCGGGCATCGCGCATTCCGGTAATTCTGGATGGGTTCATATGCACCGCGGCCGCGGCTGTCTTGTTCGCCGCGGATCCTCGCTTTCTAGATCACTGCCTTGTTGGCCACGCCAGTGCGGAACCAGGCCACCGACGCCTGTTGTTGGCGATCGGCAAGCAGCCTGTCCTGGAATTTGACATGCGTCTGGGTGAAGGTTCGGGAGCAGCCCTCGCCTTGGGAATTCTACGCGCGGCCCTGGCCTGTCATAACGGCATGGCGACCTTTGGCGAGGCCGGAGTCTCGAGCGCATGACTTCGCTAAAGCACGGCCTTCAGAATAGATTGGCTGAAGCGCAATTGGCAATAATGTTGCTGACCCGCTTTCCAGTTGGTCGGATTAGCGATCCCGGTCCATCGGTAGCAGCAGCGTGTTGGGCTTTTCCATTGGCTGGATTGGCCGTTGGAGTAGCTACCTCGGCGACCATGGCCGGCACTCTTTGGCTTGGCTTGCCACGCGAAATCGCCGCAGGGTTGGCCTTGGCGGTGGGCGTTATCACAACCGGAGGATTGCATGAGGACGGACTTGCCGATGTTGCGGATGGCTTCGGCGGAGGCCGAACCCGCGAGCGCAAACTTGAAATTATGCGTGACAGCCGTATCGGAAGTTATGGTGCGCTGGCCCTGATCCTTATGATCGGGTTGCGATGGTCGGCAGTTACAGCTCTCGTTGACCGTGACCCCTCGGAATCCTTTTCCGCATTTTTAGCAATCGCCATCCTCAGCCGCAGTGTCTTGCCGCTCGTCCTTGCACAGCTGCCGCCAGCCCGCCAGGAGGGGTTGGGCCACAGCGCCTCGAATCCAGGGCCGCTGCGCGCCGCAGTTTCCGTCGCCATCGGCATTCTAACATCAATGTATTTGCTCGGCAGTTGGGCAACGCTGGCGGTATCTATTACGGCAGGTGTCACAGTTCTGCTTGCGGGCTGGTGGTCATTTCGCCAAATCGGCGGCCAGACTGGTGACGTCGTCGGAGCAATCCAGCAACTGATTGACCTTTTTGCATGGATCATTCTTTTGTTGCTTTCAGCCTCTGACTGAGCTCGGTTGGGCCCTTTACGCGCGCGGCGTTCATGCGCGTGAATTCGCGGGCATAGGCTCGAAGTATATTTCGGCCTGCAATTTCTGGGGCTGACTACAATTTCGATAATTTGCGAGATGTTCGCGGCGCACCGATCAATCGCATCATGTAGCAGCCGCCGCCAATTCGCTCGATTGTCGCAGTTCATAACTCGGTTCTTTCGCGGGATTTTTATTCCGTTCACCGGAATGATTGCCGCACGCAGATTGGCACGATGCCATTTGTTCGTTGAGGCCACGCGGTTCACCGTATCAACCTCACCCCACCGGCGGTCTGCGGAGCAGGCTCGACGTCCAGATTGCGGGGGTTGGCATTGGTGATCTTGATTGTCGCGGAGCCCTGCGCCCAGATTTTATCCGCGATCACGGTGACGTTTGGCGAATTGGCGTTCACAATGGCGTTGCCAAAAACCCAAAAATTCTGCCCCGCAAAATAAGCAACGCCTTCAATGCCCTTGGCGACGCGCAGGGGAATTATATGAGGTGGGAAATGCTTCGAACGGGGCGGCAACGCTCGGCACGGCATCGCCCGGCGAATTTGGGGAACTGAGTGCAGGGTGTGCGCCGCTCTGCGGTGCTGACGCATTGCCGAGGCGCATTTTCGCGGCTTCGTCAAATGTCATATTGCCAAGCGAATGCCTTTCGCTGGAACTATCAGAAGATACAGGCGGCGCCAGTGTCGCCTTTTGACCCGTAAAGGCCTGCCAGCGGCGAATGACGACATCGACGTAAGCGGGGTTCAACTCGATGCCGAGGCATATGCGTCCGATAGTTTCCGCCGCGATAAGCGTAGTGCCGCTGCCAAGGAACGGCTCGTAGATGCAATCGCCTGTAGCGCTGTTGTTGACGATGGGTCGGCGCATGCACTCGACGGGTTTCTGGGTGCCGTGGACGGTCTGCGCATCCTCGTCCTTGCCGGAGATGGACCAGAGCGTCGTCTGCTTGCGGTCGCCGGTCCAAAAACCTTTTTTGCGCACCGCGTACCAGCAGGGTTCGTGCTGCCAGTGGTAATCGCCGCGTCCGATGACAAGCCTCGTCTTCGCCCAAATGATTTGAGCGCGGATGGCGAAGCCCCACTGGATGAGACTGTCTGCTACTGTGGTGGCGTGAAGCGCGCCGTGCCAGACGTAGGCGATGTTGCCGGGAAAAAGCGCCCACGCCTGTCCCCAGTCGGCGCGCTCGTCGTTCAGAACCTTGCCGGTGCGTTTGGATGTGTTGACGCCGAGGCGATGACGCCATTCCGGGTCGTACTCGACACCATAGGGCGGGTCCGTGATCATCAGGTTCGGCCGCGAGCCTTCCAGAAGCCTCTGGACGGTTTCGGCGTCAGTAGAGTCGCCGCAGGCGATCCGGTGGGCTCCCAGCCGCCAGATATCGCCCGGCTGCGCAACCGCCGCTTCACCGACTTCGGGAATGGCGTCCTCGTCGCATTCTCCGCCCGATGGATCGCCGGACAAGGCGCGGGCCAGCTCCTTGTCGTTAAAGCCGAGCACCTTCAGGTCCGCTCCGATCTCCCGCAGGTCCTGCAGTTCGAGCGCCAGCAGCTTTGCGTCCCAGCCCGAGTTTAGGGCGATCCTGTTGTCTGCGAGGGTGACTTGGCGGCACTGTGTTTCGCTAAGCCCCGCGAGAACGACGACTGGAACGGTTTCCATCCCAAGTTTGCGCGCAGCCGCCAGACGGCCATGCCCCGCGACAACGTCGCCTTCAGGACCCGCAAGAATAGGGTTGGTGAAGCCAAAGGCGCGAATGCTACCAGCGATCTCGGTGACCTGCGCCGGGGTGTGCGTGCGGGCGTTGCGCGGCGACGGGATCAACCGGTCGAGTTGCCAGCGTTCCACAACGAAATCAGCTTTTGCAACGGCGTTCATGGACGTGCTCCTGAAGTGGGGATACCCCCCTAGGGAATTACGCGGCGCTTTTTCAGCCGATTTTTGCCCTCCGGAAGCTCGAAAGTGACGTTCGGCCGAGCTCTGGAAGGCATTTTCGAAGCGTCGAAAGCAAAAATTGGCGAGCAAAGCGCGAGCGGGGGTCTAACGAACGATGCAGCGCCGCAACCGAATGCAAACGAAGCGTCCCAACGCGCCGCGATGCGCTCCGCCAAAGCACGCCGCGCATTGCTCGCCGGCAAATAAAAAAAATCCTGAAAAATTCCGCGGCGGCGCACGCCGCGATAAACCACCGGTCCCGGAGCCGCCTCCGCAGGGATTTGACCCCCTATCCCCCCGCCGGGCGCGTCGAGTGCGAAGATCACGATGCCCATGTCGTTACCCCCGCGCGATCCGCACAAACACAACACAATGCGCGTGAAAAAAAAGATTTCCGGAAATTTCGCGAGGATATCTTTGTCAGGATAGAACCGGTCGAGGCCCACGCCCCGCAGGGGGTGACCGCCCCCGGGGGGGGCTGATGCGCGGGCGCATGGCGAGCAAGGCTGCACGTCATCCCGACGTCGGTTGACCGAGGGTTGACGCGCAGGTTCGTCAACCCTGTGTAAAATTTCGCACACGACCCCTCCCCCGGACCCCCGCCCCCTCCGTGTCGCAACCCCGCCGGGAGGACCCAATGGGGGGTGGGGGGCCTGCCAGCCCGAGTGAGTGGGTGCTTGCGGCAGAGGAGGCCGATGCCCATGCCGCGACCAGTTGGCGACGACGGTTTCGACATGGCTCACGGCGGTTGACGAGGAAGCGCGAGCGGTGACGCTGGCGTTCATTGCTTGCTTGAAGGGCAGGGCGCAGCGGTCAGCCATCGTTCCCACCAGGAGTTAGTGCTGCCACGACCGTGGTGCTCGATCCCGCTACCCTCGAAAGACCCCTCTTTGCCAACTCCGCCACCAGATACCGGATGCCGTCACCGTGCCGCTTCATTTCGCGCTCGGTGGCGCCGTCGCACATGTCGTCATCAATCATCTCGATCGCCGCGCCGTAAGCTTCCGGGTTTCCGCCAAGGAATTCTCTCAGATCGCGATCCCAGCGACCGATGCCGCCTTGCAGAGCGGCGTTGGAAAAACTTGTGTCGCGCACGGGCGAGGTTCTGTTGCGCAGTGACGCAAGTGCACTGCTTGCTGGCCAGGATGTGTCACCCTTTCGCGACGGATCCGGGGTGTTTGACGGCGTGCGTGGCGGCTGCCTTTTGGTCGAGGAAATGGGTGATGAAAGGCATGGCGATTGCGCGCGATTGATGCCGTAGGTTTCTTCAGATGGGTTTATATTATAGGTTTGGGCGCCAATTCTGGCACCGTCGAGGGGCCATTCCCGACACGGGTCAGGGGCCACTTTTGGCGGGGCGCGCGGCCAGCGCGCGCGTGCCTTTCTTTCCTGCATCTGAAGGTTCCGCCGCGCGACCTCGGCGAAATTCAGGCTGTACAAATTGCGGTTTCCGAGACCGCCATGGCGCGCGATGATGAAGATTTCACTCTTCGAAAGGTTTTCGTTGGCGCGTTTGACTGTCCGCTCGCTAATCCCGCACATACCCGCCAGCGTTTTCACGGAGGGATCGCAGCGTCCGGTCGTGCGGTTGCGATGCTCCAGCAGGGCAGCGGCGACTTTTTTCGTGGCCGGCGCGAGATCGTCGGCGAAATTGATGACCTTGTGCGCGATCGCAATCATCGCGCCCTCGGTCAATGGCTTTGCGGATGGCATAAATCACCTCGATCGAAACGACCCGGGATGGATCGATAAGGCGCCGTTGAATTGGGACGCCCGTAAGGTGTTGACGAACAAATTTGAAAGCGCCAGCGGCAAATTTACGCGCGCGAAGTCCATCGAAATGGTGCGTAACGAGTCGTGGACGCACGCAGTCGAATTTTGTGCAAAACGATCACCGGCGAGAGGTTGGGGGAAAGGATTCTGTCGCGGCAAGTGCTGGATTGCTCGCTGATTCGCTAACTGTCGCCGAGCCGGTCAACTCGTTTTCGGGCGCGGATTCGGCGTCGGGCCGGTCGTCACGCGCGTGTTCGCGTCGATCCATTCAACCACGTGGCGATAACTGTAGCGGATGGCGCGACCTAGCTTGGTGAACTTCGGACCCTTCCCCTTCGCTCGCCAGGCCTGAAGCGTCCGCACTGAGATCGCGAGCTTGCTGGCGACTTCCTGTTCATAGAGCATGTCATCGAGAGTTTGAGTTGCGTTGGCATGCATCGAAGACACTCCATTGCTTCCGCCTTATGCGGACTGCGATAGCCGTCTTTGATTGAAAATGCGCCGCGAGTGCTAGAGCGCAATGATATGCAATGGAATGGAATTGCCTATTCCCGCGTCGTCGCCAGTTTCCAGAACAGCGGCAAATCCTTTTTGAGACGATTTTTCGCCGTACCCTCGTGTGGCTCACTGGTTTTAAGCTCCCTGAAGCACTCCAGCGCCATCGCCACGAGGGCAACGCCCGTTCCCGGCGAGCCACCGGTGTAAACCTTCGCGAAGAGCCGATCATAAACCTTCAGCCAGTCATGCGTCTGCGGCCGGCCCGCTTTTCTCCCGTCCTCCCCGGCTTCCATAAATGGCTCCAGAGAATCGGTGGAACCGTCCAGGTGAAGCGACCCCATGACGGGAAGCGAAAGCTTGATGCTTTTGAAATGAGTCTCCCTGGCGGCATCAAGCGGCCACAGTATCAAATCTCCCGCCTCGAAATCGATCCAATAGTCCTCTCGCGACCAGAAGGCGCTGTCGACCGGATCGCGCATGCCCCCGGGACGCGAAATCCCGTCGGCGATCAGCGCGCCTGTTCGCAAGAGTTCCATAAACAGGCCGTATTTCCGTTTGAACAGCGTTGCAAACTCCGTGATGTCCGGCAGCGCCTTCTCCGAACTCCACTGAAACGAGGCAGTGCCCTGCAGTATTGAGACAAAATCGACATCTTCAAACCGCGCCGGCCAATGCCTGGAGTCGTCGCCGCGCCGGTTAACTGCCCTTTTTAGGGACGTTTCTGATTCATCCGCCGCGCGCGC
>JAYTTW010000131.1:0-7273 GCA_043744855.1 Hyphomicrobiales bacterium
CCGACACTGCGATTTTCAGTCGCATGCTCTACCAACTGAGCTACCCGGGCGTCCGGCGCAGCGCAGCCGCAGACGGAACGCGCGCTTTATAGGAACGCCTCGCAGGCTTGTCCAGCCTCTGGCGGCGTTTGCGCCGCGCAAAATGTAGCGCGCAAAATCAAATGGCATTTCGCGCAAGATCAAATGGCATAGCCCCTTCACGTGGCCCCGCGCTTGCTTGACCGCTTCGCCGCGCGGCCTGAATTCCCGCTGCCTAGGTCCGCCGCGCCGCCGCTGATGATCACCTCGGTGACGGCTTTCGTCGCGGGCGCCTTCGCGTTCATCGAATAGGTGGTCTCAACCGTCTCGATCCTGAACCCGGCGAAGGTCTCGCGCACCCCGGGCGTGTCGTTCAACGACAGGATAAACCGCCCTTGAGCCGCCTTTAAAGAGGTCGCCAGCCGGGCAAAATCCGCCCGCCCGAACAGCTCCTTGCCATAGTAACCCTCACTGCCCCAATAGGGCGGGTCGCAATAGAACAGCGTTCCGGGCCGGTCGTAACGGGCGATGAAGTCGGCGAAGTCGAGGCATTCGATGGTGACGCCGGCCAGCCTGTCGTGCAGGGCCTCCAGCATGGGGCGCAACTTGCCGATGTTGAAACTCGCCGGCAGGCCGGGGCTGTAGCCAAAATTCTGGCCAACAACTTTCGATCCAAAGGCCAGCCGCTGCAAATACAGAAACCGCACCGCCCGCTCGATATCCGTCAGGCTGGCCGGGGCGCTCGCCTGCATGCGCTCAAACTCGCGCCGCGCGGCGATTTGCCAGCGCATGGCGTCGCAAAACGCCTCGTAATGGCGTTGCAGCACCCGAAACAGATTGGCCACCTCGCCATTGGCGTCGTTGATGACCTCGGCGTCAGGCTTCGTTTTTCGCGCCAGGAACACGCCGCCCATGCCGGTAAATGGCTCCGCATAGGTCACATGAGGAATGGCCTCGATGCGCCGGACGAGCCGGGCGGCGAGGTTGCGCTTGCCGCCGACATAACCGGCGACTGGCCTGGCCTGACGCACGCTTTTCATGGCGCCCGCCGTGCGAGATTGGCGCGGGCCTGGCGTACCCCCCCCCCCCCGTTGCATAATTTTCATGACACTACCCTACGTTGAACCACTTCCCGCAGGCCGCAAGGAGAGTGCAGATTGCAAGTGCGACGATGATTTTCATGGTCAGGCTTCTCTTGTGCGCGCGCCCGAAGACGCGCGCAGGGTTTATTGCTCAATCGGCGGGAGTGAAATCGAGAAAATAGAACTTCCCGGCTTCAAAAGCGTCGATCGCCGAAGGATTGGTGATGCACATGGTGAGCGTCGCGGATGGCGTGTATTTCGACCATTCAGCGTTCGCAGGATCGCCGTCGTTGTACGCGGCTTCCATTCTGACTTGCGCCCAATCGGCGTTGGGTTGCGGGTCTTTGCAGCGCTCGACGCTAAACACTTTGAATTTGGCTCGTACCTTCATCGGTCTTCTCCTTTTTGGTTTGCTCGCAGACCCGGCGAGCGCGGGGTTCTCGGTGTGCAGGGCAATTCAATTCATGATCGCATGAGGAGCCTTATTGCGGCCTTCGGGTTTGCGGCGAAGGCCTCGCGGGCGGGGCGTATCTGCGAGCCTCGTTTTCGAATGGTGGCGATCACCTTGTCGCGAAGATGGACGAGTGCCTGGGGCGCGTTGCCGGCGGGCGCGGCAAAGTTGAACCGCCCGAAAGGCGAGGTATAGAGCGCCAACGTGTTGGACAGGGACGCGGTGCCTTCTGCGGCCGAGTTGGCCCATTGCGTCGCCTGCCCGAGGGTTGCTGGCCAGATGATGCCACTCTGGTGATTGGCGGCCAGCGCGGTCGTCCAGTCGCGGCTCGACTGCAAATCCAGCGTGCCGACAAAGACGTCAGACACCAGAAACGCGGGCGCGGAAGACGGCCCCGTCGCATTGTTGAAAACCCGGAAAAAGCACGGCAAATGCGAGAGCGCAAACAGCCGCGTCTGGGCCAGCGGCATGCGCAAAATCTGCTCGCTGATAATCAGGCCAGTGGCGCTGTCCTGGCACATGAAACTGACCTGGTCATCGTCGATGACGATATCCCAGACATAATAATTGGCGGCGTTCAGCAATCCCGCGATGTTGGTCCCGGTGATCGGCGCGCCGCTGTTGAACACAATGGCCGGCGTCACCGCGCCGCCGGTGTCCTGCACCCAGTAGGCGCCATTGGTGATGGCGCTCATCAGGGACGGCGCGCCGAAGCCAAAATCAATCTGGCTGTTGGCGACGGCGCTGATGCGCGCCCGGCACCTGAAATGCAGCGGCGCGCGCTGCATGCGCGAGAACTGCTTTGTGCTGGTCAGATAGGAATAGGAGCTGACATTCGTCAGATTGGTCGAATTCAGGTTGATGCCCGTCGCCGTTTGTGCCTGCACCATGGAGGAAGCCAGCGCATTCCACCGGTAGGGGTGGATGGTGGTTCCATCCACCGGCTCGTGCAGCAGCAGGTTGGGTTGCGCGATGGCCAGCCCGCCGGTGCGGTCGAGCCGCAGGCCGCGCCACGTCTCGTCGTTGCGGCCCATCATCGGCAGACCCTCGTCAGTCGAGAGGACGGCCCCGCCCATGAGCTTTTGCAGGCCAGTGCTCGCTGCCGTGGACATTTTCGTCCATAGCCCGCCGCCGGTCACTCGCGCGCCAACAGGATAGTCGCTGAGCTGTGCCATGTGATTACCCCGTTATAAGATTGAAATTGCGCTGGCCCGTGATAGGGCCGGGATTGGCGGCGATAATTAGCGTCACAAAATCGTTGGCGAGCACCGCGCCAGCCACGTCGAGGCCGTCCATTTCCAGCTCGTCCGCATCAACGCCCGCTGGCATCGACGAGGAAACGCCGACCAGCACTTTTTGCCCTGCCACAACCCCCGCCAGCGCCAGCGTAAACGTGCCGCCAAAGACGGGCGTTGAGCCAAAATCCACCGTGACCGTGCTGATGGTCACTGAGCCGCCAGCCGCGCCGGCGATGGTGTCGCCGGCGGGCTTTTCGACAATCTCGCCAGCGACGAGAACCAGTGGATTGCGCAGGGTCATGTCAGGCGATCTGGATGGCCGGGCCGAAGTTGCTGTTGATCACCGTGGCGGAAACCGCGACGCCCAGCTTTTGCGCAATCTGCCCGCTTGCTGACGGCGCCGTTGCGGCAACACCGCCCGGCGTCACCGCTGACAGAAACACATCGCCCGCCGTGAGCCCGGTGACGGCGGTGTTTTTGCCGTCGGTATAAACCGTCGCCGCGCCGGCGCTGGCCACCGCAGCGGTCACAAAGCCGTTGGCCTTTTTGGCCGGGTTGGTCGCGTCGGCCTTGCGGCAATTGGGTGTGCCGGCATTGTTATAGACGTTGACGAAGTCGCCCGCGTTGAGCGCCTCGGAAGCCGTGATCACAGCATTTTCAGCGCCGACGCCGGATGGCATCATGGTAACATCGAGCCTGCCGTTGACGTCGAGGGCGGGAATTTTCCCCGCGTCGCCAGCGCCCGCCGACGCCTGTAGCGAGACGACCTCGACCAGCTCGCCGGCCGAATTGGAAACGTATTTATTGCCTGGCATTTTGTTTGCTCCTCAGCTCAGAATAATCGCCGCGCCAATCGCGACGAACAATGTATCGGGTGCAAGAGCGCGCCCGATGACAATCGAAAAGGCCGAAGGCGACGCAGGTAAAACCTGTGTCAGAGCGCCCCCGGCTCCCAAAAAAACCGGCGCGCCCGCTACCCACGACCAGCCGTTGAAATTCATCATTCCCGCATTAAAAACCATCACCGGCGCGCCCGCCGAGGCAGCGCCGGCGCTCACCCCGATTATGCGGTTGCGCAGGCTCAGATCGGCGGCGTCGGCATAGTCCACATGCACAGCGTTGATGGCCGCGAGCACGCGGTGGCCGGACAACGCCCTCGCGGCAATCCACTCGGCGCTGCCACCCGATGGCCCTGCTGCGCCGCGCGGGCCGGGAATGGGCATGGCGTCGGCGCGGAACACCGCCCGCACGCCGCCCGCCTCGATCCGCGCCAGCGCGCCGCCTCTGATGATGGCCCGCTCGATCATCGCAGCAGCCCCTGCGTCACGTCGAGGCGGAACTGGCCGAGCCCGAAGGGCGCGGATCCGGCGCGCAAGCCGATGATCTGCACAAGCGCTGAATTCCTGTGGCCAGCGCCGCGCACGGCGGCGAGCTGAAACGGGTCAATGCGCAACACGAAACTTGCCTTGCCGGTGATCTGCAAATGGTCGGCGTCGCTGCTGACAAAATCGAACAACGCGGCCTCGGCATCCGGCGTGTGGCGCCCTTGCGCGCGAAGCACGACGCCGACCGTCAAGTCAGCGGGATCGCCGGGCATCGGCTCGAAAGTGGCGGCCAGCGTGAACGACACATTGTCGAGAGCTTCAAAGGCGGCGATCACGCTCATTTGCCGCCTCCCTTTTTCACTTTGGCCTCGAAGCGCGTGACATAGCCGTGCTCGCCAAAATCATGCGTGACGCGCTCCAGCGTCCAGTCGTGGTCGTCGTCGCCAAAGCCCGATGTCGTTAGAATTCCGCCCGCCTTGACGCTGTTCAAACCGGTTTTAAAGACGCCTGAAAAGCTCTTGCCGGCGCGGTCGAACTCGCGCTTGCGGCCCTTGACGGCCTCGGTGGCTTCCGCCTTCGAGCCATAGGTCTGCGGGAACACATATTCCGGCCCCTCGCCCTCGCCTTCCTCGACCACGTCCTCGCGCGCCGCCTTGCCGCGATCATAGAATTTTGCCTTGACCTTTTTGCGGTCGGGCCGGTCTTTGTCGGCAAGGCGAAAGTCGCCTTCGAGATCATTCGGCGTGACCCTTATGGCGCTCATGGCGCCGCCCGAGGCGCTCTCGCCGGTGCCGCGCTTGACGAAAATCAGTTTGCCGTCGGCGACCTTGCCGATAGCGCCAAATTTGCGCGCTGTTTCGGTGACAAAATGGATGTCGGAAACGCCCACCTGATACCAGTGCGAGACGATAGAACCGAGCGCCGCGTCTATTTTCAGTTCCAGGCCATTGTCGCCGGCGATCTGTTGCAGCGCGTCCTTCAGCGGCTTGTTGACAAAGCTGCGGCTTTTTTGCTGCTTCATTTTCTTTTTAAGGTCAGCCGAATGCGCGGTGATTTCAAACCGCGCCGACGCGCCAATCTTGACGACGCTCTGCACCGTGAACGAGCCGACTTTCGCAATCCCCGTCTCTTCAAAGCCGAGCGACACCGCGAGGTTCGCGCCGCGCCGGGGCTTTGAAATCCGGCCATCATAATTGGATATTTCCAGTCGCAATTCGTCGGCCTTCTCGCCATCGCTTTCGATCACCTGCCCGTGCAGAATGCGGCCCCGCAAGCGGCCTGAAATGTCCTGTCCGTCGAGACTGATCTGGATGACGGGGATCATGGTCAATCCCACAGATCGAGGCTGGCGAGACCGCGCTTTTGCGGACGCGGCGCCGGCGGCAACACGATGAGCGTGCCCTCGGGGATCACAGGCAACAAATCCGCGAGGCCATTGTTGGCGGCGAGCACCATTTCGGTTGTGCCATGTTCGCTGCCATAGGCCCGCCGGCAAATCTGGTCGAGCAATTGACCTTGCGAGGTAATCACGAGGCTGGTTTGCGTGATCATGGCCACAGGCTCCACACAGAACCCTCGGGATCGGCATGCGCGACGAATTCCAGGTCGTAGGAGACCTTGAGCGGCTTGCCGTCGACGACAATTTCGCTCTCGTTGCGTTCGGCTTTTTTCAGCCGGAAAATACCAAAGACTTCGCCGGCGCCCGACAGCAGCATATAGGTCTCGCCGGCTTTGGAACTCTCCTGCATCGCGCGCGGCATGGCGCTCGCGCCGCCGCCGGCATCCAGCGGAAAAATCGTGCCGCGCAGCGAGATAACTTCCTCTTCCGGCCCCAGATATTGCCCGACCGGCGCGCGCCCGATGATGCGATGTTCAGCCCAGTGCCCGCCGGCGCGGTGGCGCAATTCTTCGTAGGAAGCGCGGTGGCTTTCGAACATATAAGGCCCCCAGGCGAGCAGCATGCTCATCGCCCGCCCTCCGTCTCGTAGCCATCATGAAGGGCGCCAGCATTCTTGAGGGCGCGCGAGGCCGCGCCCGCCGCCCGCGCCGCAGCCGCCGGCACGCCATTGAGCGCGGCAAGGAGCTGGTTTGCCAGCGCCACGGCTGCGGAAATTTGCGAGGTGTCGACGCTGGGCGTTGAACTCACATTCAAAGCCGCCTGAATTTCAGCGCCGGCGGTTTGCGCCGTGGTTTTCGCCGCCTCGATTTTCGACGTGTCAACATCGGGCGTTGCTGGCGCGCTGGCGCCCGCCTCTGCTGCAACCCCGCCCGTGCCACGCGCGTCAGGACGCACGCCCCAGCGGCGCGTCATTTTATCGAGCATGGCGGCGCGATCTTCGGCGTCGCTAGGCGCGGCGGGATGGTTTGGCACGTCCATCAGCGCCATGGCGAGGCCAGCGCCGGGCAACAGTTTCGAGGCAAGGCCGCTGAACACTTTTTTAGCGCCGCCAGCGGCTGCAATTTCCATCGCGGCCCCCTTCGCCCATGCCCTGCACAAAGGCCCGTGTGACGCCGCCTGCAGCCGCCTTGCCGGCAATTCCGGCCGCAGGCAGGACTTCCGCAGCAGCTGCGGCTGTTGCGCCCGCGCCACCGCCCGAAAACAGGCTTCCGACTTTCTTGAGGGCCTGCCAGCTAGCCCATGCCGTCGCGGCGGAAAAGGCCCCGATAGCGGCGGTTGAAGCGCCCGGATGTTCCTCAGCTTTTGCGCCGAGTGCGCCAACAGCGTCAGACGCCTTGTCGAGGCCCGCCGCTGCCGGTTTCATAAAGGGTTCGGCGGCGCTGCGCAGAAAATTTGTCGCCTGCGAAACCAGCGCTGTCGCCGCCGCGCTTGGATCTTCCTTTTGCCAGATCGCGGCGCCGGCGAGGCCAGGCGCGTCCGCCATTAATTTGCGGTCCTTGTCGATCTTTCCGCGCTGGTTGCGCAACAGGCTGGCGAGCGCATGGGCGTTGGAATTCGGGATGATTTCCGCCAGCTTGTTGACGCGCTCCTCTTCCGAAAGCCCGGCTTTTTCAAACGCCGGTTCCAGCACTTCGCGCAACCAGCGGTCAGGATCGGAAAGCGCCAGTTTGCTGCCCTTGATCTGTCCCGGTTTGATGCGCGTGGCCTTGCCTTTGGCGTCGAGTTCAACTGATTTTTGCCAATCAGGGTTAGCCGGCAAT
>JAYTTW010000132.1:0-1894 GCA_043744855.1 Hyphomicrobiales bacterium
CGTGCAGGACATCTACATCCGCCGCCATGAGATGAAGGATGGCAAGCTGGTGACGATTGAGTTTGATTCCATCAAGGCCGTCAAAGACCCGTGGAAGGAAATGAACCCGGAAAAGAAGTGAGCGCATCCAACCGGGGCGCCGCTGGCGTCCCGCCCATGAGCCTCCTGCAATGAGCCTCCTGCAATGAGCCTCGCGCAATGAGCCTCGCCCCCTGAGCCGCGCGCCATGAGCGTTTTTCTCTCCATCGCCGTCAGCATCCTTTTTCACGGGCTTGCGCTGGCGATGGTGCTTTATCTCATCTCTGTCGGCCTTTCGGTGACGATGGGATTGATGGGCTTCGTCAACCTCGCCCACGGCGCCTTCGCCATGGCGGGCGGTTACACCCTCGTCTTGCTGATGAAGCAACAAGGCTGGGGTTTTGCCCCCGCCTTGCTGGCGGCGGTTGTTGTTTGCACGCTTGCCAGCCTCGTGCTGGAACGCCTGCTCTACCGGCGCCTCTACGGCGGCGACGAACTCGATCAGGTGCTGCTCACCATGGGCCTGATCTTCATGACCGTGGGCGGCGCTACCTGGATCATCGGCCCTGTCGCCCAATCGCTCGATCCGCCGAGCCTGTTGCAGGGACAACTGCACTTCTTCGGCCGTGACTTTCCGACCTACCGCAGCTTCATCATTCTGTGCGGCGCGGTGCTTGTCGTTGTGCTGTGGCTCGGGCTGGAGCGCACCCGCTACGGCGCGCAAATCCGCGCCTCCGTCGACAATCTGCGCATGGCGCAAACCCTCGGCATCAACACCTCGAGATTGTTTGCCAGCGCCTTTGCACTGGGCAGTGCGCTGGCCGCATTGGGTGGCGGCCTCGGCGCTGAAATGCTCGGCATAGGGCCGACCTACGCGCTGGAAAATCTGGTGTATTTTCTGATTGTCGTCGCCGTCGGCGGATTGGGCAGTATTCGCGGCCCCTTCGTCGCTGCGGTTTTCGTCGGCGTGACCGACACCGCCTTCAAATATCTGGCGCCCGAACTCGGCGCGTTTTTCATCTACCTGTTGACCATGGGTGTCTTGCTGTGGCGCCCACGCGGCCTGTTCGGGCAGACGGCATGAGCCAGACAAGCCAGACGCTTCAGCCTGTCGTCGACCGCAAGACGCAAATCGATACGTTCGCGCGCCGCCATAGTCTGCGCTGGTACGAGGCGCTGCCGTGGCTTGCCGCGCTCGTCTGCTACTTCGCTTTCGAAAACTACCACGCACTCGGCGCGCAAATCTTCGCCACCATCCTGTTCGCCCTGTCGCTCGACCTCATCCTTGGGTATGCCGGCATCGTGTCGCTTGGACACGCGGCGTTTTTCGGCGTCGGCGCGTATACGACGGGCATTCTTGCGGTGCACGGCATGGGCGATCCCTTGCTCGGGCTTGTCGCCGCCGCAGCGGTTGCAGCACTTGCCGGCCTTGCGTCGGGCGCGCTGATCTTGCGCACGTCAGGGCTGACGTTGCTGATGCAGACGCTCGTCGTCGCCGCGCTGCTCAAGGAAATCGCCAACAAGGCGCACTTCATTACCGGCGGCTCGGATGGCTTGCTCGGCATGAAAGTGCTGCCGGTATTCGGCAAGTTCCGCTTCGATCTCTATGGCGACGTCGCCTACATCTATTGCCTCGCGGCGCTGTTCCTCGGCTGGGTGGCGTGCCGCTGTCTGGTGCAATCCCCGTTCGGACGCTCGCTCACCGGCATTCGCGAAAACGTGACGCGCATGCACGCCATTGGCGCGCCCGTCGATCGCCGCAAACTCATCGTCTACGCCATCGCAGCGGGTCTGGCCGGTATTTCCGGCGCACTGATCGCGCAAACCACGTCGCTCGTTGGACTTGGCGCGCTCGATCTCGGGCGCTCCGGTGAAT
>JAYTTW010000133.1:0-7239 GCA_043744855.1 Hyphomicrobiales bacterium
AGTTGACACCGTTACCCTCAAGCATCTCGCCGCCTCCTTGGCGGAATCCCACGAGATGCCGAAGAAGCAGGCGAACGCCATCATGGATGATTTCGTTGCGCTCGTCGGCAAGAGCCTCAAGAAGGGTTCGCGCATCCGGATTGCCGGTCTTGGCATTTTTCAGGTTCGCAAGCGCCAGGCTCGCATGGGCCGCAACCCGGCCACCGGCGAAGCCATCAAGATCAAGGCCAGCAAGAAAGTGGCGTTCCGCGCCGCCAAGGAACTGAAAGAGTCGATCTGATCCCCAGGGGTCAGATGGCGACAGTCCACAAGGCGCGGCGTTTTCGCCGCGTCTTTTTTTATGTCAGCCTAAAATGGTGCTCTGAAAGTTCAGTGATTATACGAGAGGAACCAGTCGGCTGGGCGTCGCGCAAGTTGGCGGGACTTTTTGGGCGGACTCGCTGCTGACTTTGGCGAAGCGCTTGCGCTTGTGGCGGATTTGACGAAATCCCCAGCTTGGAGCAAGTCAAACGAAGCGCTTGAGGTGACAACAAATGGCAGTCGATCGCAAGGCGAAACTGGCGCAGAAGGACCATTGGCAGGCGCTCTTCGATATGCGGGACCGTCAGCGCGCGCAAATCAAAGACGCGCTGCAGGTAGTGCGCGAGGAAGAGTTGCCCCAGGAGATAAACCGGCAGGGCTTGATGCGATGGTATCTGCATCCGGAAATCACCGACACAGTCCTCAATACTTTGATGTTCTTCGAGCAGGAAATTCCACCCGGCAGCCGGTCAGGCCGGCTGAAATTCCAGGGCGGCCAGGTGATGATGATCATTGAGGGGGAAGGCTACACCATCCTCGATGGCGTGCGACACCCGTGGAAAGCCGGCGACGTCGTCAATTTGCCGCTGCGTGCGGACGGCGTCATTGTGCAGCACTTCAACGCCAGCAAAGACAAGCCGGCGAAATTCGTCGCGGCGGAGCCGAACTGGTTTGAATGTGTCACTGTCGACCGCGGGTCAGGCTTCGAGCAAATCGAGGATGCGCCGGAATACAAGAGATAGTCATGGAGGATACGCACCACGACCACAATAACGCGCATGGGCCTGGCGCGCACGCGCACGCCACCGTCGATCATCTCGCCAACGAGCAGTCGTCAGGCGCACGGCTGATTGCCAAGCTTGATAGCGAGTTGATGCTGACGCTGGGCGCGCATGCCGGCGATACCGTTCGCATCGCCACCGATCGTGGGCGTTCGCTGATGGCAAGGCTGGGTGAGCCTGGCGCGGCGGACGCGGGCCACAAAATTGTGCGCCTCGACCGTTTCGCGCGTCAGGCGCTGAAGGCGCACCTCAACGAATACGTCGAGATCGAAAGGGTGGATTTGCCACCGTTGAAAAAGCTGGAACTGCTGCCGGCTGTCGACGTGTCGATGGCGCATGACCTGCTGCCGCATCTCAAGAGAGTGCTGATCGAGAGTCGCACACCGGCAAGTCAGGGCGCGGTGCTCTACATACCGTTTCCCAATTCACACGCCGGCACGACCTACGAGGTGCACAAGACGCCGGAGGGGCCGGGCGTCGTAACGGACGCGACGGAAGTCGTGCTGCACTACAACGACTCGCACTTGCCGGAAGGCGCGTTCGATATAACTTTCGAGGATGTCGGCGGCCTGTCGGCGCAGATCAAGCTCATTCGTGAACTCGTGCAATTGCCGCTCAAGGCGCCGCACGTCTATCGCCATCTCGGCATCCACGCGCCGCGCGGCATCATCCTTTATGGTCCGCCCGGCGCCGGCAAAACGCATCTGGCGCGCGCTGTCGCCAACGAGGTCGATGCGCGCTTCTACTATATAAATGGTCCTGACGTAATCGGCACTTACACCGGCGAGACGGAAGCCAATCTGCGACGGATGTTTTCCGAGGCCAGCCATCATGCGCCGTCGATCATTTTCATCGACGAACTCGACGCGATGGCGCCGAAGCGCGGTGAAACCGGGTCGCAGGCCGACATTCGCACCGTGACGCAGTTGCTGTCGCTGATGGATGGGCTGAAGCGCGTCGACTCCGTCGTCGTAATCGGCACGACGAACCGCATCGACGCCGTTGATCCCGCCTTCCGGCGCCCCGGCCGGTTTGATCGCGAAATTTTTATTGGCCCCCCCGACGCGCCGGGCCGACGCGAAATTCTCACCATTCAAACGCGAGAAATGCCGCTGTCGGACGAGGCGCTTCGGCATCTCGATGAAGTGGCGCGTCGCACCCACGGCTTTCTCGGGGCCGACATGATGGAACTCTGTCGCGACGCGGGGTTAAGCGCGCTTCGCCGCAGCGCCGGCAATCTGCAGGATCATCGCGCGGCGTTCCGCATTCCTCTCGAGGATTTGCGCGTCGAGACAGAAGATTTTGAATCTGCGCTGGCGCAAACCCGGCCTTCGGCATTACGCGAAACGTTGATCAGCGTGCCGGATTGCGGCTGGTCCGACATCGGCGGCCTTGAGGATGTGAAAAAGCGCTTGCAGGAGACGGTCGAATTGCCATTGCGCAATCCCGGCTTGCTCACCGCCTGCGGATTGCCGGCGCATGTTGGCATGTTGCTGCATGGCCCTGCCGGCACCGGCAAGACATTGCTTGCCAAAGCCATCGCCAACGAGTGCGGGGTCAACTTCATATCCGTTGACGGACCGGAAATGTTCACCAAGTGGCTCGGCGAATCCGAAGAAGGCGTGCGGCAGGTGTTCCGCATTGCGCGGCAGGTGGCGCCCGCCGTTGTCTTTTTCGATCAACTGGAGTCCATTGCGCCCGTGCGCGGCCAGCACATCGGCTCGATGACGGCGGATCGCGTTGTCAGCCAGTTGCTGGCGGAGCTTGACGGCGTTGAGCAGCTGTCGCGGGTCGTCGTCATCGGCGCGACAAACCGCATCGATCTTATTGATCCCTCGATCTTGCGACCAGGTCGTTTCGGCCTCCACGTACACGTGGGCATGCCGGATGAAGAAACCCGCAGCAAGATATTGCGAGTGTGCCTGCGTTCAAGGGCGGCAACGGAAAGCGGCGAAACTGACGAGATTATTGCGATGCTGGCGCCGATGACGGAGGGATTTTCGGGGGCGGATTTGCGGCACTTGTGCGATGAAGCCAAACGCATCGCCATTCGCAAGACAGGCTTCAGCCGCGCCGCCGCGCCGACGCGCGAGGATGCACTGGAGGCGTTGCGAATGGCGAGGGCGTTTCACGAGGGACAACCTGGCCATGGCTGAGATCGAGAGAACGCGTGAGCGTGAACGCCCGCCCATCGCCGACAATCCATATGAAGCGGTGATGCGGCATCGCAAAGCGCTCAAAGAGCGCAACCTGAATGGTCCGGTTGTTCTTCGCGCCGACGAACGCCGCTACATCCAGGCGCGACAGGGCAAGCTGCGTTACTTTCTTGACCCCGTCAGTTTCAAAGACACGCCGTTGCAGCAATGGCGCGTGTTCACGCATGAAATCCGCACGAAGTCCGGCAGCCACATCCATCAGGGCGGCTTGGTGATCTACGTGCTTTCAGGCGTTGGTTATTCGATGGTCGATGGTGCGCGCGTCGACTGGAAGAAGGGCGATCTCGTACTGCTGCCGCTCAAGCCCGGCGGCGTCGAGCATCAACATTTCAACCTTGATCCTGTTAATCCCTCCGTCTGGGCGGCGTTCATCCAGACGGCGATGCAGGAATATCTGGCGTCGGATCTCGAGCAGCGGGAAGTGTCGCCGGATTACAAGGAAGGCTGACGCCGGCGAAACGCGCGGCCTTTTGTTGGGTCGTTCAACGGGAATGAATATGCGAAAAATTGTCGATGAAAGCAGTCGTATCGCCGCGCTCGGCGATATACGCAAGGCGATTGAGATCGCCGAGGATATTGGCGAACTCGACATCATTGAAGGCGCCGATCCGCATCTGGAAATGGGCGCGTTGCATGAATTGAGTTTGCAGAAACCGCTGCCGCCGGTGCTGTTGTTTCGTAAAATCAAGAGCTACCCGGACGATCATCGCGTTGTCGTCAACATGCCTCTGATGGAGCATGATCTTTTCCGGAAAGCGGCGTCCCCTTTTCGGGATCATGCTCCAGGGCAATCGCGAATGCAGAGCGTGGACTCAGGCGACTCCCGCATCGTTGTTTACATCGATGGCGACGCTTGTCCGGTCAAAGACGAAGTCTACAAGGTGGCGGCGCGCCACAACGTCAAGACGTTCGTTGTGGCCAACGCGTTTATCGCCACGCCGCGCAATGGGAGGGTCGAGCGTGTCGTCGTCGCCGCCGGTGCCGATGTCGCCGACGACTGGATCGCCGAACGCGCCTCGCGCGGCGCCATTGTCGTGACGGCGGATATCCCGCTCGCGGCGCGTTGCGTGAAAGCCGGCGCCGATGTGATTGCGCCGAATGGGAAGGCGTTTTCGGAAAGCTCCATCGGCATGGCGCTGGCGACGCGTAACCTGATGCAGGATCTGCGCGAAACCGGCGCTGTCACAGGCGGGCCAAAACCGTTTGCCCGTAAAGACAGGTCGGCTTTTCTGTCGGCGCTCGAACTGGCCATCGTGCGATTGAAACGGGCGGGTTTCGCTGGCGGGCATACAATCGCGTGAGGCGCGCCGGTTCGTAAGGATTTCAGGGATCCAGCGAAGCGGTATAAGCGGCAATATTGAGCATGTCATCGAGGCTTAAATTGGCAACGACCTGCTTCATCAACGCAGATTGAGCGCCCGCGCGTTCGCCAGATTTCATCATGAAAAGCTGTCGCACCGTGTAAGTCGCAGTTCGACCGGCGATGGGCGGAATATCAGCGATCCCCTTCAGGTCTGGCCCGTGGCAGAACGTGCAATTGACCGTCTTGCCGTCGCCGCCGGCGACCAGGGCTGCGCCCTTGGCCAGCGAACCCTTTGGCACGTAAGTGACAAAGCCCTTGCTCGGGTCCCGGTAGAGCACGATCTCTTCGTCCTCTGGCACCGTGATGATGCGATTGCCGATTGGCTCGTCGCCGCCGGTGGGATGCAGAAGGCGCTTGTTGCCGGGCCCGATGTAGGTTTTGGGTACCTTGTCTGTTTCGACGACGCGTACCCATTTTGTTGGTTTGAGCGAGGCGAAATAGTTGGCGGCTTCCTGAATTTCATCGTCGCTGACGTTCTTGGCGATAACCGCCATGGAGCCGGAACCCTTGCGCGCGCCGCTGCGGTAGTCCTGCATCTGGCGGACGAAATAGGCAGCCGGCAAGGCCGCAACGTAGGCGCTTTCGTCGTGTCCCGTACCGATTGGCAAATGGCACGAACCGCAGGCCCGCACATTGGGAGCGTTGCCGTTGGCGATGATCTTCGGCAACTTGGGGTACATTTGCGGATACCAGTCGGGTATCTCGAAAAAGCTGTCGGCTTGGGCGCGTGTGTAGGCGCGGGTGCTGCCCGGTGCGCTGCGCGGGGCCTGGTTTTGACTGACTTGCGGCTGGTCCTTGTCGCTGACGGGAAACGCCCAGGTGGGTTTGTCTTGCGCCAATGCCGCCAGTGGCGCCAGCCCGAGCGCCGCCGCGAAAGCCAGAAATTTCATGTGCATCTCCCAATCCCGGAATCTGGCGCAAGGGTAGCCGTTTTTGACGACGCTGCAATAGCGCTGGCGCGGCAAACGCAACCGCCTCGCTTCAGGCTCCCGGGCGCCAGAAATCCGGCCGCGTTTCCGCCAGCTTTCCGCCAATCCGCACCGGCCCAATTTTGGTCGCAAGCCCCGATGCGTCGGTTTCCACGGCGACGCCACAGAGGGTTGCGACGCCTTCGGCGGGAGCAAATCTGCCCTGCGAAATCCGGCGCGTGAAGCGATTTACCGGTTCGCTCTTGTCCATGCCGATCACCGAATCGTAATCGCCGGTCATGCCGGCGTCGCTGATGTAGGCTGTGCCACCCGGCATAATGTGCGCATCGGCGGTGGGCACATGAGTGTGGGTGCCAACGACAAGCGAGACGCGCCCGTCGACGAAGTGACCCATGGCGTATTTTTCGCTGGTGGTTTCCGCGTGCATGTCGAGGATGGCTGCATCGCATCCCTGGCCGAGACGGCAGGCTTCGATCTCGCGATCCACACCGGCGAAAGGATCGTCCAGTGGGTCCATGAATATGCGCCCCATTGCATTCATCACCAACACGCTGGCGCCGTTGCGCGCCTCAATGAGATTGGCGCCCCGCCCGGCAGTGCCCGGCGGATAGTTCAACGGCCGGATGAGACGGGGCTGGCGAGCGATGAATACCAGCGCCTCCTTCTGATCCCAAGCGTGATTTCCCAACGTAACGCAATCGGCGCCGGCGTCGATGAACTCGTTGCATATCTTTTCGGTGATGCCAAAGCCGCCAGCGGCGTTTTCGCCATTGACTACAACGAAATCCAGATTCCACTCGCGGCGCAGGCCGGGCAACTGCTCGTTGAACGCCGTGCGGCCGACGGCGCCGACGACATCGCCGATAAACAACAGGCGCATTCACTCAATCCGATCTGCAATCAATTAATTCGGTCTCGGTCAGCACAAAATCGAGACGCGCGTCGTGTGGCTCGTCTGGCACCCTGTGAACCTCCTGCGTGGCGAAAGCGACGCCGACAGCGAGGACGGGTTTGATCGACCTTAGGTGAGCGAGGGTCAAGTCGTAATAGCCAGCGCCGTAGCCAACGCGATGACCGCGACGGTCAAAACACGCCAAGGGAACGAACAGCACGTCTGGCAAGCCCTCGGGTTGCCGCCGGGAGGGCTCCATCGTGCCAAAATCGGCGGGCACCATGGCTTCCCGCCCCGACCAAAGGCGGAACAGCAGGGGCTTGCCACGCCCTTCAACGCACGGCAGTAGCGGGCGAAACTCGTGATAATCGAGGGCGTGAAGGAGATAGCCGACATCCGCCTCGCCGCGCATTGGCCAGTAGGCGCTAACCGAGCGCGCCTGGGCCTGCCGCGCCAGCGCCACGCCTTCCACAGCCAGCCTGCCGGCGAAGGCCTCGCGCGCGCCATCTGGCACGCTGGCGCGCCGCTCGAGGGCCAGCTTGCGGAGTTCGGATTTTTGCATTGCTTGCGTCATGCAGAATTTGCGCATGGCGGGCTGCGCAGGGCAATAGGGGAAACGTTTCAGGGTTAGCTAACGTTTTGGCGCCACATTCGCTAGCACCCGGAATCATAGATTTCGGGTACGTCGTTTTTGTTGAAGTATCCACTTATCATCTCCAGAAAGCGCGTCACTGCGTGACTCACTTTCTTCCGATGG
>JAYTTW010000134.1:0-7180 GCA_043744855.1 Hyphomicrobiales bacterium
TTGTTGATCGTCAGCGCGCTGTCACGCGGATTTTTGACGCCCCGGCCGACGACGGCGAGCGAGTTGACGTTGTTCAGATAGTTGCCGGAGGCGGCGCCGTAGGCGAGAATCCGATGCCGGTCGAGATCATCGAGCGTCGCCGGCTGACCATGGCGCTTCAGGTAAGCCGGCGACGCGTAGGCATGGAAATGCATGGTGAACAGACGCCGGCGGATAAGGTCTGACTGCACCGGCTCGCGCACGCGGATCGCCATGTCCGCCTCTCGCATGCCGAGGTCAAGTTCATCGTCGGACAGAATGATATGCAGCTTGATCTCCGGGTACAGTTCCAGAAACTCTCCCAGGCGCGGCGTTAGCCAGTTGGTGCCAACCCCAACTGTTGTGGTGATGCGCAACTCGCCGCGCGGCCTCTCCCGGTTGTCGGCGAGCCGTGCGCGCGTCACCTCCAGTCGTTGCACCACGTCCTGCACCGTGCGGAACAAAATCTCGCCCTGCTCGGTAAGAATGAGCCCACGTGCGTGCCGGTGAAACAGCGGGGTCTGCAAATCGAGTTCCAGCGCGCCCACCTGCCGGCTGACAGCGGACTGGCTTAGGCCGAGTGCATCGCCGGCGTGGGTAAACGACCCGGCTTCCGCCGTCGCATGGAATATTCGCAACTTGTCCCAATCCATCGCGGCCTCCCGGTTGACGTCAACACCGTCTATTCCGCCGCTGCCACAGGCGCGCCAGCCAGAAAGCGTTCGGCCTCCAGCGCCGCCATGCAGCCCATACCCGCCGCTGTCACCGCCTGGCGATAGATATCGTCGGTCACGTCGCCGGCGGCGAACACCCCGGCAATATTCGTCGCTGTTGAATCCGCAGCGGTGCGGATATAGCCGTTGGGTTTCACCTCGACCTGCCCGGCGAATAGTTCGGACGCCGGCGCATGGCCGATGGCGATGAACACGCCGTCGACGCGGCGCTCCTGCGTGACGCCTGTGCGCACGTTCTTGAGCCGCACATGGGTGACGCCGGGCGGCGAGTTGTCGCCCAGCACTTCCTCCAGCCCGTGATCCCACACGACCTCAATTTTCGGATGCCGAAACAGCCGCTCCTGCAAAATTTTCTCAGCCTTGAAGCCGTCGCGACGATGCACCACCGTGACGCGCGAGGCGAGGTTCGAAAGATAAAGCGCTTCCTCGACGGCGGAGTTGCCGCCGCCAATCACCATCACCGGCTTGCCGCGATAGAAAAATCCATCGCACGTGGCGCAGGCTGAAACACCATGACCCTTGAAGGCTTCCTCCGAGGGCAAACCGAGCCACTTGGCCTTGGCGCCGGTGGCGATGACCAAGGCATCACAAGTGTAAGTCATCCCGCTGTCGCCGCGCAGCACGAAAGGCCGCCGGGCCAAATCGACGCTGACAATGTGATCGGAAATCATTTGCGTGCCGACGTGTTCGGCCTGCGCCTTCATCTGCTCCATCAGCCACGGGCCTTGAATGACATCGCGGAAGCCGGGATAGTTTTCGACATCCGTAGTGATCATCAGTTGGCCGCCCGGCTCGAAGCCGGCGATCATGACAGGCGCCAGCATGGCGCGCGCCGCATAGATCGCCGCCGTGTAACCGGCAGGGCCGGAACCGATGATTATCAAGCGGGCGTGCATCAAGCTGGCGTTTAGGGGCTGTGCATCAGACACCGGGGATCTCCAGCTACGCTTGGGCGGTTTGGCTACACAAACGCGCCAGCGTAGGAGATCACTAAGGTATGCGCTGGACGCATTGCAAGAGCTTCAAGAGCAATTGAAGCCCGTGATTTGCATGGCTGTGCAAAACCGTCGACCGCTCCGCTCACTCGGCGCAGTCACTCGACGAACGCCTCACTCGACGAACGGCTCGATGCCCATGGGTTTCAGCACCGCCGCTGCCGCCGGGGCGGTCAGAAATTTCACCAGCGCCCGCGCCTCGTCGGGGTGCGGCGCCTGCGCGGCGACGCCGGTGGCGAAACCAATCCACGTTTGCAACTCCGCCGGCAGCATGCCGATCATGTCGACGCCCTTGACGCCATACATGCGTGACGCCACCACGACGACCATGTCCGCCTTGCCGTCAGCGACGACCTCGACATTGTACTCGCCCGGCATCGGCATCATCCGCGATTTCATTTCTGCCGCGATGCCCAGTCGCTCGACGAGGCTGGCGAAATAAATGCCGCTCGCGCCATCCCCGGGATAGGCCACCGATTTCGCCGCGAGCAACGCCCGCTTGAAGCCGTCCACCGTCGAAATATCCGGCCGTGGCGCGCCAAGTTTGATCGCCGCGCCCAAGCCAATACGACCGATGACGGATCGCGTGTCGGCGACCACCTTGCCCTCTTTGATGAGCGCATCGAGCACCGGCGGATTGAGCACGGCAACGTCGAAACTTTCGCCGTCCTCAATCTTTTTCCTGACGGTCGGATTGACGAAAAACTCAACGTTGACCTTGTTTCCCGTGGCTTTCTCGAACTGCGCGCAAAGTTCGATGACCGCCGGGCGCGAGCCGTTGCCACTCAGCACCTTGAGCTCAACCGCATTGGCGCCCCCGGCGAACGTCCACGCCGCCAGCACCAACAACGATCTGGAATTCAGCATCCTCGCCTCCTGTTTCGCGATCCCGCGCAGCCCCTCAGCGCGTCCTCAGGTTTTTTTGTAGTCGCGATATTGTTGCAGCATACGACGAAACGATTTCAGCATCTGCGTTTCAATATCGGGCCGCTTCTCGATCCGCGACAACAGCACGGCGACAGCCTCGAGACTCGACAGCGCCTCGCGTCGCGGTTCACGGCGCAGCTTTCCGTAAAGCGAGGCGGCCGGCGGCGCCAGCGCCAACCGCCGGCATTTCAGCATCCACGCATTTCGCCACCACAGGGTTTTGGCCTGGCTCCACGTGCCATCGAGCAGTATGACGCCATCAAGGCCGAGCAAGGCGCGATGCACCTCCGGCAACGGCGCGCCTTTTTTGTCGAGGCCGACGATTTCAAAACCTTCGGGGAAAGTCTCGGGCTTGGCGGAGCCGAGGTAAAGCACCGCCCAGCGTTTCGGATCGGCCTCGCGACCCAGCGCTTTCGACAGGCTCGGCCACGACAGGCCCACCTTGAAAACCGCGTCCTCAAAATGCAGCGCCGCCAGCCGCGCCGAGCCCAACTCGCGGTCCTGTTCTTGCGGATGTTGCAGCACCAGCAATTGCGTACGGGCGCGCAGCGGCTCGACATGATCGCAGACGCACAGCGGCAGAATTTTTTCGCAGCGCTCGCAAGTGGGTTCGGCTGGCGACGCCACGGACGCATTCGAGCTGTTCATGAAAATCCCGCCACGCCAGAGCCGCTGGTTGAACAGCATCGGGGTGGGCGGCGCAAGACGGTCAGACCCATATCCGGAGCGAAGCTTTTAAGCGCCCCGGCATGCCGGTAGTTTCTTTACTCGCGCGCCACTTCGGTACAGAACTGGTTTCGAGTCTAAAATAGACTTGGCGACGGAAGCTGACTTGCGGTGGCGTGGCCATGATAAATACGGATTTCGGCGGGATTCACAGCATCAATTGGCAATGCGTTGGGCGTGGGGAGAGCGATACATGAAAAAACTTCGGTAGATAGACACGATAGCGCTGATATTGGTTGGAGTCAGCCTGAACGAAGCGCTCGCCCAAGGCGCTGGCGAAACCTTCATCCCAGCCCCGCCGCTTCATGCAGAGCGAGATCTAAGCGACCCGGAACGCGCCTTCGATCCCAGCACTGGACAGAATTTATTTTGGGACTGCGTCGAGAAAACGTGGGTCGATGCCAAGACTGGCAAGGCGCTGGGCTTCAAAGGTCCCCGCGCGAGCGACGGAACCGCCATCCCAGCCCCGCCGCTTCATGCAGAGCGAGACGTAAGCAGCCTGGAACGCGCCTTCAATCCCAGCAGTGGACAGAATTTATTTTGGGATCGCAAAGCCAAAACGTGGAAAGACTCCAAGACTGGCAAGGCCCTCGGGTTCCGTGGAGCTCGCTCAACGAAGGTCTGCCCGCCGCGAACCGCCACCGCCCCTCCCCCGCCCGCACCACCGCAAGTCGGCATGGTGATCGAGCCGAAGATTTCGATCGGCCTCGGAGGATTCTCGACCAGCCCCACTTACGACAGCACCGGCGGGCAGGCCCCGTTCAGCGGCGACAGGTTCCATACGAACGGACAGTTCTGCGGCGGCGCCACCGTCTGGCCCGGCTACGTCATCGGTCCCGCCCGCGTCGGCCTCGACGTGAACGTGTGCAGCGGCTCCAACACGTTCGGTTCTGGCGACACGACACTGTTCACCATCATGCGCCACGGGCCGGGCGACGTCGATCTGCGCAGCTCGACCAAAGTCATGATCGACGTTTTGTTCAAGGGCGAAGTCCCGGTCGGACCGACAAACAATCTCTTCCTCTCCGCCGGTATCGGGCCGACGTTCCGTGACTTGAACCTCACGCTCACGAGCAACCAGAGCTTCTTCGGCGGCGGCGTTCCCTCGGTCAGCGATTCGAAGTGGCAAACGGGACTTGGACTCAGCGCTGGCCTTTCCACGATTGTCTGCCCCAGCTGCATCGCCGGCAACCCGCTGAAGGTCGGCGTCGAGGGTCGTGCGCGCTTCTTCCCGTCGCAGTCGATCAGCCTTCGCTCGCCTGCGTTCGGTTTCACCGAGACGGGAAGCGCCGGCCGGACGACGGATTACAGTGCGTTGCTAACTTTTGCAGTGCCCTTCGGCATCCCGCGATGACTCGACGATCTGGCGACAACAAGTCCTCGCGGCATCCTCTTGATGGAGTCGCTTCGGCGGAGTCGCTGGCGCAAAAGCTCAGCGCGATCTTTGACGCAGCTGCAGTAGGTCAGGCTCGACCGTTTCCATGCGGGGTTCCGTTTGGCACTCGCGGCGTGGGTTACGTGGTTCTGCCCGGCCCTGCAGCTCCGAATGCTGCTGACCGTCGCAGGACCCAAGGGCGGGCGTTCGCCGACGCTGACAAGCGCGCTCAGGCCATTTGCGCCACCAACCCGCTCTGTCCGAACGCTCAGCTCATCGCTGTTGTATTCGTACGCTTCTTCGTTGGCATGCGCCGTCGGCGACGCACGCTGGCCTGCGTTCTCCTAGCAATCTGGATTTGTGTTCCATGGGCACCTGGCGGCGGTGGTAGTCCGCAGCCCTGACGATGCCGACAGGGCACAATGATACCGGACAGGAAGGATCGGCAAGAATGTTCTCCCCGCTAAAAGGCCACTACCATCCGTCGCCTCGATGCGATCCCGGAGCTAGTCCTCCCTCCCACCATCCCTCCTGCGGTGGCATTGGTATCCCAGAAATGGGCTGCAACCCGCCTGATGCCTGGGGCAAGCACAAGGGCCAGTGCTGGTGCGTTCATTTCGGGGCCCGCATTCCAGTCGCGCCTCCGCCAGCCGCCTCTCCTCTCCCTGAGTACCCGGACGCTGGTGAACTCCCTCCACTCCCGCACAACCTCGCCACCGCCGCAGCAAGACTAGCGCTCGCTGCGGTCAGACTTTGGCACATGGTCGTCGGCTGAGCCTTCGCGCCAGTAACCGTCGTCTCCACGGTCTCTTGATCGAGCATTCGGCGCGAGTCGGGTAAGACCGCGTGCGCCCTCATAGCGCCACGGCGAAGCAGAAGTGCCCGTCTTCATCGACCGTGGCCCATCTCCCCGCCTTGACCTGCGCGCGCCTCTCAGGCATATCCCGCATCAACTTTTCCCGCCGGCGGCGTCCCCGCTGGCGCTTTTCTTTGCAGGCCGTGCCATGAAAGTCCGTAACTCCTTGAAGTCTTTGCGTTCTCGCCACCGCGACAATCAGATCGTGCGGCGCAAGGGACGGGTTTACATCATCAACAAGACGCAAAAGCGTTTCAAGGCGCGGCAGGGCTGAGCCGGTAGCGCGTTGCAAGGTATTCCGTAAGCCGCAGTGTCTTGTCGGGGACTGGCCTTGTCGGGGACAAGCCTCGTCAGGGCGTTGTTGTCTGGTCCTGTCTGCGTTCACGCAATTTTGCGCACTGCTTTGCCTCGCGCCGCTTTGACGCCGCAATGGCCGCGCACTACCTTGCGTTCATGCGCCGCTCGTCTTTCCCTGCCTTCCGCCAGCGCCCCGCGCGCACTGCGCTCGCCGTGATTGCCTGCCTTTTGACCGGGGCTGCGGCAGCGCAAAATCGCCGTAACGCGCCCGCCGACGAAGCCGCGCCCGAAGCCTCAAAACCCGAAGCCTCAAAACCCGAAGCCTCAAAGCCCGAAGCCTCGAAACCTGATGTGTCGCAGCCCGCCGGTCGGCAGAAAATCCTCAACGAGCTTTTTGATCGCCTCGCCAAAGCCATCGACGAGCGCGAAGCCAAATCCGTCGCCGCCGCGATCCAGCGCGTCTGGACGCGTTCGGGCTCCGACACTTCAGACTTGCTGATGACCCGCGCCATGCAGGCGATGCAGCACAAGGACAACGGGCTGGCGCTGGAACTGCTCGACCGCATCCTCGAGATTCAGCCAGATTTTACCGAGGCTCGCAATCAGCGCGCCACCGTCCGGTTTTTGATGGAGGACTACGACGGCGCGATGCGCGACATCGCTACTGTTCTGGCGAGCGAACCGCGTCACTTCGGCGCGCTGGCGGGAATGGGTTTCGTTTTGCAGAAGACGCAGCACGAAAAGCTTGCTGTGCGCGCCTTCCGCCGAGCCCTGGAAATCAACCCCAGGCAGGAAGAAATCCGCAAGATGGTTGAAAAACTCGCGCTCGAATACGACGCGCTCGACATTTAGCGTCTCTCCTTCCGGATAACGCACTCGCCCTTCGGATTTCACATGCCTGTCGTTCTCGCCTGCGTCGCGGCTGTCGCGATTGGCCTTTTCATTTTCTCGCAGGTCGTCAGCCAACGCCTCGACCGGAGGTTTCCGGCGCGCGGTGAATTCGTTCGCGTCGGCGCGGCAAGCGGTAGCTTGCATTATACGCAGCGGCTTCCCGCCAAAGATGTCCGCGCCGTCGTCGTGTTGCTGCATGGCGCCAGCGGCAGCGAAGCGGACATGCTGGAAGCGCTTGGCGACGCTCTCGCCGCGCGTGGCTTCCGCGTGCTTGCGTTTGACCGGCCGGGCCACGGCTGGAGTGATCGGCTCGGCGCGGAAACTGTAGCGTTGCAGGCCAACGCCATCGTCGAGGCGCTCA
>JAYTTW010000135.1:0-7179 GCA_043744855.1 Hyphomicrobiales bacterium
TGGACAAGCGATTGGGAACGCGCCAGTTTGGCGGCAGCCAAACAACATCAAAAGCGCCGGGACATGGTTCACGGCGCTGCAGGGGAGTTGACCATGAGCAAGGACAAGCGCGAAGGCGCCGGCGCCTCTTTTGAACCGGTTGCCGGCAACGGATTGCTGCATCGTCGCGCCTTGTTGCGCGGCGGCGTCAGCCTCGCGGGCGCCGTGGGCATCAGCGCGGCGGCAACCAACGGCGCCGCAGCCGAGCCGCTCAAGGAAGAGGAGTGGTCGACCTATCAGGGCAAGACCATCGGGCCATTTGGCGTTCGCTCAAAATACGTTGAGAAAACCACGCGCATCCTGTCCAACCCCAACGGCGAGCCGCGGACCCAGCACGCGCGCACGCCGCATGAAAAGCTGCATGGCTCGATCACGCCGAACCACCTGCACTTCACCATCATCCACAATGGCATTCCCGATATTGATCCGGCCAAACACAAAATGGTCATCCACGGCATGGTGCGCCAGCCGCTGCTGTTCACGCTCGACAAGCTGCTGCGCTATCCCATGACGACGCGGCAGACGTTTGTGGAATGCGGCGGAAATTCCTCGCCAATGTTTTCCAACGAGCCGGTGCAAGCGACGTTGCAGCACCTGCACGGCCTTGTCTCCAACGCGGAATGGACGGGCGTGCTGTTGTCGACCTTGCTCGAGGAAGCTGGCGTCGATCCGAAAGCCAAATGGATGATTGTTGAGGGCGCCGACACGGCGGCGCTGACCCGCTCGGCGCCGCTGACCAAGGCGTGGGACGACGCCATCGTCGTGCTCTACCAGAACGGCGAACCGCTGATGGCCGAGCAAGGCTATCCCATGCGGCTGTTGCTGCCCGGCTGGGAAGGCAACATGAATATCAAGTATGTCCGCCGCATCATGATCACCGATCAGCCGGCCATGAGCTATTATGAAGCGCGCAACTACTCGCCGATTTTGCCGACGCCGCAATCGACAGCGTACAAGTTCTATTTCGTCAACGAGGTGAAAAGTTTCATCACGCATCCCTCATTCGGCATGCAAATTGGCAGTCCCGGCTATTACGATATTTCCGGCGTCGCCTATTCGGGCTCCGGCACAATCAAGCGCGTGATGGTGTCGGCGGACGGCGGCAAAAGCTGGGCCGACGCCGCGTTGCAGGGGGCGGCGCAGGACAAATCGTTCACGCGTTTCCACATTCCGTGGCGCTGGGACGGTTCGCCGGCGATCCTCACCAGCCGCGCGGTTGATGATGGCGGCAATGTGCAGCCGTTGCGCGCCGATTTCGTCAAGGCGCGCGGCGAAACCGAAAAGCCTGTCACCAACACGTTGGGTTTTTACAGCCAGCATTACAACAGCCTGACAAGCTGGGCCGTCGACGCCAAGGGGGAGATCAAGCATGTCTACGTTTAAGGCGCTCTGCCTCTGTTTAGCTGGCGCGACGTCGCTGGCTTGCGGCGCCGGTGTGGCGCTCGCTGACGACATGAATGGTCTCGGCAATCGCCCTAACTTGGGCGAGAAAATCACCGAGTCCGACATAAAACCGTGGAGCATCACCGTGTTTCCCGATGGCGCCGGTTTGCCGCCGGGCAGCGGCACAGCGGCGGCGGGGCTCAATGTCATCAACGAGAAATGTGCGCGTTGTCATGGCGAGGGCGCCAAGGGCGGCAAGAACGCCGCGCTGATCGACGCCAGGCCACTGCCGCCCGGCCAGATCGAGGCGGTGAAAACCATCAAGAATTTCTGGGCCAACTCGACGACGTTGTTCGACTATGTCAGGCGCGCCATGCCGTGGGATCAACCGCGCACCCTGAGCGATCAGGAAGTGTGGGACGCGGTGGCGTATATCCTGGCCGCCAACAAAATCATCGACGAGAAAGCCGTGATGGACGCCAAATCGCTGCCGCAAGTGAAGATGCCGAACCGGGATAATTTTATCGTGCGGTTTCCGGAGCGGATTTGAGGGGAGGCTTCTTCTGATAAAATGGGGAAAAGCTGCGGGGATTGTCGCGGGTCCGCCGTGGCTCGAAGATGCGCCTTACCCACCCACCCCAAACAACCGCCGGTCCCAATAAACCGGCTCATGCAAGCTCGCGGTCACCTGCGAAAACTCTGCATGCACCGGGTTAATCAAAACATTTCTGTCCGCCCGCGCGACAACACTTGGCACGAGCAGGATCAAACTCCGCTTTTCCATCTGCCAGCGTTCGCCGAAATCCTTGCTGACTGTCGGCGGCATGGCGTCCCAGGCGGGAAGCATCGGCGGCGAAAACACTTCGTAGCTGGCGCCGCGCGGAATGGTGATGCGGACGAAATGCTGATGGGGCGGCAGCTTGCCGCCGCCATGCGCCAGCTTTTCCAGCAGCGCCGTCGAGTAATGCTCGCTGGCGTAAATGACAGGGCTGCCGGGCGTGTTCCAACGGCCCGGCGCGAGCGTGGAGCCGAAGGCGTCGAAAATTGGAAATGCGCCGCGGGGATCGCCGATGCGGAACGCTTCAAAACCACGGTCAAGAATTTGCGCCGTCAAGCCGCCGTGCCGTATTTCAGCCGGCCCAGGATATCGTTGACGAGTTCGGCGGCGAATTCATTCTGGATGACGACATCAATGGGCGCCCTGTCTTCGAGCATCGCATGCGGACGAAACAGGAAATTGCGCGCCTCGCTTTGGCTTTCCCAGACATCGAGCGCGACGCTCCACACACGCGCGAGCCGCGCCAGCCGCGTGCCTTCCTCGCTCGACAGGCGGCGCGCCGCCTTGCGGCGTTCATAGGTGGCTTTGGCGATCAGGCGATATTTGAACTGCGCGTCGTCCGGCGCCAGAAGCCGGGCAATCCGGTCGAGGGCGCCAAATGGCAAGCCCGTCTCGATGCGCGAGATGAGCCCGAACGGAGAGCGGGCGGAAACTTCGCGTCTTGGAAGGCCCAGTACGTCGGCGACTGCGGCGAATGCGGGCATGGCTGGCTCCGTATCAAGTGAGGCGTTATATAGCCTCATATGAGGTGCTTTGCAACCGCAGCGGAAGTTTCGCGGCGAGCGCTCTCGCGCGCCCGGATCGCAACTGTTACAAGCGCGCTGCAAATGCTCCAAGCGCCAACCGCCCCCCGCGCGACCAGGAAACCGCCCGAATGTCTGACGCGCTCGCCGCCTCGCCGCCGCATCGCGTGTTGCGCGCCAACAAGGACTTCGCGTGGCCGGGCGGCAAGCGCGTCGCCGTGGTATTCAACATCGCCTATGAAGCGTGGTCAGACGGCGTCGCGCCGCCGATCGGTCCGATGGGCAATGTGCTGAAGCCCGGATATTTCGACACCAACGCTCACTCGTGGGCCAGCTTCGGCGCGGTTCGCGGCATTCACCGCCTGCTGCGCATCGCCGACGCCAACAAGTTGCGCACCAGCATCATGACATCGGGCATTCTGGCCGCGAAGCATCCAGAAACAGTCGCCGCCTTTGTGCGCGGCGGTCACGAGGTCATCGGCCATTCCTGGGCAATGGACGTTATTCATCTCTATCTCGATGAGGCCGGCGAGCGCGCCAATATCGAGAGGAACACGCAGGCTGTGCTGGCGGCGTGCGGCGTCAAGCCATCGGGATGGATTTCGCCGCGCGGCACCGGCAGTTTTCTCTCGACGCATTTGTTGGCGCAGGCCGGATACACCCACCACGGCGATTGTAACGACGATGATCTTCCCGCCATCACGCAATTTGACGATGGCCAGCGCATCGTCAACATTCCCCTGACGATGGATATCAACGATCTCCCGCATTCCAACCGCTATGGCAATTTGCCGGAGGGCCTCGTCGACGCCTTCGGCATGCAGATCGAACAGTCCGCCATCGCCGACGCGGCGCCGTTTATGCTCGACGCGACCGTGCATTGCCACGCCTATGGCCGCGCCAATGGGGCGTGGACGTTCGACGCGATGATGAAAATCGCCCGATCCCGCAAGGATGTGTGGATTGCAACGCGCGACGAGATCGCCCAACACACTTTGAACAATCCCGCCATGTTCGCCTGAGGAGGCGCCAATGTTTCGCAGAATTTTTGGGCGCCTCTTCGTGGTTGTCTCGCCGGTTCTCTTGTTCGCCGCAGCGATGGGCGCCACGGCGCAGGCGCAGAATGCATGGCCCAACCGCAATGTGCGCTTCATCGTCGCCTTTGCGCCGGCCGGCCCCGCCGATGTCATCGGCCGCATTGTCGGCACGGCGTTGCAGGAAAAATGGGGCCAGACGGTCGTCATCGAAAATCGTGGCGGCGGCGGCGGCAACATTGGCGCTTCCACAGTGTCGAGAGCTGCGCCCGACGGTTACACCGTGCTGGTGACGACGAGCGCGTTCGCCGTCAACCTGACGCTCTACGACAAGCCCGGATATGCTTTGAACGATTTCCATGTGGTCAGCGTCGCCGCGACGACGCCCGACATTCTGGTGCGGTCGCCGAGGTTTGCGCCGGCGACGTTGCCGGACATTCTGACAGCCTCGAAAACCACGCCGCTCTCTTACAGTTCCGCCGGCATTGGCACGACGACGCAACTGGCGGGCGAACTGATGCTGCGGATCCTTGGCAAGAGCGACATCAAACACGTGCCGTTCACCGGCGCCGCGCCCGCCGTTGCGGCCGTGCTGGGCGATCAGGTGCAGCTCGCCATGCTGACGATCGCCAGCACCGCCGAGTATCTGCTGGCCGGCACGCTGAAGGGCGTCGCCGTCACCACCGACAAGCGACTGAAGGCATTTCCAGAAATTCCCACAGCGACCGAGGCCGGGCTTGGACCGGTGATCGCAGCGACAGATATATTCTTTCTGATGCCGGCGAAGACGCCGCCGGAAATTCTGGCGAAATTCAACGCCGACGTGAATGCCCTGATTTCAGGCGGCAGCCTCGACAAGGCATTCGCGGCTGCGGGCGTTTCGGCGGTATCGCTGACGCAGCCGGAGGCCGACGCCTATGTCGCCGGCGAGGCGAAGAAGTGGGGCGACGTCATCCAGCAAGCCGGCGTCAAAGTGGAATGAACGGCGTTCGGTCGCGCAGAATTCGTGAGACGAAATCTGGCCGTTTCAAAAATCTGCGGCGCCCCTTCCATTGGAACGCCAACGGGATTATATTCATTCTGCCGTCGCAAGGCGGCTATGGTGATAAACGTTACCAGAATAAGCCTTTCGGACCCGGGGGCGGTACCCGGCGCCTCCACCACAACCCATTTGGCCGATCATTGGCCTGTCTTGCGAATTTGCGAGTGGGTTGTGGCGGGGGCGAAACAGGATCGACGAGGGGTGTAAAAGGTGGACTTTTGCCCGGCATGATACCGCCGTTATCGGGTCAATCTTATAGTTGCCAATGACAACTATGCTCCGGTGGCCCTCGCCGCGTAAGCGGTGCTGGTACTGGGAAACAAGCCCTGAAGGGTAGCACTTTCAGGCGGGGCCCGGAGGCGCCTGGCAACAGAAGCCTCCACTTTTTTGTCTGGACGCGCGTCATGACGACGGACCTCATTCGATACGATTTGATGGCGCAGGACGCCTTGCGCGGCGTTGTACGAACCGTCTTGAGCGACGCGGCGCGGGACGGAGTGCCCGGCGAGCATCACTTCTACATCACGTTCCGCACCGGCGCTCCGGGCGTGCGCCTGTCGCCGCGCATGCGTGAAAAATACCCCGACGAGATGACCATCATCCTGCAACACCAGTTTTGGGACCTCAGCGTCAGCGAAGCGCATTTCGAGGTCGGGCTGTCGTTCAATAATGTCGCCGAACGGTTGCTCATTCCGTTCGCCGCCATGACCGGGTTTTTTGATCCCTCCGTCCAGTTCGGGTTGAAGTTCGAATCAGCGGAAATTGCGCCCGGCGTCGGCGCAAATGACCGCGACCCGGTAAGCCCCGGTTCAGGCCCGCAGGTGGGCGAGGGGCTGACGAAACATCCGGGCAAAACGCCAAAAATCGCGCCGCCGCTGGCGGTCAAACCGGCTGGGCGCGCCTTTGGCGAGGCCAAGACGGCAAGCAGGGACGACGCGGCCTCGGCAAAAAGCGCCGAAAAACCTTCGGCCGCCTCGGGCGCAACCGGCGAGAAGAACGCCGCGGCTGAAAAGGATACGCAGAAAGTTGTGTCGATCGAAGCTTTCCGCAAGAAACCGTGAGCGGTTTCAGGGCTTTTCGGGCGCCGGTGGACCGCGACGCGAAAAAAGTCTTGTTTAGGCCGCAATATCAGGCCATAATGTCAAGATCGAGTTTCGGCCGACTGCCACAAGCCTTTTCCGGGCCCTGCTGACGATCTCCAAAACATTTCGATCGGCCCTCGGGACGCGCACCGCGTCTCCGGGCCGTACTCTGCGAAGGAAAAGACATGACAGTAGGCACCGTTAAATGGTTCAACGCCACCAAGGGTTTTGGTTTCATCCAGCCCGATGATGGCGGCAAAGACGTATTCGTTCACATCAGCGCCGTCGAACGCGCTGGCATGCGTGATCTCGTCGAAGGCCAGAAGATCAGCTTCGAGCTGACCAATGACAAGCGCACCGGCAAGTCGTCCGCGACAAACCTGCAAGCTGCGTAACGCCTTTTCGCCGCCGGCGTCCGTTTTTGACGGGCGCCGGGGGCGAAGAGTTTTTTTAACCTCGCGTAATGACTGACGTTTTATCGAAGCGTCGGGAGGCAAGCAAAATGGGCATCACCGCCAAAAAACAAGTCGCGACCGTTTCGCGCCGATCGAGCGTACTCGTCAAGGCCGCGAAAGTCGCGCCGATGGGCGCCGCAAGCGCGGTCGGAGCCATTGGCTTTGGCGACTGCCGTTGGCCGTTTGGCGACCCACGTGAAGAGAATTTTCACTTTTGCGCCGCTACGACGCGGGAAGGCGCGGTCTATTGCACCGAGCATTCCGCCCTGGCCCGCACGGTTATGCATCGCCGCTGATCGCTGCGGCTTCAAGCGGGAGCCGTGGGGATGGGCGACCTTGTCAATTTAAGGCGCGCCCGCAAGGCAAGGACGCGGCAATCCGCCGAAGTTGTGGCCGGCGAAAATCGCGCCCGCTTCGGTCAACCCAAATCACAGCTTGAACATCGCCAACGGCTGAAAGCGCTCGACACGCGCCGGCTCCCTTATTCGTTGTTATCGTCGAGATTGACTTTGAGGGTGACCGTAGCGGGACCAGCGTTTGGGTCAATCTTAAAGAAGTCTTCA
>JAYTTW010000136.1:0-7175 GCA_043744855.1 Hyphomicrobiales bacterium
GTCACGCCGAATCATGAAAAGCCGCAGCGGCGACGCAGTCGCGAGCCTACCCGTGCGTCCGGCCAAAGTCGTGAAGGAATTTTACGCGGGCGCCCGGCCGGCGTCGCCCAACCGATCATTCCGGCTGGATGTTGGCGGCCTTGGCGACGTCGCTCCACTTGCCTATCTCGGCCTTGAGAATGGCGGCGAACGCCTCGGGCTTGTTGCCAACCGGCTCGGCGCCTTCGAACGCCAGCCGTTCGATCATCGTTGGCGTTGCAAGAATCTGGGCGGTGGCGGCCTGCAGGCGGTTGACGATCTCCACGGGCGTGCCCGCCGGCGCCAGCAACCCGAACCACTGGATTGCCTCATAGCCGGGGACGCCGCTCTCCGCGATGGTGGGAAGCTCCGGCATGAAACGCGAGCGCTTGGCGCTCGACATGGCCAAGGCCCGCACAGAGCCTCCATCGACTTGAGGTTTTGCCGTCAGGAAATTTACCAGCATGCCGGTCACGCGACCGCCGATGATGTCATTGAGGGCCGGGGCCACGCCGGTATAGGGGACGTGCACAAGTTCGATGCCCGCCGATACGCGTAGCAACTCCATCGCCATGTGCGGCGCCGTGCCAACGCCTGCCGATCCATAGGTGAGGGCGCCCGGCCTGGCGCGCGCCGCCTGAAGAAGCTCCTGAAAACTCTGGTACGGCTCGCTCTTGCCGACGATCATGATGTTGGGCAGCGTCACCATCTGCGTGATCGGCGCAAAATCGCGCGCTACGTCGTAGGGCAACTGCTTGTACATGACGTGGTTGATGGCGAGCGTGCTCGCCGACATCAGCAGGGTGTAACCATCGGGCGCCGACTTCGCGACGACGTCGCTGCCACGCACGTTGCCGGCGCCCGGCCGGTTCTCGACGATGAACTGCTGGCCGATTGATTTAGACAATTCGTTGGCGAGGATACGCGCCACGGTGTCGGTGCCGCCGCCCGGCGCAGAGGCGACAATGATCTTGACGGTGCGATTGGGCCACGGCGCCTGCGCCAAGACTGGCGAGGTCAGCACGGCGACGCCAAAACAGGCTGTGACGAGACGCTCCAGCATGCACAGCACCCTCAACCCAGGGGCCCGAGCGCCCGGTCCGCGACCTTGACCGGTTGCGCGGCGACAAGAACGAAGGCGATCACGCAAGGGATAGCGCCGTTGTTGACCCAATCGTGAACCGTGCCTCGCTGGACGAGACAATCGCCCTGCTTCAGATGCACTATCTTACCGCCGTCGAGGACCATGTCGATCTCGCCGGCCATGACCACGGCATAATCCACCGTCAGCGTCCGATGCAGGCGCGGCGTGACCCCCGGCGCGTATTCGACGACGCGGAAGATGGCGCCGTCGGCGCCACAGTCTGCGACGTTGCGCAAGCCACAGTCGCCCACCTCGGTATTATCGACGGGAGTTGCGGCGTTGGACCAGATTACCGTGCTCGCATGTCCCGGCCGCCGGGAGACGATATTCGAGGTGATCTCGTCATAGCGGACAATCGAATGTCCGTGTGCATCGTGATCGGTCACGATGCGGCGAATGGCCATCGTCATGGCGGCTCCTGATCGTTTTTTCGGTGACGAGTGTTGTCATAAAAACACGGAACCGGAAAGCGCACGCGTTAAAAGGCCTGGCGGGCCACCCGGGTTCCAGTTTTTTCAGGTTGCGTACTTGCCCGGGGGCGCTTGTTGCGCGATACATCGGAAGCCGCGCAGGTTTGTGCGAAGTCGTCTGAAATGCGCCGGCGCGAGCCGGAAGGTCTAACGGAGTTTGAAGATGAAAATGTTTATTATCGGCGCTTTCGCCGTTGTCGCGCTGTCGTGGGGAGTAGCGCCTGCTTTGGCCGGCAGTTCCGATTGGTATGTCGTGTTGGACACGGTTTCCAAGAAATGCTCCATCACCGACACAAAGCCGACCGGCCCCACAAAGAAGATCCTCGCGGACGGCAAGAGTTTCCCCTCCGAGGAGGAAGCCACGGCGGTCATGCAAAAAGCTCCGGAATGCAAAGCCGGTTAATGCATCTGTCGGACTGCCTTGCGAGAGGCGCCTGACGCGAGACTTTTTTCGGTGAATCGTCTTTCTTTGAATCTGCGCCGGGGCCGTTTGGGTCGAACGCAGGAGCCCGCATGCTTTATTCGCCCTGGACTTTAGCCGGTCTCGCCGCGATCGCGCTTGTCGGTCCGGCAGTCTCCGGCTCTATCGACGGTCGTGTGAACGGGCCGGACGGAAAGCCGTTCATGGGGGCTTTCGTTGTCGCGGAAAACGCCAAAACCAGAATGACCGTCAGCGTCCTGTCCGATGAGCAAGGGCGTTATCGTTTCAACGATCTCGCCGACGCCGTCTATTCGGTCAAGATCGCCGCCATTGGCTACAAGGCGGAATCGCCTTCCGAGGTTCGATTGGCGGGCGCGCAAACGGCGTCGTACGATTTCGCCCTGCAAAAACGCCCAGTGCGCTGGGGCGAGCTCACCACCTATCAGGGGCGGATGCTGTTGCCCAAGTCGCCACAGCACAGCCTCGATCATGGCGACCGGTTTTTTACCTCGTGTTTCCAATCCTGCCATTCATTCCAACAGCGCATGACGAGCCTGGCGCTTGACGAGGCGGGTTGGCGTGACCGCGTCCGCTACATGAACGACACCATGATGGCGGGATATGGCCACCACCTTGGCGCCGAGGATATCGACGACTTCAGCGCCTATCTGACGGCGATGTTCGGAGCGAACTCGTCGAAGCCCGCCTCGCCCGAGGAGTTGCCGGCCTACAAAACGATGACGCGTCCGTTTGGCCCGACGTCGATGAACATCGTTTATGTAGAATATGAGTTTCCTGCCGCCGACGGCATGGGGCCGTGGAGCGCGATCGAGGACCGCGACGGGATGATATGGGTTCCCTACAATTTCAAGGGAAACTCGGTTGCCCGACTCAATCCTGAAACGGCCGAGGTCAAATTTTTCAAATTGCCGTTCACCGGGATGGCGGCAGTACATTCAGTCGTGCCCGCGCCCGATGGGACGGTCTGGTTCGTTGAACTGGCGCGCCGCAAGATAGCGCATCTCGATCCGGCCACGGGCGAGATGACAGAATTTGACAGCCCGCCCCTGCCTGACGGCAAGAAAACCTTCTCGCACACGATCCGACTCGATGCGCTCGGGCGGGTCTGGACCAGCGGCGGGCCGGCCATCCAGATGTTTGATCCGAAAACCCGCAAGTTCCAGCACTTCGAACTTGCCGGAACGTATGGCAACGAGACCGGCCTCGACGGCGATCAATGGTTCACGTCTTTCCGCGACGGGGGGCCAATCGGTCGTGTCTCGAAGGACGGGGTGTTGACGACATTTCAGCCGCCGACGAACGGCAAGCCGCAGCGGCTGCAGATCGATACGGACGGCATGGTCTATTTTTCCGAACGGCAGGGCAACAAGATCGGCCGTCTCGATGCCAAAACCGGGACTTTCAGGGAGTTTGCATTGCCGGGGCCGGAAGCCAGCCCGTATGCCATCGGCATCGATCTGGAACACCGAATTTGGTACTCGTCGCACGAGCAAGACACGTTGGGCCGGCTCGATCCCAACACCGGTGACGTCACGGAATATCCCTACCCGCACGCGGAAATTTCAATGCGCGAACTGCATCGCGATTCCCGCGGCCGTATGTGGTACGCGAACTCGGTGAACAACAAGATCGGCTATTTCTATCTGACCGACCCGGCCAAGGCGAAATAGGCTCAGGTCCGCTTCGTCCGGTCCGGCGATGCAAAGCTGCGCTCGCTGGCTCTCCCGACAACGGCAAATGTCGTGGTAAGCGATGTCGAGGCAAGCGATTGACAGCCGGGAATGCGGCCCGTAAATTTCTTCCAAATGGAATAAATTGGGAGGATATCCATGATCAGCTTGCGGCATGCGCTGTATGTCTGCGGGCTGGTTTTAGCCGGCTCATCGGTTCTCGCGCAGCCCGTCGAGATTCGCATGGGCGTGGGTCCTTCAAGCGAAGAACCAGCGTGGCTTATGAAGGTTCGACCCGACCTGACACCCAATCAGGGCAAAAAGTACAACTATGCGATGACGATGTTTCGCGGCGGCAACGAGCGCGTGCTCGCCTTCGAGGGCGGCCAGCTCGATGCGGCGACGAGCAGTTCAACGGGGATTCTTTTTCCCGCCACCAAAGGCGTGAAAATGGTCGTCGTTGCGACAATGGGCAACGACAGCGCGAAGGGCTTCTCAAATGCCTATCTCGCTCTTGCCGACAATCCCGTTACGGCTGAAACACTGAAGGACAAGGTGATTGGCCTCAACGGGTTTCGCACGTCCTTTGAGCTCTACGCACGCATCGCCGCGCGCAAGGCTGGCCTAAATCCTGACCGCGACGTGCGGTTCCAGGTTGTGCCCTTGCCGCAAATGGGCGACGCGGTGCGAACAAAAAAAATCGACATCGGAATTTTCCCCACACTGTTCGCCAAGCTTGAACGCGCCAAGGGTGGCTTGAAGACGGTTTTTACTTCGGCTTCGATCAGCGGCATCGAGGAAGAGTTCAATATTTTCTTCAGCCCGGAATTCATTCGCAAGAATCGCGACGTGGTGGGCGCCTGGAAAGAAGATTATCTGAACGTCCTGAAATATCTGCGCGAAAACCCGCGCGCCGCGCGCCAGAGTCTCATCGACGCGAAAATCGTCCAGATCGACCCTGCGGTTTACCTTTCCATGACCGGGGAGGAAGACCTCTTCCGGCCGCCCGACGGGAAGCCGAGCCGCGACACATGGCGTCGCTTGCAGGACGCAATGTTCGAAAACAAGTTCATCGACAGCAGGGTTGATATCGATCAACTCGTGGTTCCCGACCTCATGCCCTGAGGGGACGTAGAGATGTCAAACTTGCGTCTTGTTGTCGGCAAACGGACGGTTGCGCCTGCAGTTGTAACTGGCGCGCAGGCGGCATCCCCGGAAACACCGGTCGTCCTCGACGAATATCTGCCGTTTCTCATCAATCGTGTCGCCAGCACGATGATTGTGTATTCCAGCGGCGAGTTCCGGCGCTCTGGATCGGACGTGCCGGAATTTCGTATTCTGACCGCCTTGCGCCAGGCGCGCTCGTGCCGCTTCGGGGAACTGGCCGCGCTGACCTCTATCGAGCCGCCAAGTCTGCATCGTCACCTCGCGCGTCTCTCCAACAAGGGGTTGGTTCGACGTTCGCCGGACCCGCGGGATCAGCGCTCGGTGCAGCTCGCCATCACTGTCGCCGGCGATCACCAGATTGCCAGGCTTCATCCCTCCGCGCGCGCCATGGCGGATCAAATCATGGATGGCGTCAGCGCAGCGGATGCAAGGCGCGTGAAGGATGTTCTGAAGCGCATGTATCGCAATCTCGAAAAGTCAGGCGCCGAATGGAAAGGACGCGCATGAGCCTCGTGCCTCTATCCATTGCAACCTGGAACTATGATCGTATCGCGCCTCTGCGCGACGGACGCGTTCGTGTCGAAGGGGTCGACGCGCATTTTTTCCCGTTACAGATCGAAGAGCTTTTCTACCGCGTCTTCCATAACCATGAATTCGATATCGTGGAAATGTCGCTGTCCTCGTATCTCATGGCGCGAACGCGCGGGCCATGGGCCTATGAAGGCGTGCCGGTCTTTCTGTCGCGCATGTTCCGGCACTCCGCCGTGTTCGTGAAGGCCGACAGCGATTTGGATTCGCCGCAGGCGCTGCGTGGCCGGAACGTCGGCGTGCCGGAATACGCCCAGACCGCTGCGGTAACCGTTCGAGGCATGCTCGCCGACGATCATGGGGTCAATCCCGCCGACATTCACTGGCACACGGGCGGACTTGAGCAACCCGGCCGGCACGAAAAGTTCCCCCTCGAGTTGCCCGCCGACGTGCGGGTAACGCACCGGACCGACAAGGCGCTGACCGAGCTGCTCGTGGAAGGAGAAATCGACGCGCTTATTTCCGCCCGCAACCCCTCGGGTTTTTATCCGGGAGGCCCTATACGCCGGCTGTTTCGCGATCATGGCGCGGTTGAGCGCGACTTCTACAAGCGCACTGGAATTTTTCCGATCATGCATCTCGTGGGAGTGCGCAGCAATCTGGTGGAGCGCCACCCGTGGCTCGCTAGCAACGTCACCAAAGCTTTCAGCGAAGCGAAGAAAATCGTCATGGACGAGGTTGACGGACAGGGCGGCGCGAATTTGGCAACGTTGCCCTGGATGTCCGACGCGGTAGCGGATGCGCGCGCCTTGATGGGCGATGATTACTGGCCCTACGGTATTTCAGCCAATCGGGTATCGCTGGAGGCGGCGATGCGATGGTCGCACGCGCAGGGGCTTTCCCGTCGTGTCATCCCGGTCGAAGAGATGTTCGTCGCCTCGACGCGGGGGGAGTTCCGCGTATGACCGGGGCGACTGCCGGCGGATCGATTACGGGGAGCCCGACCAGCGCCGAGGGCGTGGAAAAAGCGCCGCCGCTTCTGCAAATAACGGATCTTCGAAAGACGTTTGTGCGCAAGGGGTCCACGGTCGTAGCACTTGACGGCTTTAACCTCGGCATCGCGGAAGGCGAATTCGTGGCTATCGTGGGGCCGTCGGGATGCGGCAAGAGCACCTTGCTTCACATGATTGGTGGATTCGAAACCGTCGATTCAGGAACGATGACGTTGTCGGGCCGGCGCATCGACAAACCGGGTCCCGATCGCGGCATGCTGTTTCAGGAATATGCGCTTTACCCGTGGCGGACCGTGGAAGGCAACATAGTCTGGCCCCTGGAAGTCATGGGTGTGCCGCGCGAGAGGCGCAACGCCATCGCCCAACGTCTGATCGCGCTGATCGGTTTGAACGGTTTCGAAAAGCACTATCCGGGCGAGCTTTCCGGCGGCATGCGTCAGCGGGTGGCCTTGGCCCGGGTGTTGGCCTTTGACCCAAAGATACTGCTGATGGACGAGCCGTTTGGCGCATTGGACTCCCAAAACCGGGAGTTGTTGCAGGAAGAACTGCAGCGCGTCTGGAACCAGTCGCGCAAAACAGTCGTCTTTGTCACACACGACATCGACGAAGCCATCTATCTTTCCGACCGCGTGATCGTCTTCACCGCGCGTCCCGGTCGTATCAAGGCAGACATGCGTATTGAGCTTCCGCGACCGCGCGCGAGCGAGATCCGGAAGACGCCGG
>JAYTTW010000137.1:0-7173 GCA_043744855.1 Hyphomicrobiales bacterium
TTCTCCGCAATGGAGGGATGCGCTTTGGGACAGATTCTTCATGGGAGCGCCACAACGACAGAGGCGGTCCGTCGAGCGATACAACATAGTCAAGCGAGCCTGAGGGCGTTGGCGAAGCATTATGGGATCAACCAGAAGACCGTGGCGAAGTGGAAGAAGCGAACCTCGGCTTCAGATTTGCCGACCGGACCGAAGCAACCAAAATCTACGGTTCTGACTGTGGAGGAAGAAGCGATCATCCTGGCCTTCCGCCGGCACACATTATTGCTGCTGGATGATTGCCATTACTCATTGCAGGCCTCCATCCCGAAGGTGGACGCGAACGAATTGTCGGTACTCCGGCAAACTTTTCATATGCGCGTGGTTAGGCTCTTCAGCGTGGCACCGAATGCAGACGACCTTGAGATTACTCGGGGCGTTGTCCGAGCGTAAACCTTCGATATGGTGCACGTGAAGAAATCGACGGTTTTTTGGTTCGCTAAGAATGAGCGAACATGTTTTGCACTTCCAACCCGCCGCCTCTCGAGTCCGTCTGCTAATCTCCGGAAAGTCCGAAGTGTAATCGTCCAGCGGCGAATTTTCCCAACCGTAAGCGGGAACAGAACGGTGGAGTGTTTGCGAATAAATTTCAAAGAATTTTTCTGGGGTAAAACTTTCTACAATTCTTACTTTGTCCATTATCGACATAGCCCCGTGAAATCCGTCAAAGGCAGACTCATCCAGGCAGTTTTGACAAACTTTCAGTCGACGCGTTTCGCGACGGGTGTAGCCATTTGCTATGAAATTTAGCTGGAAGTTCCCGTCCTTCTGCGCGTTAACAACATAACGATGGCCCGAGCCGTTTTTATTTTTCGTGGCAATAGTCCGGCACGTCATGAAATGGTACTTCGGCTCTGTGGAGTTGCCACCCATTGCATGAACATCACGAATGTACACAAATACCCGTTGCCCCTTATAGGCAAGGGTTTCGTCGGGCAGTTTTTCGATTTCAGAAAATGTTACGTCGATTCCCTCGCCTGAGTGAATCCGCTCCCATTCATCCGACGTTAGGCGCCCGGCATCAAAAGTGATTTCAAGGCTCCCAAACCGGTCCGGTGGGATTCCCATAGCGCTTCGCAAAGCGTTTAGGCCAACATGCGAGTAAAAATCTGGTAACTTCACTTGTTTACTGCTGCCCTTAGCTCATTGAGGCGATCATCGGCGTTTAGGCGCACACGAAATTCGACTCGTTGGGAAAGTTTTAGATCCTCCGATCCATTGGCGGCATATCGAAGTCGAGAGGATGAGAGGCCGTTAGCGGTCAACTTTTCCTTCATCCAGCCTTGATTCTCAATAACAGTAGGTAAGGTCAAAGCAAATTGTAGCGTGGTCCTTGTCCGGCGCTGCGACAATTCCATGTTCGCAAAGTAGGCTTCCAATGATGATTTATCCTTCCAAAAAGATGAAGTATGCCCTTCGACACGAATTTCCTCCACCGAGCCGCGGTATTTTTCGCTCGCGAGGATTCGAACGTATCTTGGAATAAAGGAATCAAGAATCGCCCGAAATTTGGGCTGCAGCGACGAATCGCCGGTGGCGAACTGCCCTTCAGGCTCTTCGAAGCGAACGGACAGATCGTTATTGAGGTTCGCCTTCCAGCCCGGAAGGTCGGTTGCGAATTCGTGCCACAAGTCTTGATACAACTGGGCCCTTAAGTCGCTGTACTGGACAGTCTTGTCTATGACGCGTTTCGAGTCTGCATCGACTTTGATCATGAAGATCAATGCTATGAGCATGAACATGAGCATTAAGCCGGTCATCAGATCGCTCAATGGGATCCAATGATCCTCTTGATGAGGGTGAGCAGACTTATTTCGAAAGATATTGTGCATAGACATCGGTTAAGCTTTTACCAGTTCAACTACACGTTTCAAACGATCTGTAAGCGGAGTATAGTCAGCTACAAACTTCTCCGACAGCGCGCTGAGTTGTCGTCCCAAGCTGGTCAGAGACTTTTGCAGTTCCTCCGATAGCGCGGTATCAAGGGTCGTGACTTGCTCCTTTGTTTTTCGAATTAGCTCGTCGACATGTTTATTATGTTCGCTGTTAGTTGCAGTAAAGGCAGCATGAGACGATTGGAGCGTGGTTTTTATCGTGCCCGCGTTCTCAACCAAAGCATCGGTAACCTGCTTATGGACACTGAGCTGCGCGGCGGTCATCGATTGATGCGTCGAGCTAATCAACTCCTTAGTCTTTGTCGCTAGTTCCACGACTTGCTTATTCTGTTCGCTGTTGGTTGCCGTGAAGGCAGCATGAGACGCATGGAGCGTGGTTTTTAATGCGCCCGCGTTCTCAACCAAGGCATCGCTAACCTGCTTATGAACACTAAGATGCGCATCGGCCATCAATTGATGCGTCGAGCTAATTACCTCCTTGATCGTATTTGCGCTTTGCTCCACGCCTCGGGTGAGCTGTGCTGTCATTTCGAGCACCTTCTTCTCAATCTCGGGAAGACTTCCAGAGGCCGCCGTCAACAGGTCGCCCAGTTTGGCGGAAGTGGACGCAAATTTTTCCTTTTCTTCGGTGACAGCTGACAGCATCCTGCCTAGATCCGATGCAACTGCCGCGAAGGCCTGTGATTTTTCGACAACCTTTTCGTAATCAGCTGTCGCCTTCTCCATCGTACCACTGGTCTTCTGGAAGTGGGCATTGATCTGTTCGATTTGAACCTTGTAATTGTTCTGCCACTCTAAAAGTTGGCCAACGGCCGCGTTCAGCTGCTTGAAGTTTTCGCCAAACTGTTCGGTGATACGTTTATTGAAGTCCCGAATAACATCTCTCAGCGCCTCAATTAAAACGTTCGAGCCCATCTCTGATAGTTTGTGCAAAGCTTCAACTTGCGCTGCCTTCAATGCATCCAGCCGGTCATTCGAATCTTGACGGGCAAGCTTAATTTGCGTGATCAACGACCCCTCTTCGTTGCCGACCAGACCCGTACTGATACTTTTGAGATGGTAGACGAGGTCGGCTGCTGTAATCTCGTCTTCGGACTGAGTTTCGCCTGCGGGGCGCGCCCGAACTCCAAGGGCATAATCCCTAAATTTAATCGTCAACGCACAGGCGACGCCGACTACAGACGCCCAAAATGCTGTTTTCAATCCCGCGAGAAGAGCTGGAACGCTTTCTTGAAGGCGCCCGGGATCAAACTGATGGAGCCCTACGGCAATTCCGAAAAAGGTCGCGAATATCCCCATCGTTGTCAGTATCGTTGGGCCTTGATTGACAGCTTTATGCGAAAACCGCAGATGCATAGACAACGTCACGAAGACGATAAGGAGCATAAATATACGAGTTTCGAGCGGTAAACTTTCCCAAATTTTGGTTGAAAGCTCCAAAATATAGCTCATATGGCCGCCCCCTTACGCCAGCCTGTGAACTGGAATGTGGGCGATACAACCGTAAATCGCGGTGCATGTCGATTCCTGATACGTCAGTCGACCAATCGCGTAGCCGCGTCGGCAAAAGCCGCCGCGCGGTCGCCATCGCTGACCGCGCGGCACTACCCGCTGTCCCCAGCGTCAATAGCCCTTACGCCGTTCGGCGGCCTTATAGACCTCGTTGCGTTCGCGTTTGCCCACGGCGACGACCAGAACCAGCAGTTCGTGATCTTTGACCTGATAGACGAGGCGGTATCCGGCGTTGCGAAGCTTGATCTTGTAACGCTCCTTGCCGCCATGAAGCCGCGCTGATGGGATTTTCGGGTTCTGCAAGCGCTCAGCAAGTTTGGCCTTGAACTGCTGGCGCGTCGCATTGTCGAGTTTTCGCCATTCCTTCAGAGCTTCGTCCAGAAAGGCGAGTTCATAGGTCATCCAGCGAGACCTTGTGGATGGCCTGGCCTTCCCGCGCATCGGCGATGGCGTTCAGTTCCATGTCTTCAAGCCGTTCCAGCATCGCCTCATAGGCTTTCGCAGGGACGCAATAAAATGCCGGTTCGTTGCGGTTGAGGATGGCGACGGGGAAACCCTCACCGGCAGCAACGGTGCCCATGGGGTTCTTTTTGAGCTCGGAAACACTCGCCGTCGTCATCGCGTGAATTTGGTTCGTCATTTGGAAAGACCCTTTAATGGCCCTCTAAATAGCACTATTAACCGGTCTTTTCAATCGTTTTACCGTCAGCGCATCGCAAATCACTTCCGCCATGATAGAAGGCACGCCGTGGAAAAGACGAGCAGGTTTTTCAGTAGACTGCTCGGGGTCAGGAGCCGGGAATGAACCGTTTCGAGCGACCGCCCGCCGCAGCGGGTGAAGCTGCAATTGAATTTCGCGATGGCGACTTCCGCATCGTCAAGCCGGGCGCCTATGTGCGTTGCGCCGTCAGCGGCGAGCCGATCGCGCTTGAAGATCTGCGTTATTGGGATGTCTTGCTGCAGGAAGCCTACGCCGCCCCGGAGCAAAAACTCATTCGGCTCGGCTATGGCGGGACGCGCGGCTGACGCACGAAACGAGGATTTCCCGAAGCGCGGAGGCGTCGGCAAAGTCTAGTCGAACCGGCAGCGCCACGGCGTTGAAATCAGCCGGCAGGCGCACGCGGTCTTTTTCTGTGGTGACGAGATCGGCGTTGAGCGACCGCGCGGTCGCCAGCAGCGTGGCAAGTTCGGACGCAGAGTAGCGGTGATGGTCGGGATATTCGCGGCTGGCGACGATTTCCGCGCCGAGGTCCCGCAAAGTGGCGAAGAATTTTTCCGGACGGCCAATGCCGGCAAAGGCCAGCACGCGGCGCTGGCGAAGGGTTGCCGCACTTTCCGGCGCCGCGACGAACCCGGCGCGCAGGCAGGGGCGGACGCCGGCCTGTGCAACCACGGCATCACCGGCCTCGCCCTCGCCGACGACCACCAGCGCGTCGATATGACCCCACTGCGCCGCCAACGGCGCCCGCAACGGACCGGCGGGAAAGCATAAGCCATTGCCAACCCCAACCGCGCCATCCACGACGGCAAATGTCACATCCTTGTGCAAGGTCGGATTTTGCATGCCGTCGTCCATGACGAGGACGGTGGCGCCGGCGGCGATGGCGGCAGCCGCGCCAGCGATGCGGTCGGCGCACACGATAATCGGCGCCAATCTCGCCAATAACAGCGGCTCATCGCCAACATCAGCAGCGTGATGGCGCGAAAGATCGACGCGCACGGGCGTTGATCGCGTCGCGCCGCCGTGTCCGCGCGACAGAAACACGGGCCGCTCGCCCATGCCGATAAGTGCTTCGGCAATGCAGCTGGCGGTTGGCGTTTTTCCGCTCCCCCCAAGGGTAAAATTTCCGACGCAAATCACCGGGGCGCCGCAGCGCTGACCCGGTCGCGCCATGCGCGCGCCGGTCACGGCGCCATAGAGCCGACCCGCCGGCCCCAGCAGCCGCGCGCGGAAATCCGGTTGCGGCTTCGACCAGAAGTCTGGCGCGCGCATCAGCGCCCCTCGACCTGGATTTGCAGCAGCCAGGGGTCGAGCGCCTGCACGGTCGCCTGCGCAGCACCGGTAAAAGTTTCGACGGTCTTTGCGGCGCGCTCAGCCATGTGACGCAAGCGTGCGGGGTCGGCGAACAGTCCCTGCAAAGCGGCGGCAAGGGATGGCGCATCGGTGACCTGCATCGCGCCGCCCGCAGCATCGAGGGCGTCGTAGACTTCGGCAAAATTTTGCACGTTGGGCCCATGCAACACCATCGCGCCGAGTTTCGCCGGTTCTATGGGATTTTGGCCGCCGTGGGCTCCATCCAGCGATTTACCGACGAAAACAATGCCGGCGAGACGGAAAAACAAGCCCATCTCCCCCATGGTGTCGGCGACATAGACGCCGGTTTGCGCGTCAATCGAGTGTTCGCTGGAGCGCCGCGCCACCCGCGCGCCACGGCGTTGCGCCAGCCCGGCGACTTCGGCGCCACGATGCGCGTGACGCGGCGCGACGATTGTCAGCAGATCGGGCACGACGCTGGCGAGCCTCTCGTGCACGGCAACTATGGCGGCATCTTCGCCCGGATGGGTTGAAGCCGCGAACCACACGGGGCGAGAGCCAATCTGGCCGCGCAGCGCAGCCAGCTGTGCGGGATCGAAGGGGGGCGCAGGCGTGTCGTATTTCAGGTTGCCGACGGCTTGCGCGTGCGCCGCGCCGAGCGTCGCGAAACGCCTTGCGTCATCGTCGGTTTGCGCCAGACAAAGTTCGACGCAGTCCAACATCTTGCGCAATAATTTCGGGGCTCGCCGCCAGCGCTCGAAGGAGCGTTGCGACAGCCGCGCGTTTATCATCATGACCGGGATGCTTCGGGCGTGAGTCTCGAAGACGAGGTTTGGCCACAGCTCGGATTCCGCCAGCAAAAGCATTTGCGGTCGCCAATGCTCAAGAAACCGGCGCACGAAGCGGGTCGCGTCGTAGGGCACAAACTGGTGAGCGGCCCCGGCCGGCAAACGGGCGCCGAGAACCGCCGCAGAAGACACCGTGCCTGTGGTGACCAGCAGGCGGAAGCCACGCGCCGTCAGCCGATCGATGACCGGCAACATGGCGAGAGATTCACCAATACTGGCGCCGTGCAGCCACAACAGCGACCCGTCCGGACGCGTCATGCCGGGCGTGCCGAATCGTTCGCTCACACGTTGGGGGAGTTCTTTGCCGCGCGAAACACGCCACGAGGCAAGCAATGGGGCGAGCGGCGCCAGTGCCGATGTCGCGGCGCGATAGGCGGCGTAGAGTCCGCCGCGACTCATGTGCGCGGCTCCGCTCCGGGATCGCGCGAGCCGACCAGCGCGTAAGCGCGTGCGTGCGCCGCGTTGAGGCCCTGTTCAACCGCCAGCCGGGCGGTTTCGCAGGCTGCGGCATCGGCATCGGCGGCGACGCGAATGGGTTCGCCAAGCACCATCGCGCCGCGCGAAAACGGCAACCCGATCGAAGCGCGATCCCAACTGCGAAAATCCAGCCGGCGACGGCTGACGACTGCGAGGGGGTAGATCGCCATGCCCGACATTTGCGCCAACGCGACAATGCCAGGTCCGGCGACGCGGGATTTTTTGGGCACATCGGCCGTCAAGGCCACGGTAGTTCCCTCCGCTAACAGCCGCAGCATTTCGCGCAGCGCCGCCGGGCCGCCACGCTTGCGGATTTTGGCGCCCTCCCCGCCGGCCCCGCGCACGGGATAAAGACCGATTCGACGGA
>JAYTTW010000138.1:0-26769 GCA_043744855.1 Hyphomicrobiales bacterium
AGGGCGGTTGCCTGAACCGTCATGCCCAAGGCGACTGAATTGTCGCCGGAGGCGATTGCCTGACGGCCTGCGCCCAGCGACTGGCTGCCGCTGGCTGTAACATCGACGCCAAAGGCAGCAGCGTTAAGCCCGGACGCATTGTTTGCCGTTCCAACGGCGACGGAAAAGGTGCCAAACGCCTGATTTTCTATGCCCAGAGCCACACCTGGAAACTGACCCGAAACGCCTGCCACATTGTGGAAGCCAACAACCACGGAACCTGAAATCGCCTTCGAACTTGCATCCCCAACCGCGACCCCTGTCGGGGTAGTGCTCGTATTGCCGGCAGGAAAAACCAGCGTGCCGCCCGTTATGCGGTCCCCCATCACGTCAGTTGAACCGGAGGCGAGAGCCGACGCGCCGCCCGCCGCGTATTGCGCCAGCGCGCCGGTTGAACCGCCGATGCCCATCGCTGCGAGCGTCGCCGCGACCGCCGCGCCGCGGCCGAGCGTGCCTATGCCACGACCTTTTCCCATGCCGACAATCCGGAACGCCATGCGCAGGATCGCCGTGATGCGCCGCCTGGCTGTCCAGCCCGGTGCGGCATCTCCCGTGACCATTGTCGCGCGCCTTGCCCCCGCTGCGGGCTGCGTAGTTGCTGCATTTCCAGGGCGAGTATCGGACGTGCGGAGATCTGAAACAGACGACATTGGTTTTGGCCCCGGTTGTTGAGTGCGGCGCCCGCGCGCCGTTGAATTTGCTGGCTGTTACGCTGCCACCCCGCGAACATAATCGGAATGGTTGTGCACATTGATAAAACACAACTATGAAGGGAGAATTAAGAAAAACTCCACCATTCGCAACTTTGACGTGTTTTATTTCAGGTTTCGGAAGCGTTGTTTCGCAAGCGTCGGATCGACGTTTATTATGCGCTAATTCAATAGGTTATCTGATGTAGGCGCCGGCAGCGCCAATCGTGGATTCATTCGATCAGCAGCGCTGTTGACGCAAAATCCCGCAACGTCTGTTCCAGGTGCGCTGCGACTTCGCGGCGGTTTTCAACTTCGCCCAGGATTGGCTGGCCATCCCGGTTAAAAACCAGCTTTCCCTCCTGAATCGCCAAGAACAATCCCTGTTCGAGCGCCGCATGATCCCGCGATCCATCAAGCATCGGCAGCAGCAGCTGCCCGACAATCCCGAGCGCCACGGATTCATGCCGCTCGTTGACGACACTCGTGCCCAGCCCGGCGTCAACCCGCGCCACCAGCGACGCCTTGGGAAACGCCGCAACGAGCGGGGTCGCCGCGACCCTTTCAGAGGAAAGCGCGATCAGGCCCACCTGAAGCATTTTGAACAGCGCGTCGCTGATCCGCCCGCGCTCGGCTTCGTCAGCGCCATCGCCAGCGATGTCCGCCAGCATCGAAGTACCCGGGGCACGCGCCAGCAGCCGGCAAATGGCCTCCGCCACCTTCGAGTCCGAGGTGCGCAGCGAGCGGCCTGCCGGATCGCCGAAAACAACGCTGCCGTCTGCCTCGTGGGTGCAGGTGATGCGGGGCGCCGCCACGAGGTGAAGGCGCGCCAGTCGTACAGGATCGAGCGTGCGCGAAATCGAGGCTTCGCTTTCCGCCCGCACCAGCAGGCTTTGCCGAAAAGTTCGCCCGGTGATGATGTCCATATATTGCTCGATTGGCTGCGCCTTGCCGCCGCACATTTCGCGCAGCATCGCCGCCGTTGCGGGAGCCAGGTTTTCAGGGATCATGCCGGTCACATCGGCATCGCCAAGATAAGCCAGCGAATGCGCCGCCGCCTGCTCCGCAAAAGCCGTGAAGGTCATGGGATCGTTGGTGTCCTCGAGAAAATCATGCGCGATGTAATCGTCGGGAAACCTCGCCAGAAGCGCGGCTTCATTGCGGAACATCTGCCCCCACAGCGAGCCGGTCGCTGTATGCTCGCGCAGAAAATTCAATATCCATCGCGCCCGCGTCACCCGGTGCTCCGGATCCTCGCCCGCCCCCGCATGCAGAATCATCGCATCGCGAAGCGCCTGACGCATGCGCCATCCCGGCAGCACGTTGTAACTGATGTCCGCAACACCGTTGGGCGACAGCAACCTGGAAACGCAACCAAGAATGGCCTCCCGCACGTCCTGCGTCACCCACGAAAAAACCCCGTGGCAGACGATGTAATCGAAACTGCCCGCCGCCGCAGCGAACTCCGTCACGCTAACGCAGGCGAAGCGCAGATTGGTCAGACCATGCTGCTCGCGACGTCGTTCGGCGGCGTCGATCTGCACCGGCGAAAGATCGATCCCGGTGAACGAGGCTTGCGGAAAGCGCGCCGCCAGCGGCAGAATATTGCCGCCGCTCGCACAGCCGATTTCCAGCACGCGCGCCTGCGTGACGTCTGGCGCGTCGATCCCGAACAACTTCGCGATGGCGCCGATCCGGGCGGGTTGGCTCAGCGGAAACGGGTTCGAGGTATAGGGCATGCGATCGTAATGCCGGGCGTTCCGCTCCAGCACCGCATTCTTGCTGACGACCGCATTCTTGCTGACGACCGAATTCTTGCTGACGACAACGGGCGCTTCCCGATGCGAACGCCCGCTATCCTCGCCGCGATTTGGCTGTCCTGTTTGCGCCTTCGCCATGCTTGCCCCCACGTTGTTGCCCGGCTGATTCGCTACAGGCTAAATTCTTTTCAGGAATTTACAACTATTAAGTGCAATTTTTTATTTACACACTTCAATGGAAGCGAAAAACTGCTTTGCGAACCAGCAACCGTGTGCAGTAACACCGGGTACGAAAAGGCAGAGAAATCCCATGGCGGCCGGTCGCACATCCTACGCAATCGAACCCGAAGTACTGCGCGAACGCGATGCCGAAGCCATCGCCGAGGAATTCATTACGCACCCCGACTTCGCCGCCGCCCGCGCCGAATGCGCCATTCTGGCGGAGGTCGCCTTGGCCGACGGGCTCGACGAATGAGCATGACCATCCAGCGCTGCAGCGCGGCCAACCGAAACCGGGGAACACGCGTATGGGCGATATTCACCTGACGCTCGCCTGCGGCGATTATGAAATCACCCAGGCGCTCAAATCGGGCGCGGTGAAGCCCGACGGCATCGACCTCACGGTGGTCACCGACATCGATTCGTCGACCCGGCATTGGCGTTTTCTGCGCAACCGCGAGTTTGACGTCGCCGAAGTCTCGGCCTCCTCGTTTCTACTGGCCCGCGAGGCCGATCACCCCATCGTCGGAATCCCGGTTTTTTTTGCACCGGCGGTTTCGCCACGAGTTTGTTTTCGTCAACAAGGCCGGCGGCGTTCGCGAACCCAAAGATCTTATCGGCAAACGGGTCGGCGTCAAATCGTTTCAGGTAAGCGCCATCTTGTGGATGCGCGGCATTCTGGAACACGAATACGGCGTTCCCCACAAATCCATTCACTGGTTTTCCGAGATTGACGAGGATGTCGAGTTCACTCCCGCCGCCGGTTTGAAACTGACGCGAATGACCGACCACCAGTCGTGCGAGCAGATGTTGCTGGATGGCGAACTCGACGCCGTCATCCATTCCGACCTCATCCAGCCCTACATCGACGGCGACCCGCGTATCGCCCGCTTGTTCGACGCCTACAAGGCCGAAGAGAAGCGCTATTTCGAGAAGACGAAAATCTTCCCGATCATGCATGTGATCGGCCTCAAGCGCGAAGTCGTCGAGAAATATCCGTGGGCGCCCATCAAACTCTTCAAGGCCTTCGAGAAGGCCAAGGCGATTGGCATGAAGCGCATGTTCAATCCGCGCGTCGCGCCGCTCGCCTGGTATCGCCACGCGCTTGAGGAGCAACTCGCTGTGCTCGGGCCGGACCCATGGGAATATGGACTGGGGCCGCAAAACGCCAACAACCTCGAAACGCTGATCGGTTACTCGTTCGAGCAGGGCCTGATCAAACGAAGGCTGAGACTCGACGAACTCTTTCTCGATATGTCCGTCGGGCGAAAACGCGGCGGCTTTCGCGTTTGAACGGCCTTTCCAGAACCAAAAAAACCGCCGGCGCGAGGCTGGCGGCTTTGTGGTTTCAGGCAGCCGCGCTCAGCCGAAAAGTTTCAACGTGGTTTGCAGCGTGATCCAGACGCCCCACAGCAGCGGAATGCCAACACCGGCCCACGCCAGAAGCGCCTGCGGCGTGAGGCCGCCGAGACCAATGCCAAACGAGCCTGTCGGCCCGGCGTCGGCTGCGGTCGCCCTCACCTGCAAGGCCGCGACTTCCGCATCGCTCATGAACCACTTCGCCGCGACAGGACGGATCAGCAGGTTAAGGACGAGGCCGACGACGAGCATGCCCGCCAGCACATAGGTCGTGACTTCGTAGAGCTTGTCAGCCGGCACACCCGCGTTCTTGTTGAACTCGCGAATGTAATTCACGACGACCGGGCCGATGATGCCGGCAGTCGACCACGCCGTCAGCAGACGGCCATGAATGGCGCCGACGAACTGCGTGCCGAACATGTCGGCAAGATACGCCGGCACCGTCGCGAAGCCGCCGCCGTACATCGACAGGATGATGCAGAACGCGCCGACATACAGCGCCTTCGATCCCATGTTGGCGAACGTCGGCGCCAGCGCATAGCAGGCGATACCAATGCCGAAGAAGCAAAAATACGTCGCTTTGCGGCTAATCCTGTCCGACAGCGAGGCCCAGAAAAAACGCCCCATGATATTGAACAACGACAGCAACCCGGCAAAGCCCGCAGCGATGCCGGCAATAGCCGTTTTCTGCGAAGCATCGAGTTGCGCGAAGCCGACGCCGGGCTTGCCAATCAACGAGCCGCCAAAGACTTCCTGCAACATCGGCGAAGCCATGCCGATGATGCCTATGCCGGCTGAAACGTTGAGGCACAGCACACCCCAGATCAGCCAGAACTGCGGCGTCTTGTGCGCGTCATTCAGATGCACCTGGCCACTGGTGATCATGACGTTCTTGGCGGCGGGCGGCGTCCAGCCCTCCGGGCGCCACCCAGCCGGCGGCACGCGATAGCCGAAAGCCCCCGCCATCATGAACACGAAATAGACAGCGCCCAGCGCCAGAAACGTCTGCCACACGCCCACCGAAGTCGGCGTCTTGAAGTAATTCATCATAAGATTGGCGAGCGGCGATCCAATCATGGCGCCGCCGCCGAAGCCCATGATCGCCATGCCTGTCGCCATGCCGCGACGGTCGGGGAACCATTTGACCAAGGTCGACACCGGCGAAATGTAGCCAAGGCCGAGACCAATGCCGCCGATGACGCCAGAGCCGAGCCACAACATCCACAATTGGTGCAGATAGACACCGAGCGCCGAAATGGCCAGGCCGCCGCACCAGCAGAGCGCAGCGACAAAACCCGCCTTGCGCGGACCTTCGCGCTCCAGCCAGCCGCCCCACAACGCAGCGGAGACGCCGAGCACGACGAAGAAAAGCGTGAACATCCAGCCGAGATCAGCCACCGTCCAGTCGCAGGTCGTGGTGAACAGCTTGGTGAAAATCGAGGTGTCCGCCGGGCAGGCGACCGCCTTGCTGACGCCGAGCGCCTGGCTCAACGGCAGCCAGAACACGCTGAAGCCGTAGGCCATGCCAATACACAGATGAATGGCGAGCGCCGCCGGCGGGACCAGCCAGCGGTTGAACCCGGCTTTGGCGATGGTGCGTTGCCTGTCGAGAATGCCCGCGACGCCCGCTGCGCCGGCGTACGTCTGTATGGTGGCTGTCATCCGTCTTCTCCCCCTTTTTTGATATTTGACGAAGTCATCTGCGCCCCGACCTTTTCGCCGGCACGCAATTTTTCAATGGCTTTTTTCGCTACCGGATCCACGTCGGCGGCGTCTCTATCAATACGGGCTGCAATATCGCGCCGCATTTTGGGAGTCCAGAAACTGCGAATGTGATTGGCGACGCCTGTCACGGCCTCGTCGGGTTGCTGCAGGCGAAACGCCAGCGCAATCTGGTTGGCCATGCGCACCAGTTTGTCGAGGGCTGCATCCGGCGTTGCGTTCATGCGCTGCGCGCTCCCGTCAATTGCAAATCGTTGTCGAGGCCGCCGCTGGTTTCAAACAGCAAGGCCCCGTCCCGCCGCGCGATGGCGACGAGCGTCATGCCGTGCGCACGGGCCCGCTCCAACGCAAGGCTCGTCGGCGCCGAAACCGCGACCAGCGCCGCAGCGCCGAACGCCGCCGCCTTCTCCACCATTTCGAAAGAACAGCGGCTGGTGATGAGAACGAAACCTGCGGTCGCGTCGAGCCTGGCCCGCATCGCTGCGCCGATCAGTTTGTCGAGCGCGTTGTGGCGACCGACGTCCTCGCGCACCAACAAAATTTCGCCGACGCTGCTGCACCACGCGGCGGCATGCGTGGCGCGCGTCAGATCCCCAAGCGGCGTTTTGGCGTCGAGTTCAAGAACGGCTCGACGCACCGCTGACAGCTTGAGAGGGTTGGACACGTGAGCTCGCACCGCCGCAAACGGCAGCGCTGCGATGTCGGTCACTCCGCATACGCCGCAGCCGGTGCGGCCAACCAGGTTACGGCTGCGCGCCAGTTGATGTTTCAGCTTGTCAGCGACGAGCGAAATCTCGACCCGCACGCCGCCGGCTTTCGTCTCGATTTGCACGGCGCGAATGTCGGTCGCGGTTTCGATGACGCCTTCGCTCAAACTGAAGCCGTAGGCGAAATCTTCAAGATCGCCGGGGCTCGCCATCATCACCGCATAGGGCGTCGGCGAATAAACCACCTCCACCGGCGTCTCGACAGGCACGGCGCGCTGCAAGCAAGCCGCGTCGCCAGTGAACGACAAGCGTGTCGCCGGCGTCGAGACAAAAAGTGCGGGATCGTTACTCTGCCGCATCAGCCGTCTCTGGCGTGATGCGCCGTTGGCTGACCGAGGTTTCCCGATCCTGCTGCTGCCAGTCGGACCAGTGGTTGGTGCGCCGCACCTGCACCGCCGTCACCTTGTATTCCGGACAGTTCGTCGCCCAGTCCGAAAAGTCTGTGGTGATGACGTTGGCCCCCGAGTTGGGATGATGGAACGTCGTGAAAACAACGCCCGGCTGCATCCGCTCGCTAATTTTCGCTTTTAGCGAAACCTCGCCCGAGCGGCTTGCCAGCGCCACAAGGTCGCCATCCCGGACACCGCGGTTTTCCGCGTCGAATGGATGTATTTCGAGAACATCTTCCTCATGCCAAAGGCTGTTGGGAGTTCGCCGTGTCTGCGCCCCGACGTTGTATTGGCTGAGAATGCGCCCCGTCGTCAGCAGCAGCGGGAAATTTGGCCCCGTCCGCTCATCGGTGGGCGTAAATTCGGTCAGCATGAACTTGCCTTTGCCAAGCACAAAACGATCCACGTGCATGATCGGCGTCCCCAGCGGCGCGACGTCCGTGACCGGCCATTGCAACGAGCCACGTTCGTCGAGCGCGGCGTAGGAGACGTTCTTGAAGGTCGGCGTCAGCTTGGCGATCTCGTCCATGATTTCGCTAGGGTGCGCATAGTGCATGTCGACGCCGAGCGCGCGCGCGAAGCCAAGCGTGACTTCCCAGTCGCCGAGACCCGCCAACGGCGACATCACTTTGCGCACGCGGTTGATGCGTCGCTCGGCATTGGTGAACGTGCCATCTTTTTCAAGGAACGATGCCCCAGGGAAAAAAACGTGCGCAAACTTGGCGGTCTCGTTGAGGAAGAGGTCTTGCACGATGACGCATTCCATCGCCGTGAGGCCGGCCTGCACATGATGCGTGTCAGGGTCTGACTGCGCGATATCCTCGCCCTGCACGTAGAGGCCCTTGAACGAGCCCCACTGCGCTTCGTCGAGCATGTTGGGAATGCGCAGACCCGGCTCGCGGTCGAGCTTCACGCCCCACAAATTCTCGAACATGTCGCCAGTGGCGTCGTCGCTGACGTGGCGATAGCCGGAGAACTCGTGCGGGAACGAGCCCATGTCACAAGCGCCCTGCACATTGTTTTGCCCGCGTAGCGGGTTCACGCCAACGCCGCGCCGACCGATGTTGCCGGTGGCCATGGCGAGGTTCGCCATACCCATGACCATCGTCGAGCCCTGCGAATGTTCGGTCACGCCCAAGCCGTAATAGATGGCGCCGTTGCCGCCGGTGGCGAACAGGCGCGCCGCCTTGCGCACGTCGCCAGCCGGCACGCCGGTGATCTTTTCCATCGCTTCAGGCGAATTGCGCTCTTGCACAATAAACCGCGCCCAAACCTGGAAATCCTCCCAGTCGCAGCGCTCGCGAACGTAATCTTCTTTGACCAGACCTTCGGTGACAACGACATTCGCCAGTGCGTTGATCATCGCCACGTTGGTGCCGGGCAGCAGCGGCAAATGGAACGCCGCCTCGACGTGCGGCGAGCGGACGAGATCAATGCGACGCGGATCAATGATGATATGCTTGGCGCCCTCGCGCAAACGCTTCTTCATGCGCGAGGCGAACACCGGGTGCGCGTCGGTTGGATTGGCGCCGATAATAATAATGACATCGGACTCTTCCACCGACTTGAAGTCCTGCGTGCCTGCCGAAGTGCCGAACGTCGCCTTCAATCCATAGCCGGTCGGCGAATGGCAGACGCGGGCGCAGGTGTCGACGTTGTTGTTGCCAAATCCCTTGCGCACCAATTTTTGCATCACGAAGACTTCTTCGTTGGTGCAGCGTGACGAGGTAATGGCGCCAATCGCCTCGCGCCCGTACTTCGATTGCAAGCGCTTGAATTCGCTGGCGGCGTAATTGAACGCTTCGTCCCACGAAACTTCCCGCCATGGATCGCTGGTCCGGGCGCGGATCATCGGCTTGGTGATGCGGTCTTTCGCCGTCGCGTAGCCATACGCAAAGCGGCCTTTGACGCAGGAATGACCCTCGTTTGCGCCACCCTGCTTGTAGGGCTCCATGTTGACGACGCGCTCCCCCTGCATCTCCGCCTTGAACGAGCAACCAACGCCGCAGTAAGCGCAGGTGGTGACAACCGAGTGATCCGGCTGGCCGAATTCAATGATGCTTTTTTCGGTCAACGTCGCGGTCGGGCAAGCCTGCACGCAGGCGCCGCAAGAGACGCATTCCGAGGCAAAGAAATCGATGCCGCCCGGCGACACTTTTGAACCGAAGCCGCGCCCCTGAATGGTCAGCGCGAACGTGCCCTGCACTTCTTCGCAGGCGCGCACGCAACGCGAGCAAACGATGCATTTCGATTCATCGAAGGTGAAGTACGGATTGCTTTCATCCTTCGGCGCATCAAGGTGGTTGGCGCCGTTGCGGCCGTAGCGCACATCGCGCAGGCCGACAGCGCCCGCCATGTCTTCAAGTTCGCAATCGCCATTGGCGGGGCAGGTCAGGCAGTCCAGCGGGTGATCGGAAATATATAGTTCCATCACGCCTTTGCGCAGCTTGGCGAGCCGCGCATTTTGCGTGTGGACCACCATTCCGGCTTCGGCCAGCGTTGTGCAGGAGGCCGGCGTTCCCTTGCGTCCGTCAATTTCGACAAGGCACAAGCGGCAGGAGCCAAACGCCTCAAGGTTGTCGGTGGCGCAAAGCTTCGGGATCGTTGTCCCCATGCTCATCGCCGCCGCCATGACAGACGTGCCCTCGGTGACACGCACGGATTCCCCGTCGATGGTCAGGGTCAGCCATTTTTCCGACACACGGATCGGCGTGCCCATATCGAGTTCTTTGATGAGCGCCATGTGCGTCTCCTATTCTGCAGCCATGCGGACGCCGCCCGGCCGTTCGAAATCTTCCGGAAAGTGCGTCAGCGCGCTAACCACTGGAATCGGGGTCAATCCGCCCAGTGCGCACAGCGAACCGTCGGTCATGATTTGACAAAGATCATCCAGCAACTCGCGGTTCTTTTTCCGCTCCGTCCCCGCAATGATCTTGTCGATGGTTTCAACGCCGCGCGTCGAGCCGATGCGGCACGGCGTACACTTGCCGCAACTCTCGATGGCGCAGAACTCCATGGCGAAGCGCGCTTGCCTGGCGAGGTCGACGCTGTCGTCGAACACGACGATGCCGCCGTGGCCGAGCATGCCCTTGACCGCCAGCATTTCTTCGTAGGCGAGCGGCGTGTCGAGCAGGCCTTCCGGAAAATACGCGCCGAGCGGACCGCCGACCTGCACCGCCCGCAGCGGTCGGCCGGTCGCGGTGCCGCCGCCAAAATCCATGACGAGGTCGCGGATGGTGGCGCCCAGCGCCAGTTCCACAAGGCCGCCGCGTTTGACGTTGCCAGCGAGTTGGAACGGCTGGGTGCCCTTTGAGCGGCCAAGCCCGTAAGCCGCGTAGGCCGTGGCGCCGTGCGCCAGAATCCATGGGCAGGCGGCGAATGACAGCACGTTGTTGACAACCGTTGGCTTGCCGAACAGCCCTTGAATCGCCGGCAGCGGCGGCTTGGCGCGAACCTGGCCGCGTTTTCCCTCGAGCGAGTCGAGCAGCGAAGTTTCTTCGCCGCAAATGTAAGCGCCGGCCCCGAGCCGGGCTTCCAGCTCGAAAGATTGTTTCGACCCCGCCACTGAGGCGCCGATCATCCCCGCCCGACGCGCCTCGACGATGGCGCGTTCCATCGTGCGAAAAGCATGCGGATATTCCGAGCGGATATAAATGAAGCCCTTCGTCGCGCCGACGGCAAGGCCAGCAATCGCCATCCCCTCGATCAGCGTGAAGGGGTCGCCCTCCATCAACATGCGATCTGCGAAGGTGCCGCTGTCGCCCTCATCGGCATTGCAGACAATGTATTTTTGATCGGCCTCGGCCCCCAGCACGGTGCGCCACTTGATGCCGGTTGGAAAACCCGCGCCGCCGCGGCCGCGCAGCCCCGAGGCGAAAACTTCCTCGACAATGGCCGCAGCCTCCATTTTCGTGGCTTTTTCCAACCCGGCAAAGCCGCCAGTGGCGCGGTATTCATCAACCGAAAGCGCCGCGATTTTGCCGCAGCGCTCGAACGTCAGGCGCTGCTGGCGCTTGAGCCAGTCCATGTCGTCGGTCTTGCCGTGCGCCAGAGGATGCGCGTCGCCGCCAACAAAATTGGCGTCAAACAGCGAGGCGACGTCAGCGGGCTTCACCGGTCCGTAGGCGACGCGACCGTGCGGCGTTTCCACTTCAACGAGTGGTTCCAGCCACATCATGCCGCGCGAGCCATTGCGCACCAGTTCGATGGCGATGCCTCGCTTGCCGGCCTCGCTGGCAACAGCGGCGGCGACTTTTTCGGCGCCCACCGACAACGCGGCGGAATCGCAGGGGACGTAAATACGCACGCTCATACCCGTGCCCCCGAACATTTCATCACGATTTCATCAATCGCTTCGACATCAAGCCGGCCCCACGGCTCGCCATCGAGCAACGCGGCTGGCGAGAGCGCGCAATTTCCAAGGCAATATACGGCCTCCACGCTCAACCCGCCGTCTGGCGTCATGCCGCCGGGATCGAGGCGATGCGCCAAGGACAGCCGCTCGATCAGCTTGTCGACGCCCATCGATTGACACGCTTCGGCGCGGCAGATTTTCAACACGTGACGCCCCTGAGGAGCCGACTTGAAGTCATGATAGAAACTTATCGCGCCATGCACTTCCGCCCGCGACACATTTAGTGCGTCCGCCAAAATGGGCACGACGCGGGGATCGACGTAGCCAAACTCATGTTGCAAAGCGTGCAGGACGGGCAGCATCGCGCCTTGGAGATGCACAAGCCCGCCAATGATGGCCTTGGCTCGTGCTTCGTCAAAATTTCCGGCGCTGCTGGTGCGTTTGGCGTCTTCCATGGCGTTTCCCGAAGCGCGTTTGGCAGCGCTTCGACTAGACATGGCCATTCGACTGCCCAATATCCAATCGAATCTTTGAAAGGTTTAATAGAAATTTCCTATTGATGGAGCCCCGGATGATGGACGGGTGGCTCCAGAACCGCGCCTGGATCCAGCGGCTGTATGACGGAAAAAAGCGCTTTGGCCAAAGGACTTACCGGCTCTCTATCGGCAATTATAACGCCCATGGTCCGGCTTGCTTCTGGCTCGATCAATCGCAAATACTTTGTGTTCGGAGGTATCCCAAAGAAGTAGAGGAGCGGGTACGGCACGATACTTGACCAGCGACTGGAGGCGGCGTGCGAGCACAAGTTGAAGATCGAATTCGTCTCAACTTCAGGCGCCGGCGCCTTGCCGACGGAGCGAAACACCCCGTCGATGATGCGACGGTTTTGCATGTCCGGCGTCAGCAGGCACAGCGGAGCCTCTGCGGCTTCCGACCAGCTGATTTCGTCGCGCCCCGCGTAGGGACCATCGAGCGACGTCAGAAAAGCGTAGGTCTCCTGGTACACTGGCTTGGCGCGCACCGCCTGTAACGGCTCGTTGTCGAGATAGGAAACACCCGCATCGAGTTCAAAATTTTCCAGTCCGCGCACGATTTCGTCCGAGGTAAGCGACAGGATCGTCACCGAAACCTGCGGACTGCGAGCATAAAACGGCGCAATGAGATGCGAGATCACGGGCAACGCCGTGGGCACCGCGCCAACGCGCAACCGCCCGGTCAGGCCGCCGCCAAGTTCGCCGAGATGTTGCGTCATCGCCGCGCACTCCGCCATCACCCGTTTGGCATGTTCGATGACGACAAGACCTTCCTGCGTGAAGCCGCGAAAGCTGTGACCGCGCTCGACGATGGGAACGCCGAGTTCGGCTTCGAGATTGCGGATCGCCGCAGACAGCGTGGGTTGTGACACGTGCGCCGCAACGGCAGCGCGCCCGAAATGGCGTTCGCGCACCAACGCCAGCAGATAGGCGAACTGCTTCAGGACCAATCTATGTCCCCGCCTTTGCCTTCCGTTGGCTGGCCTTTCGCCGGCTGGCCTCCCGCCAGTTGGCCTCCCGCCAGATCGAGCGGCGCCGACGCGTCCGCCCACGCAACAAAAGCGTCCAGCCTATATTGGCGCGATGCATGCCCATAGGTCATCGGCGCACCGCTGCCGTCGTAAACGATGCCTCCGGCGGCGCGCAAAATGGCGTCGCCGGCCGCAACATCCCACTCCATCGTCGGCCCGAAACGGGGATAGATGTCGCCCTCTCCCTGCGCGATCAGCGCGAACTTCAGCGACGAACCTGAAGCCCGTCGGTCGCTGACGCCCAGCCCGTCAAGCAGCGCGACGGCTTTCGCGTCGAGGTGCGAGCGGCTGACCAGCGCGATGATGGCCTCGCGCACAGGTTTACGCGTGTGGATCGCCTGCCATTGCCCGGCTGGCGGCATACCGTCGCCGCCTCGCGCCATGCACGTGAATGCGTGAGCGCCGGCAAACCACAAGCCACCCGACGCCGGAGCAAAGATCGCTCCAGCCACCGGCTTGCCGCTGCGAATCAGGGCGATGTTGATGGAAAACTCGCCGTTGCCCGCCAAGAATTCCCGCGTGCCATCGAGCGGGTCCACCAGGATGAAGTCGTCGCCGGGCAAGGGACACTTGCCACACGAGGCCGCCTCTTCCGAGACCACAGGAATTCCCGGAAAGGCTTCCGCAAGCGCCGCCAGTATGGCTTCCTCCGACGCCTCATCCGCTGCTGTCACCGGTGAATCATCGGACTTGTGGCGCGTTGCGACATCGGCCCGATAGTGCGCGAGAACGAGGCCGCCCGCCGCAATTGCAATCGCCGCGAAACGCACGGAGACGCCGTCAAATTCGTCCATCCCGGCGCTCACTGTCACGCCCACGCCTCCCGGTACGCCGCCAATTGTGCCGCCAAGTGTGTGGCCAACTCGACCGCGACGCGCCCCTCTCTGCAATGAATCACGCTCATGACAAGCGATGCAATCCTACTGCGGCGCATAAAGCAAACCCCACCTGCGGCGCAACGAAAAGCCAATAAAGCATTCGCGCGCGGTAACACCATCAATAAATCTTTAACCCGCCGTGTGGGACAAGCTATTTGGGGCGCTGCGTCGGGCGCTTTGCAGGAGCCAGCTTCAAGGTTATGCATTTGGCTGCCTTCATCGTGCCGCAAGTACGAATGATTCGCGGGGAACGGCAAGGCCCGGCGGCGCAGTCCCGGTCGAAGCCGCAAGCGTAAGCGTAACCAGTTTCAGCCTGCTGCCTTCTCGAACCGCGCTGTCGCGCACACGGATGACAACCATGACGGTTTTAGCGCTCGATTCCCTCGACCTCGCAGCCTTGCTCTGCTCGAAGGTTTGCCATGACGTCATCAGCCCGGTCGGCGCCATCGTCAATGGCCTCGAAGTGCTCGAAGACGAAAAGGACGCGGACATGCGCGCCTTCGCCGTCGACCTCATCAAGACCAGCGCCAGAAAAGCCTCGGCCCGCCTGCAATTCTGCCGTCTGGCGTTTGGCGCGGCTGGTTCCGCCGGCGCGCTTATCGACACCGGCGACGCCGAAAACGTGGCGCGCAATCTGCTCGCCGACGAAAAGACCAAACTCGTGTGGGATGGCGCGCGCGTGCTTATGGCTAAAAACAAGGTCAAGCTTGTTCTCAATCTGTGCCTGATCGCGGCTGCCGCCATTCCGCGCGGCGGCGTCATCACCGTGGCCATCACTGGCGCGGAAGCAACCACGGCCATCAAGGTCTCTGCAATCGGGGCGAATTCGCGTCTCGCCCACGCCGTGCCCTCGCTGCTTGCTGGCCAGCCGGAAGCTGACAGCGTCGATGCGCATGGCATCCAGGCCTTCTACACAGGACTTGTGGCGCGCTCGTGCGGCATTGATCTTGGCGTCGAAACCTCGTCCGAGGGCGTCATCATCAACGCTGTCCCTGCGTCAACGAAAATCGACGAGAGCCTGCCTGTGTCCTCAGAGGCGGCCGCCTGAAATCCCTCGCACGTCGCAAGGCTCCCTTAACTCCTTTGCTGCATTCTCCGTCGACTGGTGCGAGCTGTTTGAGCCCGCGCCCGGACGGATGCGATGGAAGACATACTCAAGGATTTCCTCGCCGAAACGGGCGACCAGATTGAAGCGGTCGGCGCTCAGCTCGTGCAGTTTGAACGCGAACCCTCGGATGGGCGCATCATCGCTTCCATTTTCCGTCTGGTGCATTCCATCAAGGGAACCTGCGGTTTTCTGGGTCTGCCGCGCCTCGCCAATCTCGCGCATTCCGCCGAAACGCTGATTGGCAAGTTGCGCGACGGCGCTCCGGCGACCAGCGCACGTGTCTCCGTCATTCTCGCCGCCATTGACCGCATTCGCCACATCCTCAACGAACTCGACAAGAACGCGATTGAGCCGAAGGGCACAGACGCCGACCTCATCGCCATCATCGAAACCCTTGTCGGCGATGGCGACGACGACGATGCGGACGCCAGCTGCGATGCGCTCAGCCTGACCAGCGCAATCCATCCTCCGACGCAAGCCTCGACATCAACCCCCGACGAGCCCGTTGCTAAAGCCTCGGGCGCCCTGCCTGTCGGGACGCCGGCGTCGCCCGCGCCGGCAACGATCCGCGTCGCCGTTGGCGCGCTTGAACGCATCATGATGCTGGTTTCCGAACTGGTGCTGACGCGCAACCAGCTTCTGGAGATAACCCGTCAACGCAATGACGACACCATCAAGAATCCACTGCAGCGCCTGTCGTCGCTGACCACCGATCTGCAAGACAGCGTCATGCGCGCGCGCATGCAGCCGATCGGCCGACTGTTCGCCAATTTGCCGCGCCTCGTTCGCGAACTGTCCGCCGATCTCAACAAAAAAATCGACCTCGTCGCTGAAGGTTCGGATACGGAGCTGGATCGCCAGTTGATTGAACTGATCCGCGATCCCCTGACACACATGATCCGCAATTGCGCCGATCATGGCATCGAGACGCCGCAGTTGCGCCGCGCCGCGGGCAAGCCCGAAACCGGCCTCATTCGCGTCTGCGCCTCCCACGAGGCCGGCAACATCACCATCGAGATCACCGACGATGGACGCGGGCTCGACGTAGACCGCATCCGCGCCAAGGCGCTGGCGCTGGGACTGGCGAGCGAAGCCGAGCTGTCGCGCATGTCAAACGACATGCTTTGCCGTTATATTTTTGCGCCGGGGTTTTCGACCGCCGCGCAAGTAACCTCCGTATCAGGCCGCGGCGTCGGCATGGATGTGGTGCGCGAGAACATCGAGTCGATCGGTGGCACGATCGCCCTTTCGACGACCTTGGGTCGCGGCACCACCTTCGTCCTCAAAATTCCGCTGACCCTCGCCATCGCGCCGGCGCTGATCGTGCAATGCGGCAAACATCGCTTCGCCCTGCCGCAGACGGCCGTGCTCGAGGCTGTCGGTCTGGGCAGCGCTGACGCGCGGGTGGAAAACGTGCAGGGCGCCAAAGTGCTTCGCCTGCGCGACCAGGTCCTGCCAATCTCCAACATGAGCGATTTTCTGCGGATTGATTCCGTTGACGCAGATAATCGCGATACCGAACCACTCGTGGTTGTGCTGCGCGTCGGTTCGGTGACGTTTGGCGTCATCGTCGATGGCGTCTCCGATGTTCAGGAAATTGTCGTCAAGCCGCTCGGGCCGTCGCTTGCGCATCTCTCGACATTTTCCGGCAACACGATTCTTGGCGATGGCTCCGTGGTTCTCATCCTCGATCCCATGGGGCTGGCGCGGGCGCTGGGTGTGCAGGGCGTCAACGAATTCGCCGTGGCGCAAGCGCCGCCGCCGTTCGTGCTGCCCGCCGAACCCCGCCGCCTCATTCTCTTCCGTGCCGGTCGCGGCGCCCTTAAAACTGTGCCGCTGTCTTTCATCTCCCGCATTGAAAGCGCCTCCACAGCGCAAATCGTTGAAACCAACGGTATGCGTGTCATCCGCCATCAAAACGGCTTGATGCCGCTCATTGATTTGTGCGACGGGGAAGCGGTTGGCGAAGCTGAAGTCCGACCGGTTCTGGTGATTGGCGTCGGCGGCGAACTCATGGGCCTGCTCGTCAGTTCCATCGTCGACATCATCGAGGACGAACTCGACATTGAGATCGCCGGTGAGGCCGACGGCGTTATCGGCACATCGATGATACGCAACGAACCCGTCGACATTCTCGACATCACACACTACATGCGGCTGGCGCGCCCAAGCGCATTTTCACGCGGACACGCCAAACGTTTTCGCATCCTTGTTGTCGATGACAAGCTGTTTTTCCGCGACATGCTCGCGCCCATCGTTTCCGCCGCCGGCTATGACGTATCGACCGCAAACTCCGCTGCCGACGCGCTGCAGTTGCTGGACAAGGGCGCCCACTTCGACGCCATCGTCACGGACATTGATATGCCCGAAATGGACGGCTACGCCTTCGCGCGCGCGCTGCATGCAGATGAACGCCGTTCGGCAATTCCCATTCTGGCGCTCGCTGCGCACGCGGCGCCAGCCGTGCTTGACGCCGCGCACAAGGCCGGAATGCGCGGCGCCGTCGGCAAGTTTGACCGCAACGCGCTGATTGCCGCGCTGTCGAACATTCTTGAAGGCGAGGCGTTCAACAATCACGCCATCGAAACGCGCGTCATTTCTGGAGCCGCCGCATGAGTGACAGCCCCAAAGAGCGTAGCATCTTCACGGTGCGCGCCGCCGACGAGACTTTGGGCTTGCCAGTCTCCTGCGTGCACACGATTTTCCGCATCTCGCGGATCACTTCGATTCCGCTCGGCCCTGCCGAGGTTATCGGCCTCGTCAATCTGCGCGGCAAAGTTGTCACCGCCGTAAGCCTGCGCCGTCGGCTGGGGCGCGCTGACGCGGCTTCCCATGAAGGCGCCATCGCCATCGGCATCGAGCATCGCGGCGAAAGTTTTGCATTGCTCGTCGACGAGGTGGGCGATGTCATGACAGTCGCAGAATCATGCCGCATCACGCCACCCGCCAACCTCACCCCATCAAGAATGAGCCTGACATCCGCCGTGTTCCGGCTGGAAACCGGTATCCTCTGCGTTCTGGATATGGATGTCGTGCTGGATTTCAATCGCGTGCTTGATTCCAATCAAACGTCGAACGCCGCGTAACCCGCTGCAGGGAGCCCACCCAATGAAATCCGTTCTCATCGTCGATGATTCCGCCGTCATTCGTAAAATCGCGCGGCGCATTCTGGAAGGTATGCGTTTCGAAACAAGCGAAGCCGACGATGGCCAAAAGGGTCTCGAAGCCTGCACACAGAAAATGCCTGACGCGATTCTGCTCGACTGGAACATGCCGAACATGGATGGGTTTGAGTTCCTCCGGGAATTGCGCCGGATGCCCGAAGGGGCGAGGCCCAAGGTGGTGTTCTGCACGACCAAAAATGACATCGCGCAGATCGCCCGCGCCATGCACGCCGGCGCCGATGAATACATCATGAAGCCTTTCGACAAACACATCGTGCAGTCGAAATTCATTGAAATCGGTCTCGGCTGAGCCGTGCGCCTGATCAGCGAAAGCCCGATGCAACGCGAGTTTGCCGCAGCCGCGAAAATTCAGCCTTTCGCGTCGGTCGAGCCCGTCAAGCCCATCCAGACGCCGGCTCAATTTGCGCTGCGGAAGTTTTCGCCATGCCTGCCGCGTGTGCTGGTGATCGGAGCTTCGACGGGCGGGCCGCAAGCGCTGGCCTGCATTCTGGCGGAGATCGCTCCGCACGTCTCGCGCATCCCCGTCCTTGTCGTCCTGCATTTGCCGCCAGATTTCACCAAACTTGTCACCAGCAATATCGAGCGCGTATCGAAACTTCCAACATTCGCGGCCAAACACGGCGAGCCAGCGCTCCCTGGTCGCATTTATTTTGCGCCGGGCGACATGCACATGCGTGTGCTCAAAATCGGCGACACGCCGATTCTTTGCCATGCCGATGGCCCAGCCGAGAATTTCTGCAAGCCCGCCGCCGATGTGCTTTTTCGGTCGGCGGCGCAGACCTTTGGCGTTGGCGTGCTCGGCGTCGTGCTCACCGGCATGGGCGCCGACGGCACTGCAGGGGCCCGCGCCATCGTTGAGGCCGGCGGCAACATCATCGCCCAGGACGAAGCTTCCAGCGTCGTGTGGGGAATGCCGGGCAGCGTCGTCAACGCCGGCCTCGCCGCCGCCGTTTTGCCGTTGGATCGCATCGGCGTGTCCATTGCCGGATTGATGCGCGGCGTCACACCCGGCGTCGCACGATGTTGAACGCCCTCGAACGCTTTTGCGATCGGCTGCGGATCACCACCGGTATCTCGGTTTCCGCCCGCGACGCCTTTTCCACTCAAGCGCGCTTTGCGCCTCTGCTGCGTCGCACCGGCGATGCTGACCTCGAAGGATTTTTGCAACGCATCGAGAAAACCAACGACGCAGGTCTCACGCGCGCGGCTATCGAGGTTATGACGACAAGCGAAACCTTTTTCTTTCGTGATCGTGCGTATTACGACGCGTTCCTCAACGTGGCGTTGCCGACGTTAATGGCGGCGCGCGCGCAGCAACGACGTTTGCGCATCTGGTGCGCGGCTTGCGCCACCGGTCAAGAGCCATATTCCATCGCCATGTTGCTTGACGAACAGGCGCGCGCGCTGGCCGGATGGCGTGTCGACTTGTTGGCCACAGACCTATCGCACAGCGCCCTCGATCAGGCCCAGTCCGGCGAGTACAACCAGTTTGAAGTGCAACGCGGCCTGCCTGTGCACATGTTGCTGCGCCATTTCAGTCGCGTCGGCGAGCGCTGGCGTCTGTCCGAACAGTTGCGCGCCCGCATCGACTTCCGCCAGCTGAACCTGATGTCGGATTTTTCCGCTCTCGGCCGTTTTGACATCATATTTTGTCGCAACGTGCTTATGTATTTTGACGTTTCCGTAAAGCTCGACGTCCTCTCGCGCCTGGCGAACGCCTCCAACGACGACGGATATTTGCTGCTGGGCGCAGCCGAAACCCTCGTTGGGCTCAATCAGGATTGGCGGCTGGCCTCCGACCATGCGCCGTTTCACGTTCGCGCCGACCGGTCGGCGTTGGCTGCGGCGGTTGGCGAGGCGCCCGCAGCGATACCAGCCTGACGCCGAATGAATTCGTTGACAAAAAAAGCCCCGCAAGCGGAGCTGATTTGTTTGTGTCTTTGTAAGCGTCGTGGCGACGCCCGCCTCAGGCGATGATGCGCTCTTCGGCTTCCGTCGGCTCGCGCAGCACGTAACCGCGGCCCCATACGGTTTCAATGTAATTGCGGCCTTCGCTGGCGTTGGCGAGTTTCTTGCGCAACTTGCAGATGAAAACGTCGATGATCTTCAATTCCGGCTCATCCATGCCGCCATAGAGGTGGTTGAGGAACATTTCCTTGGTGAGCGTCGTGCCCTTGCGCAGCGAGAGCAGCTCGAGCATTTGATATTCTTTGCCGGTCAGATGCACACGCACGCCGGAAACCTCGACGGTCTTCTGGTCGAGATTCACGACCAGATCGCCGGTCGTGATCACCGATTGCGCATGGCCCTTCGAGCGGCGCACGATGGCGTGGATGCGGGCGACAAGTTCGTCCTTGTGGAAGGGTTTGGTGAGGTAGTCATCGGCGCCAAATCCCAGACCCTTAACTTTGTCTTCGATTCCGGCGAGACCTGACAGAATAAGGATCGGGGTTTTGACTTTGGCGACACGCAGTGTGCGGAGCACTTCGTAGCCAGACATGTCAGGCAGGTTCAGATCGAGCAGGATAATGTCGTAATCGTAGAGCTTGCCGAGGTCGATGCCTTCTTCGCCGAGATCGGTAGTGTAGACATTAAAGTTCTCAGACTTGAGCATCAACTCAATGCTCTGCGCGGTGGCGCTGTCGTCTTCGATCAATAGTACCCGCATGATTTAAGTCCCCACCTGGCGCGTGTTCTGCCGACGCCCAATATTCAGAGTTGCGCACATTCGGCGGCGCGCGCGAGGCTCCACCGACGCCTTGAAATGAACTCACAAACAAAATTAAACCGGAATGGTTAACAAACCCTAAGCACGCGAAACTTGCCTTCCGACTGCCGCGCGATCCGCGCTTTCGCGCGTTGCCTGCGGCGCCGGCCACACCGCAGGCGCCAACATGGCGGACTTCGCCGTCGCTTTCGACAGCGCTGACCTGCGCGGCGCCATGGCAGCGGCAAACTCACCGCCGTGGCCGAATCAGAATCATCGAGACTTACGGTTAACCATCGGTTAACGCCACCACGTGTTGGCGGATTTTGCGCATTTTTCGCCATTCGCGCGGCCCCGGATCATCCGCATATGGCGAATTCCGGGCGGTTGGGCCTGTCTGGTAAGAAAAGCGCAACTTCCCTCGTTCATGGTGAATCTGTCTCGCGGAAAGGTCAGGCGCTTACAGGCAGCGCCAAAGTATAGTGTCACTGGAGAGTTGTGTAATGAAATCCCGCGATACCCTTGTCCGACTCAAGCGCTTTCAGGCCGAAGAGAAACGCCGTCGCGTTGCCCAGATTGAAGCCATGATCAACGAATTCAGCCGAATGGCCGGCGACCTCGATCGCGAAATCTCCCTTGAAGAGCAGCGCTCGAATAACGCCGACCCCTCTCACTTTGCTTACTCGACCTACGCTCGCGCCGCCCGCGCGCGCCGCGACAATCTCAAGCAGTCCGCCGATGAGTTGCGAACCCAGTTTGAAGAGGCCCGCGCCCTGCATCAGGAAGCTCTCGAAGAACTCGAAAAGGCGCAGAACCTCGATGGTCGCGAAAAGGGCGAGCGCGTGCTTGAGGTCGTTCGCGACTCCCTCGACCTCGGCATGATCGGGCTTCGTTCCGCTGGGGCCTGATCGCCCGGCGCCGCCGAACCCGGTTTTCAAAAGTTGCTGGGCGCCAGCCGTTTTCCAGCGAAGTGGAATTCGGGTGGCATGAAGCCGGCGCGTCAGCCAGGCGATCAACAGATGTTTTGCGGTCGGCTGGCCCAGAAAATCCTTTAACGGCAAAAATCTGTTGGCGGCTTGCACGCAACCGGCGCGTCGTGCAGGAATGCCGGGATAACGCGCCAACTTGGGGTGAGCGCGCCACCGGAACCTCATGAAGCGTCTCCTTGATTACTTTTGGCCGGCTTTGGGCCTGGTCGCGGTGGTCTGGTCGGTCAAGCTGCTCTTCGACAAGTTGCGGGCCGAAGCTGTCGGCGACCTCGCGGTAAAATCCCTGCTCGGCGCTGGCGACGCCTGGAGCGATGCAAAGATTATCGGCGGCGTCATCGGCGGCAAGCTTTCCAGCATTCCCGTGCACTCTTATGTGCTGGCGTTCCTCTCAACGCTTGCTGCATATGCTGCGCTGGCCTGGTATGACCGCATCGCGCTCATCCATCTCAACCGGCATCGCGGCATCTCTTTCTTCTACGTCGCCGTATGTTCGTTCGTGACCTACGCGATGTCCCACAACATCGGAGCGTCCGTGGTTTCCGGCGGCATGGTGCGCCTGCGCGCCTACACCGCCAAAGGGCTGAGCGCGGCCGAAGTGGCGGTCCTCGTGGCCCTATGCTCTTTCACATTCGCTTTGGGCACCTTGCTGATGCTTGGTGTTGTGCTGCTAATCGACCCGCAGATTTTGCGACCGCTTTCCTCGTTGTCGAAAAACTTCGCCATCGGCGACCCCGCCGCGCGCGGCATCGGGATCGGCCTGCTGACGTTCTGCCTGATCTACATTATTGGCGCATGGTTACGATTGAAACCGCTGAAAATCGGCGGCTTCAGGATCGTCTATCCCGGAATGCCCGTTGTCATCCGGCAACTTATCGCCGCGCCGGTCGAACTGGCGGGCGCCGCCGGGATCATTTATTTCGCCCTTCCGGCGCAGGGCAATCCTGGTTTTCTGGTGGTTCTCGGCGCCTTCCTGCTATCGTTTTCCGCCGGTCTCCTGTCACAGGTGCCTGGCGGGGTTGGCGTCATGGAGGCCGTGTTCCTTGCGGTGTTGCCGACGATTGCGCCGAGTTCGGTGCTGGCGGCGCTGCTCGTGTGGCGGATTTTTTATTTGCTGTTGCCGCTCGCCCTCTCCATTCCGGCGATCCTACTGTTCGAGCGCTCCCAGCTTGGCAAGCCCTCACTCGCGCCGCCGACCAACCCGAAAGCCCCGTCCCCTGATTGATGGCCGCATGCAAAAGTCATAAAAAAAGCGACCGGCGTTTTCCGCCAGCCGCCCGAATTCCTTGAGGATAACCCGCCGTTATTGGCGATATTGTTGAATGCGGGTCGTCCGCAAGCCCGCCAGCCCGTGTTGATCGATGGACATCTGCCAGCTGAGGAATTCATCGACCGTAAGCGTATACCGCGTGCAGGCCTCTTCAAGCGAAAGCAAACCGCCACGCACCGCTGCGACAACTTCAGCTTTGCGGCGAATGACCCATCGTTTGGTGGAGACCGGCGGTAGATCGGCAATAGTCAGGGGACTACCGTCCGGGCCGATGACATATTTTGCACGGGGACGGGGAAGTTCGCTCATGTTACTTACTCGCAACGCTACCAATCACACGGTCGAATCTAGTCCTATCGCTTTAAAATTTACCTAAGCGGTCCCTGCGGGAAACCTGTCGATTTTGCCGTAATTCCCTCTGTTTATTACGAAACCATTAGCATTACGGCTTTCCGCGTAATGCTTTGGCACACTCGGGGAGACCGCGTTAACCATAAATCCCAAAGGCCACAAGTGAGGCGCCCGCGCCGGCAAGTTTGCGCTGTCCGGTTGCAATTGATGTCCAAATGGGATTTTGCTGGCCGGGAAAGCCGAGCCATGCCGCCAGCCCCTGCATCCCCGAAAATTGCCGACGCGACGCCCCCGCTCAATTCGCTCGGGCTGGCGAAAACGCCACGGCAAACCCGCGTCGTCGTCGCCATGTCCGGCGGCGTCGATTCCTCTGTCGTCGCCGCGCTGCTTCATCGCGATGGTTACGATGTCGTGGGCGTCACCCTGCAATTATACGATCATGGCGCCGCCGTGCAGCGCAAAGGCGCGTGTTGCGCCGGCCAGGATATCGCCGATGCGCGCAATGTCGCGTCGCGCCTGGGCATCCCCCACTATGTCCTGGATTTCGAAAAGCGCTTTCGCGCCAAGGTCATCGAGCCCTTCGCCCGCGCCTACATCGCCGGCGAAACTCCCATTCCTTGCGTCGCCTGCAACCAGCACATCAAGTTCGCCGACCTTTATGCGACCGCTCTCGATCTTGGCGCCGACGTCTTGGCCACAGGCCACTATATCGCCTCGCGCCCGGACGGAATGGGTCGTCGCGCGCTGTATCGGGCTGCCGACGCGAGCCGCGACCAATCGTATTTTCTGTTCGCCACCACCCGCGATCAACTCGACCGTTTGCGTTTTCCCCTCGGCGAACTGCCGAAGTCCGGCGTGCGCGATCTCGCCCGCGAATTCGGCCTCGCCGTCGCCGATAAACCGGACAGTCAGGACATCTGTTTCGTTCCAGATGGTCGCTACAGCGACGTCATCCAACGCCTTTCCCCCGACGCCGCAACCGGCGGCGACATCGCCCACGTTGATGGCCGCGTGCTTGGACGCCACGCCGGGCTGATGCATTTCACCGTCGGCCAGCGCAAGGGCCTCGGCCTGAATAACTCCGAGGGCGCTGGCGAGCCGCTTTACGTCGTGCGCCTCGACGCCGCCCGACAGCGCGTGATCGTCGGCCCGCGCGATGCGCTGGCGACGCACCGTCTCGACCTGCGCGATGTCAACTGGATTGGCGCCGGCGAACTCGACGATTTGCCAGGCGATGGACTCGAGCTTGCGGTGCGCGTGCGCTCGACGCGCCCACCCGCCGCCGCACGTCTGCACCGTGACAGCCAAGGCGGCACCTTCGTTGAGCTGCTGGTCAGCGAGCAAGGCGTTTCGCCGGGTCAAGCCTGCGTGTTCTACGATTCAACCGACGCGCAGGCGCGGGTGCTTGGCGGCGGCTACATCGCCAGTCCTCGCGCCGAACGCGCCAGCCCCCAATCGAGCGCCGGACACGCCGCATGAGCGACCGGTCGCGGGAAGTTTCCGGCATCACAACCAACAATGTGGTCGACGCCTACGCCCGCTGGGCGCCGGTTTACGACACGGTTTTCACCGCCGTCATGAAACCCGGCCGCAAGGCCGCTTCCGCCGCCGTCAATCGGCTTGGCGGGCGCGTACTTGATGTCGGCGTCGGCACCGGTCTGGAACTGCCGATGTTCGCGCCCAACGTGCGTATCACCGGTATCGATCTTTCCGAACCGATGCTGGAAGTGGCGCGCAAGCGGGTCGCCGACCACAAGCTAACGAACGTCGAAAGCCTCGTCGCCATGGACGCGATGAATATCGAATTCGGCGACGGCGAATTCGACGCTGCGGTGGCGCCCTATGTGCTGACCACCGTCCCCGACCCGGCCCGCCTGCTCGACGAGATGACGCGGGTCGTCAAACCGGGCGGCGAGGTGATTCTCGTCAACCACATCGGCGCCGAACGCGGCGTCGTCGCCGCCGTCGAAGGCTGGCTAGGCAAGCGCGGCGCCTCGCTCGGTTGGCGACCTGAATTTCCGTGGTCGCTCGTCAGCGACTGGCTGGCTCGACGAACCGACGTGGCATTGCTGGAACGGCGCTCATTGCCGCCGCTTGGCCTCTTCACACTCGTCCGTCTTGCCAAGCAACCCCACACGCAACCCCGCGTTTCTTGACTTGCTTCAACGCTGCATCCTATATCCCGCTCGCCCGCAACCCGAGCCGTGTGCGATGGGGGCGGACGTGGCGGGGTAGCTCAGCTGGCTAGAGCACGGGAATCATAATCCTGGGGTCGGGGGTTCGAGTCCCTCCCTCGCTACCAAATTTAATATTCCGCAGCGGATCAGAGCACCGAAAAATGCGCGACTTTTGCGCATGCAGCTCTGCCAGCGCGAGGCCCCGGTCGGGCACCGCCAATCAGCCTTGTGCTGCGCTACATCGGCATGCATAGGCTCCCTACCGTCCGCCACCGTCGAAAACTCGCGATGCGGCGTCGCAGTCTTTACCACTTCCATCTCGCCATTGACAAAGGCAGGACCAAAGGCCACCCGTTGGTCGTGCTGATCAGTATCGGCCAGCCTGCGCATCCACAGCAAGAATTTGGGGCGCAAGACAACATGTGATTACCTGCCCTGTGGTTTCCGGGTCTTGCGCTCGGCACAAACTGCGTCAAAATAGCCTGACAGAGAGGTAACCTATGAACCTTTATTCCAGATTGCAGGCGCGTCCCGCACAAAATCCTGTCCGCGTCGGCCTGATCGGCGCAGGCAAGTTTGGCTCCATGTTCCTCGCGCAGGTGCCGTTTATTCGCGGCCTGCAAATCAGTGTAATCGCCGATCTCGACCCCGTACGAGCCAAAACCGCCCTGCGCTCGGTGGGCTGGGACCAGGCGCAGATTGACGCTGTACGGTTTGTCACCAGCGGCCTTGCACTGGCGGGTGACCCGGATGTCGATGTGGTGATTGAGGCGACCGGCAATCCGCTGGCGGGCATAACCCATTGCGTCGCAGCTATCGACGCAGGCAAGCATATCATCATGGTCAATGTCGAGGCAGATGTGTTGGCAGGCCCGGCGCTGGCTGCAAAGGCCCGCGCGGCCGGCGTCGTCTATTCCCTCGCCTATGGCGACCAGCCGGCCCTCGTTGCCGAGATGGTCGACTGGGCTCGGGCGACCGGGTTTGAAGTGGCGGCAGCGGGCAAGGGCACCAAATATCTGCCAGCTTTCCATGACGTGACCCCCGATGACGTTTGGTCGCACTATGGCCTGACGCCGGAAGCGGCGCAGCTCGCGGGTATGAACAGCCAGATGTTCAATTCCTTTCTGGATGGCACCAAGTCGGCAATAGAGATGACCGCCATTGCCAATGCCTGCGGGCTCGATGTGCCGGACGATGGCCTTGCCTTCCCGCCCTGCGGTGTTGATGATCTGGCGCAGGTGCTGC
>JAYTTW010000139.1:0-7113 GCA_043744855.1 Hyphomicrobiales bacterium
GGCGTAGCCTAACCCGGCGCGGCGAACCGCTCGGCGCCAACGACAGCTCCGCCCCCCGGTGAATAACGGGCACAATCCCAGGCTTTACCTCGACGCGCCCTAGCCGATCCGCGATCATGCCCGGCTCGCCAAAGGGGTCGCCATTGAGTCGCGCCGAAGCCGGTTTTGTTCATCTGCATGTTCACACGTCGTTTTCCCTGCGGGAAGGCGCGCTGGCCATCGGCAATCTGCAAAAGCTGGCGCTCCACGACCGCCAGCCAGCCTTGGCGATCACCGACACCAACAATCTGTTTGGCGCACTCGAATTTTCCGAAAAACTGGCGGCGGCGGGCATCCAGCCGATCATCGGCGTGGGCCTGAGTGTCGAATTCGGGGACGCCGCTGCGTTTGGCGCCCGCCATGATCATTCCGGCCTCGGTCGCGCCAGTCTCGTGCTGCTGGCCCAATCCGAGGCCGGCTACATGAATCTCATGCGGCTCACCTCGGAAGCGTGGCTCAAGCCGCAAGCCGGCGATACCCCGCATGTTACACTTGCCGCCCTCGAAGCCGGTTGCGACGGGCTCATCGCCCTCACAGGCGGCCCGGCCGGACCGCTCGACCGCGCCCTCGCGCAAGAGTTACACGAAGTAGCAGCGGCTCGTCTGGGGCGTCTTGAGGGTTTGTTTCGAGGCCGGCTCTACGTCGAATTGCAGCGCCACGGTCTGGACATCGAGACGCGCGTCGAGCCCGGCCTGATCGACCTCGCCTATCGCCATTCCCTGCCGCTCGTCGCCGCCAACGAACCCTATTTCGCCGACAGCTCCGACCACGAGGCGCACGACGCCTTGCTGTGCATCGCCAGCGGCTCGCTGGTGGGGGACGACGAACGGCGTCGGCTGACGCCCGAGCACCGCTTCAAGACGCGCGCGGAAATGCTCGCACTTTTTGCTGATCTACCCGAGGCGACAAAACATTCCGTCGAAATTGCCCGGCGTTGCGCCTGGCGACCGCGCACCCGAAAACCCATTCTGCCGCGCTTCACCTCCATCGATGGCGCCCCGCTCGACGAGGCGGCGGAGTTGCGTGCGCAAGCCCATGCCGGCCTTGCATGGCGCCTGGAGACGGCCGGCGTTGCGCCAGGCCACAGCCAGACTGACTATCGCGAGCGCCTCGATTTCGAACTTGACGTCATCGCCAAGATGGAATTTCCCGGTTACTTTCTCATCGTTGCAGATTTCATAAAGTGGGCGAAAGGGCAGGGCATTCCGGTCGGCCCAGGGCGCGGTTCCGGCGCCGGCTCTCTTGTCGCGTGGTCGCTGACCATCACCGATCTCGATCCCATCCGTTTCGGCCTGCTGTTTGAGCGCTTCCTCAATCCCGAGCGGGTGTCGATGCCGGATTTCGACATTGATTTTTGTCAGGACCGCCGCGATGAAGTGATCCGTTACGTGCGCGACCGCTACGGCCGCGACCGGGTCGCGCAAATCATCACGTTTGGTTCGTTTCTGGCGCGCGGCGTCATGCGCAACGTCGGTCGCGTGCTGGAGATGCCGCTTGGCCAAATCGACAAGCTCGCCAAACTCGTGCCGCAAAATCCTGCCGCGCCCGTCACCCTCGAACAAGCCTTTGCAAACGAACCGCGCCTGCGCGAAGCCGCGCAAACAGATCCACGCGTAAAATCCATGCTGGACATCGCGCGCAAGCTCGAAGGGCTCTACTCCAACGCCTCGACCCACGCCGCTGGCGTCGTCATCGGCGACCGCCCGTTGCATGAGCTGGTGCCGCTCTACCGCGATCCCAAATCCGACATGCCGGCGACGCAGTTCAACATGAAATGGGTCGAGCCGGCAGGCCTGGTGAAATTCGATTTCCTCGGCCTGAAGACGCTGACGACCTTGGCGATCACGGTGCAGTTGTTGCGGCGGCGCAACGTCACCGTCGACATTGGCAAAATACCGCTAGACGACGCGAAAACCTACGCCATGCTGGGACGCGGCGAGACCATCGGCGTGTTTCAGGTGGAAAGCGCGGGAATGCGCAAGGCTCTCACCGAAATGCGCGCCGATCGATTCGAGGATATCATCGCGCTCGTCGCGCTCTATCGGCCGGGTCCGATGGCCCACATTCCCACTTATTGCGCCCGCAAACTTGGCGAGGAGGAACCCGACTATATTCACCCGATGATTGAACCGGTGCTCAAGGAGACATTCGGCGTCATCATTTATCAGGAGCAGGTGATGCAGATCGCCCAGCTGCTGTCCGGCTATTCGCTCGGCGAGGCCGACCTGCTGCGGCGCGCCATGGGCAAGAAGATCAAGTCTGAAATGGACGCGCAGCGCGACCGTTTCGTCAGCGGCGCGCTGGAGCGCGGTCTGAAGCAAGCCAAGGCCGACGAGATTTTCGATTTGCTGGCGAAATTCGCTGACTATGGGTTCAACAAAAGTCACGCCGCCGCCTACGCGCTGATCGCCTACCAAACCGCTTGGTTCAAGGCCAATTATCCCGTCGAGTTTCTCGCGGCGTCGATGAGCCTCGACAAAGGCAATACAGACAAGCTGTCGGAATTTCGCAACGAGGCGCGGCGGCTCGGCATCCGCGTCGATCCGCCGTGCATCAACGCCTCCGGCGTCGATTTCGAGGTGCACGGAGATAGCCCCGACAACCTGTCGATCCGCTATGCGTTTTCCGCCGTGAAGGGCGTCGGCTCGGGTCAGGCGCAGGCGCTGGTTGCGCAGCGCGGCGAAAAACCATTCGCCGGTTTCGCCGACTTCGCGCGCCGTCTCAATCCGCGCGAGGTCAACAAGAAGGTGCTGGAAAGCCTCGCCGCCGCCGGCGCCTTCGACACACTGGAGCCCGATCGCGCCCGCGCCTTTGCGGCGATGGAAAGCGTGCTGGCGCTGGCTGGTCAATCCCAGGACGATCGCGCCATCGGCCAGACCGCCATGTTCGGCGCCCTGGAGGGGGCCAACACGTTCCGTCTGCGCGAAGCTGCGGCGTGGACCGCAGCCGAGCGGCTAAAGCGCGAATTCGACGCCGTCGGATTCTTTTTGTCAGGACATCCGCTGGACGACTACGCCGGCCTTTTGCAGCGGCTTCGCGTCGAGCGGTGGGCGGATTTCGTACATTCCGTCAAACAGGGCGCGTCGTCGACGCGGGTCGCGGCAACGGTGCTGGATCGCACCGAGCGGCGCACCAAATCCGGCTCCAAGATGGGCATTGTGACGCTCTCCGATCCCTCCGGTCAGTACGAGGCGATTATTTTTCAGGAAGGCCTGAACCAGTACCGCGATTTTCTCGAAAAAGGCGCCGCCGTGCTCATCGCGTTGCAAGCCAACCTTGAGGGCGAAGAGGTTCGCGCCCGCATCGTCACCGTCGAGCCACTCGAGCAGGCGGCGGCCAAAGTGCAAAAAGGGCTGCGCATTTTCCTGCGCGACGAGCAGCCGCTCGAGTCGATTTCGCGTCGGCTTTCCCAGCGCGGCGAGGGCGAAGTGTCGCTGATCCTGATGCTGCCAAGCGCACGCAGCGAGGTCGAAGTCAGATTGCCGGGGAAATTTCTTGTTTCCTCGCAAATTGCCGGGGCTTTGAAAGCCATCCCCGGCATCGTCTCGGTCGAGCACGTATAATCGCGCTATTAATTAAAAATTCAGTTTGTTTGATCACCTCGCGTTTGCACTTCGCGGCTAGAGTTGCCGCGACGAGGTGAACCATGTTCCGTTTTTATGCAGTCAGGTTCTTTGCGGGTTGTCTCTGCGCGGTTTTCGCGACCCATTCCCAGGCCGAAGTTGGCGCCGATCCGCAAGCTGCCTTGAAGCCCATTGCCCGTACAAACCAAAGCGCACTCCGGCCTCTCACAAGCGAGCTCGCCAGCCCGTCGCTGAGGCCGGCGCTGGGCGCGACGACCTCATTGGATGCGTCGGGAAACTCCGCAAAAAAACAAGTCGCGATCATCCGCCCCTCGGCCCGCGTCAACATGGTCAACGCCTACGCGGCGGCGAAAGCCGAGGCCGAAGCGAAGCTCAAAAACGCCAAAGACGGCGACGCCAAGAAAGCTGCTGAGCCGGTTGCCGGCAGCCCCGCCGCCGCCCCCGCAGGTGCGCCGCCTGCCGAGGGTTTGCGTCCAGCCCCGCAGTTGCAATAGGCTACGTCGCCGGCGTTTTTCAAGGTTGGGTTCGTGTCAAAGTTGGCGCCGTTGTCTTGCGCTGCCGCAGGGCTGCCTCTATAGAGTCGCCATCCCGCGCCGGTTCCCGGTGCGCTGCAGCGCCCATCGTCTAGCGGTCCAGGACGTCGCCCTTTCACGGCGAAAACAGGGGTTCGATTCCCCTTGGGCGCACCAAACCTCCCGGTTCCGCCAGAATCTCTTTCCCACATCGTTGCCCCGCTTGCGATTGCCTTGGGGGAGAGCTATGGCGGCGCCAGCGCGGCCTCCCTCGCGGCGCAAACGGGACACTTCGTCCGGGGCAGATAAAACATGGCGCACGCCAACGATCCCGCCAATCCGCACAGCCACGCCATCGCGCAATTTGTCTCGAGGTTTCGCTATGCCGATATCCCCACCGAAGTGCTGGCGCGCATAAAATTGCTGATGCTCGATTCCTTCGGTTGCGCCATTTATGGCGTGGTGCTGCCGTGGAGTCGCATCCTTCAGGACACCTTGGCGGACGAAGACACCGGCGGCAAAGCCGGCGTGTGGGGCGACCGTGGAAAACTTTCGGCGCCGCACGCGGTGCTCATTAACGGCGCGCTGGTGCAGAGTTTCGAACTCGACGATGTCCATCGCGTCGGTGTGTTGCACGTCGGCGCAGTCACGCTGCCGCCGGTGCTGGCGATTTGCGAGCGCGACGCCAGTCTCGACGGGCGCAGCTTTCTCGCCGCCGCTGTCGCTGGCTACGAAATTGGTCCGCGCGTCGGCATTTGCATGGGGCAGGAGCACATCGGCCAGGGCTGGCATTCTGGCGCCACTCTCGGCGTGTTTTCTGCCGCCGCCGGCGCCGCCGCCGCGCTGCACCTTGATGTCGCACAAACCCTAAATGCCCTGGGGATCGCCGGCACCCAATCGGCCGGCCTCATGGCGGCGCAATATGGCTCCATGGTCAAGCGCATGCACGCCGGTCGCTCGGCGCAAAGCGGCTATTACGGCGCCATTCTCGCGCGGCGCGGTTTTACCGGCATTCAAAACGTGTTCGAGAGCGAGTACGGCGGCTTTTGCTCGACCTTCTCGCGCTCGCACGACCGCTACAATCTTGCCGCGTTGTCGGAAGGCCTTGGGGAGCGTTTTGAAACGCTGCAAATCGCGCTGAAATTTTATTCGTGCGTCGGCAGCAATCACACCACGCTCGACGCCCTGCAGGATATTCAGGCGCGGCGTCCGTTTGGTCCTGAGGATGTCGAGAAAATCATCGTTCATGGCTCGCGCGTGACGGTCGATCACGTCGGCTGGCCGTATCGTCCGGAGGGGCTGACCTCGGCGCAACTCAATCTGCCCTATTGCATCGCGACGTTGTTGCTCGACGGCGACGCGTTCGTCGCGCAATTCACGCAGGACAAGGTCGCCGATCCCGCGCGCATCGCTTTCTCGCGTCGCGTTGAGGTGGTGGAAGACCCTGATATTACGGCGCTTGGTTCGCGCTATCGCCACAAAATCCGTGTCGAGGTGCGGCTCAAAAACGGCGAGGTCCATACGGAGACCGTCGAAGCGCCGCGCGGCAGCGAAGCGAAGTTCGCCAGCGAGGCGCAGGTCGTCGAAAAATTCCGCAAGCTCGCCTCGACGCGCATGGCGACGGCGCAGGTCGATAAAATCATCGATCTCGTCATGCACGCGGAACGCATGGCCTCGGCCAGTGAACTGACACGCGCGCTGAGGCTCGCCTGAGGTTGCAGCGTTGCTGACTCTGGCAGCGTCGCTCGCGCGGCTACTCCTGCCGGATGTTCGCGGTGTGGATCACGTTGGCCCATTTTGCCGTGTCATTGGCGACGAGGCTGGCGAAACCCTCACGCGTCATCGGCAACGCGGCGCCGCCAAGTTCAGCGAAACGCGCCTGCATGTCGCGTTGGGCGATGATCTGGTTCAGCTCTGTGTTGAGCCTTTCGAGGATGGTGCGCGGCGTGCCTTTCGGCGCTGCGACGCCAAACCAGTCGCTCGATTCATAACCGGCGACGATTTCGCCGACGCTTGGCAAATCTGGCAGCGCGCTGGCGCGCTCGCGCGTCGAAACGGCGAGCGCCCGCAGGCTGCCAGCGCGCACAAACTCGATGGCGCCCGCCAGCCCCGCAAACGACCCCTGCACCTGCCCGCCGAGAAGATCGGTCAGGGCAGGGGCGGCGCCGCGATACGGCACGTGCAGGAGATCGACCCCAACCATCATCTTGAACAACTCACCGGAGAGATGCCCGATGGAGCCGACACCAGCCGAGGCGAAGCTGAGTTTGCCGGGATTGGCCTTGGCGTAAGCGATCAACTCGACCAGCGATTTTGCGGCAACGCCCGGATTGACCAGCAGGACCTGAGGCTGTTGCATCAGGCTCGCGACAGGCGACGTGTCGCGCAGAAAAACAAAGCCGGAATTGCTGTACAGCGTTGCGTTGATGGCTGCGGACGGACCCACCATCAACAACGTCTGCCCGTCAGGCGGCGATTTTATCACTGCGGCAGTCGCGATGTTGGTGCCGGCGCCGGGCCGGTTTTCCACCACCACGCTTTGGCCAAGGCGTTCCGACAGGGCTTGCGCCACCAGCCGTCCTACCGTGTCGGTCGAGCCGCCCGCCGCAAAGCCGACGAACAGGCGCACCGGACCTGAAGGATAAGCTTGTGCCAACGCCTTTCGCGCTACAAATGGCGCCAGCGCAAGGCCAGCGGCGCCGCCCAGCAGGTTGCGACGATTGACGATCATGGGACGGTTGATACTCATGGAATGTGTCCGGCAGCTCTTGTGATCGCATCGCGGTTTGCCCATTGCAAGGCTGCAAGCAAGCGTCATCGTGGCACGAGCGGCGATTGTCGGCGCGGAGCGCGTTATCGCAGGTTCCGATTGCGGTTTCGGCACCTTCCCTGGCTATGGCAAGACCGATCCCGTGGTGACCTGGAAGAAACTGCGGGCGTTGCGCGACGGCGCGGATATCGCCGCCAAACGTCTTTAA
>JAYTTW010000140.1:0-1856 GCA_043744855.1 Hyphomicrobiales bacterium
TAATCGCATCATGACCGCGCCGCCCGACGGACTGAATTTCATGATCGTCAACGGCCTCGGCGCGGCCTTCTCGCAACTCACCGATCAGCCCGGAGTCCGTTTTGATCTGGGCAAGCTCAGTCACCTCGGCACCGTCAGCGCCTCGCCATGGGTCTGGCTTGTCGGCCCCGATTCCCCCATCGACACGCCAAAAAAAGCGCTCGACGCGAAAAAGCGTTTCATGTGGTCCGGCAGCGGCCCAATCGATGGATTGTCGGACGGCGCCGCCTTCACCTGTGAAGCCCTCAAACTGGATTGCCGCGTGGTAATGGGCTATCCCGGCAGCAATGAAGCCGCCATCGCCGTTACCAAAGGCGAGATGGATATGATCTACGTCTCTGACACATCCGCCAACAATTACGTCAAATCCGGCCAGAACAAGGCCCTCGCAACCATGGGCCGCGTCAAATCACGCTTCTTCCCCAACCTGCCAACGATCTTCGACGCACTACCGCTCGACGCCGATCAACAATGGATTTTCGATCTGCACTCGACAGCGGAAAATCTTGGTCGCATTCTCGTAGCGCCGCCCAACTTGCCAACCGAACGGCTAGCGTTTCTGCGCAATGCGGTGAAGTCAGCGCTGACCGATCCGCAACTGGTGGCCGAAGGAGAAAAGACGCAACGCTACATGGATTTTATCGACGCCGAAACGACGAGGAAAGCCACCGTAAGCGTGGTGACGGACATTACCCCGGCGCAGAAAAAGCGTGTGCAAGAGATTGTCGCGAAGGCGGAGGCAAAATAGAGGCGATGTCGCTGTCGACGCTACCCCTTCACCTCCGCCTCAACCAGTTGCGCCAGCAACACGAGTGATTCCTGCCAGCCGAGATAACACATCACCGGCGGAATAGCGTCAGGTATTCCCGCCTGCGTGATGCTGACTTCGGCGCCACAAAAAACCGACTTCAATTCGATCGTCGTCTGCATCTCGCCCGGCAAATTCGGATCGTCGAATTTATCGGAGTAGCGAAGACGCTCGTTCTGCTTCAACTCAAGATAGTCGCCGCCGAATGAATGGCTCTGCCCGTTGCTGAAATTCGTGAACGACATTCTGAACGAGCCGCCAACTTTCGCGTCCATATGGTGCACTTTGCAAGTGAAGCCATGTGGCGGCATCCATTTGACAATGGCGTCCGCATCCAGAAAGGCGCGATAAATTCGCTCGGGCGGTGCTCGAAAAACGCGATGAAGGTGAATGGTGTTGCCAGACATGAAGTGCCTCACGTTGCTGGATGGAGCCTGAATACTTCCCTCCATTATAGTCGGGAAACCGCCCATCAAACTACACCATAAACTCCAGCTTTTCCGGCAACCCCAGCATGCCCCGCCCCACATCGCGTCCGTGCAGCGCGTGCTGGTTGGAGATGTGCTGGCGTCCAGCCGCGATGTCCGCCAGCAGGCGCGGTAGCGGCGAGGTTCCCGACAGGCCGGCAGCGCCGGACAGCTCGACGAGCGTCTGCGCAGCCGCGCGGCAACGATCGGTGATCGTCGACATCTGGTATTTGTATCGCAATCGGGTGGCGATCGGCGTCGCCACGCCGGCCTGCGCAGCCGCCAGCAGAGCGCCGAAATTGCGGTCGATGATCATATGCGCGAGATCGATGGCGCCCCAGGCTTGCGCGCAGGCAAGTTGTGCGTCGGGATCTTCGACAAGCGAAGCGCCCATGCGCTTGCGCTCGCGTGTTGACGCGATGAACTCATCCAGTAGAGCCTGCAAGGCGCCAGCAGCCGCGACGGATACGCCCGCGCCGAAAATCTGGCCAAACGGCATGCGATAGATCGGTGCCGTATGGACCGCCAGCCCCGGCCCTGTG
>JAYTTW010000141.1:0-1847 GCA_043744855.1 Hyphomicrobiales bacterium
GGCAGCGGCGAAAAAACCCGACGCATTCTGGGCGAGTTGGGCGTCTGGGACGCTGTTGTCGCCAAAGGCAAATTCGATGGCCTCGGCCCGGCGCGCGAACGCGTCGCGAGCGGCGAATTCGAAATGGGGTTTTTCAATGCCAGCGAGGCCGAGGCGCCGGGCTGCGTCGTCGCCGGCCTGGTGCCGCAACCGCTGCAACAATACACCGAATACGACGCCGCAGTTTTCGCCGACGCCACAGCCAAATCCGCCGCCGCCGCGTTTGTGAAGTTTCTCACCGGCAAAGCCGCCGCCGAACACTGGAAAGCCGCGCGTATGGAGCCGGCGACGCCGTGACTTCAGTCGCCGGCCACCTCCGCCAGAGCTCTTGCCAATGAACTGCGCGCCTCGCGCAGGCCCTTGTAGGCCACTTGCGCTTCATTCAGCCCCAACAATTGGGCGCGCAGCCGGCGCGCCAGATCGCCGCCGTGGTGCAAACTTGCATAAGGCGTGCGCGCAAATGCCATGAAAATGCGCCTGAAGTCTATGCGTCTAAATCGGCGCCGTATCGCAATTGTAGGCGAACAGCCACTCATAGCGCGCCGCCACCGCCTCGCCGCTCCATTCCCGATTGATGAACGCGTCGGCTTTGTCGGGATCGCGATAATCCGGATTGTGAAAACGCGAGACCATATCGCTGGCGCCCTGCACCATGGCGTTATCGCGTTCGAGACGGGCGCGTTGATAGGCGCCGAGCGCCTCGCGCACGTCGGCGTATTGGGCAAAACAGCGCGCCAGCACAACCCCGTCCTCCAGCGCCATCACAGCGCCCTGCGCGAGGAACGGCAAGGTCGGATGGCACGCGTCGCCCAGCAACGTGACGCGGCCATAGGTGTAACGCGACAGCGGCTGACGCAACAGATATGCCCACTTTATTAGTTTGGGCGCGGCGTCGATGAGCGTGTGCACATCTTCGTGCCAGCCAGAAAAATCTGCGTGACACTGTTTTTTGGAGCCCTCCGCCATCCAGCCCGGCTCGTCCCACTCGGGTTTCTCGCAGGTCGCGGCAAGGTTCATGATTTCGCCGTCACGCAGCGGATAATGCACGACATGACCGTTAGGTCCGATGAAATTGACGGCCATGCTTTCCTGCATGTGCGCTGGCAAGGCATGGAGCGGAATGACGCTGCGCCAGATCATCATGCCCGGAAAATACGCCGGCGCATCGTTGACGGCGCAGGCACGCACAACGGAATTGACGCCGTCGCAACCAATCAGCGCATCGCCCTCGATGGTTCTGCCATCCGCCAACGTCAGCGTGATCTTGTCGCCGGTTTCGGTATAACCGGCGATGCGCGAATTGAGATGCAACGCGTCGCGGTTCTGCCGCATCACGGCGTCGGTCAGGGATTTCAGCAGATCCGGACGATACACCGTGAGGTACGGATAGCCGTAGCGTTCGACGGCGGCGTCGCCGAGGTCAAAAAGCTTCCAGACCTTGCCGGAGTTCCACAAGCGCACTTCTTTACGCTCGGCTTTGCACGAGAGGCGACGCAGTGTTTCGAAGGCGCCGATGCTGTCAAGCACGCGATTGCCGTTGGGACTGATCTGGATGCCGGCGCCAATCTCGCGCAATTCATCGGCCTGCTCGAAAATCGATACCTCGAAGCCGCGTTGCAAGAGCGCAGCGGCGGCGCACATGCCGCCAATGCCGCCGCCAGCGATGAGAATGTGAGGTTTTATTGGGGCCACGCGAAGCTCCGGGGGTCGCCGCCATTCTAACGCGAATCGCCGAAAAGTTGAAGGACTTTTCCGATCCGTGTAACCCCCAAGTTCAGATGTCCCCTTTTACCGAAGTAGAGATGTCC
>JAYTTW010000142.1:0-7028 GCA_043744855.1 Hyphomicrobiales bacterium
ATCGCGGCGATAGCGGCGAGGCTCGCGGCGGGAGGTGGGTTCAAGGCCCCCGTCAAGCCGGCGAAAAATATCGCGGCGCCCAAGGTCATCGCCGCTTTGGCTAGCGTCATGGCTTTCCGGCACGAGCCAATCAGCGCATCGTTGCGTTCGGCTTCCCGCTCCAGCGCGCCAATGCGGTCGCGAATATCGTCGCCGCTCATCTGGGAGAAGCGGCGCTCAACGCGGCGTTTCGCGCGGCGTGCTCGGCAATTTTCAACGCCACGTTGTTCTGGAACTCCGCCATTGGCGCAAAGCCAGGCGCGGCGCGGCAAAACGCTTCGGCTTCCGCCAGTACCTCCGCCGCCGGTCGTGACAGGTCGAGCGGCTCGATGCAGGGCTGCGAAATGTACCACGGCGTATCGCAAAACACTTCGAGACGATTGCCCTCGGGATCGCGAAAATACATCGAGAAAGCGTTGCCGTGATTTGTGCCGCGCAAATCGTGGACGCCGGCCTCATCCTTGACGCGCCGCCAGACGCTTTGCACGTCCTCCAGTTGCGGCACGCGGAAAGACAATTGGTTGATGTGGTTGAAGCCGGCGAGATCCGGGCGCCCGGCCACCAGCGCCACCTGATGATGATCCGCCGGGTCCCAGCTTGTGAAGACGATGTCATAACCTCGCGCCACACCGCGATCCGTTTCGGTGAAACCCAGAACGCGCGTGTAGAAATCCACCATGCGCGGCAGGTCGACGCAATGCAGACCGACATGGCTGAATGCCAGCTTGACTGGCGGCGGCAGGGGGCCGCTTTGCGGTGCTGCAATGGGGGTGTCGGTCATGTCAGGGTCTCCGGCTGCGCGGGGCGGGCGTTCTCGCGCAGTATAGAGATATGGGAGGCGTGCGGAAAAGCCTCAACCCTCGACCGGCGTGTTCCTCGCCTCAGCAGGCAAATCAATAACCCTGCGCGATTGTCGAACTGGCGTTGCCGACCACTACCAACTGGCGGATTTCGCCGCGCAGGTAGGCGTTGAGGAACGTCTGGTAATCGCGAAACACCACGCACCCGTTGGAATCGCCCCCCGCTCCCAGCATGAAGCTATGCGCCAGCATTCCGTCGCGACCATACATCCGGCCCGAGGTTGGCGTCAGCCGTAGCGCCCGCACACCATGAAAAACCTGTTCGCGCAGCGACAGGTTGTAGGTGTTTGGCGGCGTCGCGCCGCGATTTTTCACGTGTACCGAACTTGGGTTGTCCTTGTGCTGTCCCAAGCCCGAATGGGCCTCCAGCCGACGACCCCCCGGCAGCGTTACGGTGTGCGTCGCGATGTCATAGACGGCGACGCCGCCGCCAGACGAGCGCGCCGGCGCTGCGGGTTGACGGCGCGACAGGCCGCTGTCCTCGTCGGTGCGCGCGTACGCCATCGCCTGCGTCGAAGCCGTGTTGGCAGCGCCGAAAAGGCGCTCGAAAAATCCAGGCTCGCTTTTAGCAGGGGTTTCGGTCGTTCCCGCAACGCGAGCCACAACGCGCCTCTGCGGCGCAGGCGTCGTTCGGCTGATAACGGTTTTTTGCGCCGGGGGTTCAACCTCGCGCAGCGCCGGCGTTGGTGCTGGCTTGTCAACAGCGGGTTTGTCGACAGCGGCTTTCTCGATGGCGGACTTGTCTGAAACGGGCTTGCCTGGAACGGTGTTGGCGCGAAACGGGTTGGCCGTCGGCAACGGCGCCACGACTTGGGGCTCCGGCGTCAGGCTGGCGAGGCGGGACGGTGGCGCTGCAGGAACTGGAGCCGCAAGTGCCGGAGCCGGTACAGCTGGTTTCGCCGCAGGCAGCGACGAACTGGCGACCTGCAAGCTGCGCGTCGGCGCGCTTGGCTTTTCAAGGAAGCGGTTGATGGCGAATTGTTCGTCCGCGTTGGCGTCAAACAGACCGGTACGGATCGGCGCGCCAAACAGCACGCTTGTGTCGATTGCAACGGTTGCCCGCGCTTCAGCGCTCCCTGGCCGCGCGGGCAATTGCGATGTCTCGCGTTCGCCGTAAAACGCGCCGCGCAAGCCAACCAGGCCGGCGGACTGCGGGGCCTCCATGGAGGCGCCCTCGGGTTCGCCACTGCGCAACACGGCAGAGCAGATTGCCGCTCCCGCGACGCTGGCGACCGAGATTTTGAGCAGGGCCAGAAACGGTTTGGCGCCGCGACGCAAGCGCGGCTCGCGCTGAACCTCTAGAAAAGCACTCATCAACACGCACTCTCAGGGTAATCCCGGAGGCGGGCGAACGCCGCCGACGCCTCCAGACGCAAATTACGAGCGCGATGGCCCCGACATGCCAAATGGTGGCGCGCATGGGCAAGCGCGTGGAACCCTGAGATTTGTAGGCAAGGATGGTTAAAATTTTAACAAGTCGCCCGTCGCCAAGGGACAGAGCGTGGACAGAGCGCTATTCGAACGTCAGGTTGGCGGCCTTCACAACGCCAATGTAGGAGACAATATCGGCGTCGATTATCTGGCGGAATTGCTCTGACGTATTGCCCGACGGTGTCACTGCCAACGCCTTGAGTTTGCTGGATACCTCGGGGTCGCGCACCGCTTTTTGTATGGCGTCCCCAAGTTTTTTGGCGATTTCGCGCGGCGTGCCGGCAGGCGCGAAAAACCCCGACCACAGCTTGGTGTTCACCTCGCCAAAGCCGGCCTCCGCCATACTCGGCACGTCCGGTAACTCCGACGATCGTTCGGCGCCGGTGACGGCGAGCGCCCGCACCTTGCCCGCAGTGATCTGCGGTATCGCCGGTGGCCCGTCCGAGATGGTCAGCAGGCAGGCCCCCTGCATCACGCACAGCACCATCTCGGCGCTGCTCTTTACCGGCACGGCGGTGGCCGGCATGCCGGTTTTCAATTTCAGCAATTCCGACGCCATGGTGAAAGCTGGCGACGTCGTGCCGTAATTCGATTTGTCGGGATTGGCCTTGGCGTAGGCGACGAGGTCGGCGACATTCCGGATCGGCAGTGGCTCCGGACTGATCAGGATCAGCGGAAAGCTGGCGATCATGCTGATCGGGAGAAAGTTCTTGGTGGGATGATAGGCGAGATTTGGATAGGCGGCGACAGCGATCGACATGACGCCGCTCGCGCCAACAAACAGCGTGTATCCATCGGCGGGCTGCTTCATCGCAAACTCCGCCGCCGGACGCCCGCCCGCAGCAGGCCGGTTTTCAATAACCAGCGGCTGGCCTAAAATTTCGGAGGCTTTGGCGCCCACGACCCTTGCGAAAATGTCATTGCCGCCACCGGCCGCGAACGGCACGACAACTTTGATGGGGCGGTTCAGAAACTCGTTTTGTTGCGCCAACCCGGCCCCGCTCATTGCAAGCAAAGCCAGCGTTGCCGCGCATAGCGTTGGGCGGTATTTCATGGGCAGGCGATGCATGGGGGTCTCCTCATGAAAAGGGCGCTGGCGATGCCGAATAGCCTGTCCGGGACACCAAGACAAACCGCAGCGCGGTTGGCGTCTCATCAGCGCGGTTGGCCGGGTCGGCGAGCAATGAACCTCGGAACCAATGCGACGACCGAACGTTTTTCAGGTATTGGCATCTCCCGCCGGAACATGACAACGCCAAACCGGTTTTTTCAGGATTTGAAGATGAGTTTGAAAACTTTGGTGCTGTCAACCGCTGCACTTGTCGCAATTGCGGGCTGCGCCACGCCGGCGTTTGCGCAGGCCCCGCAGCCGACCAAACGTGTGGACATGGCGCGTTTCTACACGGGGACGTGGCTCGAAATCGGGCGTCGACCGATGTGGTTGACCGATGGCTGCGTCGCGGGCTCGACGAGCTATCAGGCCGCGCCACGCGTTGTGCGAGTGAAAGACGCCTGTCGCGAGGGCGCGCGCAACGGCAAGGAAAAATCCCTTGTCGGCGACGGGACCATTCTAGATCCTGGCTTCAATGCGAAAATTCACGTCCAATATAATTTCCTGATTTCGCAGGACTACTGGATACTCGACCACGACGATGACTACAGCTGGTTTATCGACGCATCGCCCGACTTCAAGGATTTGTGGATTTACACCCGGAAGGTTCCCTCAAAGACGTTTCTCGGCAAACTGATTATGCGGGCGCGCGCACTTGGCTACGACACATCCAAACTCGAGTTCCCGCCACAGCCGCCGATGTGACCATCTGTGTTGAACGGTTTTAATTATTCCCGCCGGAAAGAATGAGCCGGTTTATAGCGTCGGGCGCCTCGTACATGGCCCAGTGACCTGTATGTGGCAATATTTCGACGCGTGCGTCCGGGCGCGCACGCCGGAATTCTGCAGCTTGCGCCTCGACACTCGGGTAACCCACGGGATCGAGCGCGCCAGCGATCACCAGCGTTGGCGTCGTGATACTCGCAATGAGATACGGGTCTCGCTCGCCAAGCAGGCTGGCCGGGCGCAGCCGCGATTTCCGCAAGTCCATCGCGTAAAGATAAATCGCCAGATCGTCGATTTTTGTTGCGTCGGACATCATCAGCGTCTTCAGGTTTGATCGCATGATCGCGGCGAACGCCTCGGGATCGCTCACATCGCGCCAACGGCTCAGCATCTGGTGGGGTTGCGCCAGGTACGGGCCGATCATGTGACCGTTGATGAGCGTGATGTGGCCAATCCGTTCGGGAAAGGCTGCGGCCATGTGGTGGGCCACGACGGAGCCGAAAGAAAAGCCGGCGATGTCGTACGCGGCGCCCGGGGCCAGCGCCGCCACGCCTTCGCCGATGATGGACGCGAAATGTTTGAATGACGTCGGCATCGGCGGCGTACTTGAATCCCCCATACCCGGCAAATCCGCGACCAGCAGGCGACGATGCGCGGCGAGCGCGTCAATGTTTTTCACCCAGTGCTTCCACGAGCCAGAACCGCCATGCAGCAGCACCAGTGGTTTACCCTCGCCCCAAATGCGCCACACCATGACGCCATCGCCGCAGGGCGTCGTCAACTTTTGCCCGCGCTCTTCAAGTTCGTGCAGAAGCGTTTCGGGAGACATGGACATTTCGGGAGACATGGACATTTCGGCAGACATGGGCATGTTCGACGTTGGCTCGCTCAACTGTATCGGGCGTTATCGCGGGGTTGCTTTATAAAGCCCCAGTTCACCAAGCGCAGCCTCCAGAAAAGACAGGTCCAGCACCTGCTCAACGCTCGTCTCGCTCTGCATCCAGCCGAGCTCGCGATACACCTGCTGGTCCTGTTTGAGCGTGGCGATTTCGATGCGCCCGTCAGGGTCGACGCCGTTCGGAGTTATGGTGCGGTAGACCTGCGAATCCTTGATGGCGGTGGATTGAGTGAGCACGGCGATGACTTCCTCGGCGTTGTCTCCGGCCAGTTTGCCGTCGCGGCAAGCGGCGAAATAATACCGGATCGAGCGGAGATAAGCGATCATGAAGCGCTTTCCCAGATCGGTGTTTGCGGCCATCTTTTCCGAATACAGCAATTGCGCGATCGCATGTCGCGGCAGCGTCACATCATCGGTAGCGGCAACGACCGCGTGGCCATTGAGAACGGCAAGCGTCGCGGAGGGTTCGGTTGTCACCGCCGCATCGATGGCGCCGTTGGCGAGCGCCAGCACATGTTCGGGGTAGGCGATATCGATGGTGCTGATGTCGTCGGGGCGCAGGCCGCCGGCGCGCAGATAGGCCCACAGACTGCCCCAGCCGCTGTTGCCCGGACCGTTGGTCGCGACCCTCATACCCTTCAGGTCGGCCAATGTCTTGAAGCGACCGCTGTCGAAGTGCTTTTTCGCTACGAGACACTTGTTGACGCCGTAGCCAGGTTGTGACGACGCCTTGTCGGCGACCACGCGCAACCGGATGCCGCGCGCGAACGCATTGTAGAAACCGGCGGACACCGAGCCGCCGCCTATGTCGAGCTGGCCGGCCCCCATGGGCGCCACCATGTCGGCAGCCGAGCGGAACGCGGTTGCCTCAATGTTGATGCCCGCCTCGCGATACCAGCCCTTGTGGATGCCGAGGAAAAATCCGATGTCGCTCGACGAATTGGCAATGCCGACTTTCAGCGTCACTGGCGCCTGGGCGATGGCGGGCAGGGGCGCGGCCCATGCAGACGCCGAAGCCGACGCCGTGCCGACGAAACGCCGCCGCGTCATGTTGTTGATCCCTGGTGATGGCATTTTCGGCCTCGAGTTCTGCGCCTGCGCCGGCTGCGGCGTTGGTTCTAGCCGCCGCAGCCCGCCTTGACGATCCCCATCCCTGCCACGCCAGTGTGGGGAAAATCAAACATTGGCGCCGGCGAGATTCCCCACTAGCATGAGCGCTTCGCGGCTTGCACGAAGTACCGGCAAGCAACCGTTGTGCGCAGACGCAATCGCCGCACAAGAGGAGAGAAACGATGGTTTATAACCATGCCTGTCCAGCCCGAAATGCGCGCTTCCGCAATTGCCTGAGTGCGTTGTCGCTGCTCGCCGCGTTCCCGGCGCTGGCCGCCGATGTAACGCCACAGGCGCTGGCCAATCCCGCGCCGGGCGACTGGCTGATGAACCATCGCACTTACGACGCCCAGCGGTATTCGCCGCTCGACAAGATCAATCGTGGCAACGTCAAGGATTTGAAGCTGGCCTTCGCCACCGCTATTGGCGGCACGGCGGCGAATGAAAACCTGCAATCGACGCCGCTTGCGGAAGGCGGTTATCTCTACCTGACGGACCAGTGGGGCGTTCTTTACAAGATTGATGCGCGCTCCGGCGATGTCGGTCGCATCGTCTGGCGCATGGACCCCGGTCAGGAGAAGGCGCCCCTCGCCAATCGCGGCGCGGCGCTGTGGGGCAATCTCGTCATCACCGTCGCCAACTATCCGGCGCGCGCCATCGCAACCAACAAGGAAACCGGCAAGGTCGTTTGGGAAACCAATCTGCACGATCAGACCGACGTGCAGCTCACCGCTGCGCCGCTCGCCATCAAGGACAAGATCATCATTGTCGCAGCCGGCGGGGATCGCGGCACACGTTGCTGGCTCGCTTCGCTCGACGCGGCGACCGGCAAACTCGTCTGGAAGAAATTCGC
>JAYTTW010000143.1:0-7027 GCA_043744855.1 Hyphomicrobiales bacterium
GCTGCTCGAATTCACGCCGCCGGAAGCCAGTCGACTGTCGCCGCAGGCGATTGACCCGGGCCACCGCTGGTACGGAGTCTACGCCAACTACAACACACCCGCCTACAATACGCAGAAGTTGCGCAAGCAGGACTTGCCGCGCACCTATGACGAACTGGCGACGCGCAAGGACCTCGCCGGCCGCGTCGCCATCGACGCGACGGACGATGCCTGGATGACCGGCATGTTGCGGCACTACGGCGAGGCGCCCGGCCTCAAGCTGCTAAACGAGATTGTCGCTGTGACGCAGCCCGTCGCCATCGACGGCCACCTCGCCGTGGCGCGCGCGGTGGGATCGGGCGAGTATCTGCTGGCGCTCAACAACTATTTGAACCTGACGATCAACGTAAGGCTTGGCGGCGGCCCGACGGATTTTTTCGCGTTGGACCCGGTGGTGCTGTTTTTTGGCCAGGTCGGCGTGTCAAAACTGGCGCCGCATCCCAATGCCGCGCGCCTTGCCGCATACTTTGCCATCAGCGCCGAGGCGCAGACTTTTCTGGCGACGTTCGGGCGGCTGCCGACGCGCCCCGATGTCGCCACCCATCCGCCCGGCATCCTTGAGGCGCTCGCCGGCAAAAAAATAGTCACCGTGCTTCTCGACACCGAAGAGGACCGTCGCCGCATCCGCCAGTTCAACAGTATTTTCAAGCCGCGTTAGGGCTTGTAAATCGCTGTAACGGAGACCGAAAAAGCTCCTGAGCCACTCTAGGAAACGCTTCAATTGACTACCATTCCGCAATCCCTGCCGCCGGTGCATGGCGCTTCGCTTGTGCTGCGCTGGACCAGCCGCATCCGGCCCGCATCGATCCTGATGTGGGTGTGCGCGGTGCTTTGCGCGTGGTTCGTCCTTGTGCCGTTGGTGGCGCTTTTCTACACGGCGTTCAGTGAGGACACGGGCTTTGGTCCGGGGGCGTGGACGCTCGACAACTTTCGCGAGGCGTTCGGCCACTGGAGCGTTTTGCGGCTGTTCGCCAACTCCCTTATTTTCGCTTCGGGAACCGCTGTACTGACGTTTGTACTGGGTGGCGCGGTGGCGATGGTCGTCGAGCGCACCGACGCGCCGGGCAAGGAAGCGTTTCACACCCTGGCGCTGGTTTCGTTCGCCCTGCCCGGCCTGTTGATTACGATGGCGTGGATGCTGACCCTGTCGCCCAACATCGGGTGGTTCAACAATCTCTACAAATCCGCCACGGGATCGTCGCAACCGTTACTGAACATCTACACGATGGTGGGGATGATCTGGGCGCTTTCGTCACATTTTTTTCCGCTAGCCTATCTGCTGCTCGGCCCGGCGTTGCGCATGCTCGACGTGCGCATGGAAGAGGCGGCGAGCATGTGCGGCGCGCGACAAGCGCAAATCCTGCTGCGCGTCACCCTGCCGATCCTGCGCCCGGCCATCCTTTCGACGGTGTTGTTGCTGTTTGTGCGCGGCATCGAGAGTTTTGAGGTGCCGCGACTGATCGGCAATCCCTCACGGATTTACGTTTTCACCACAGAGGTGCAACGCGCCACTGGGCAGTCGACGCCCGAATTCGGCGTCGCCAGCGCGCTCAGCCTGGCGCTGCTTTTACTGTGCGTGATCGCGGTTTATTTCTATCGCCGCGCCACTCGCAACGCAGAGGCCTACGCCACCATCACCGGCAAAGGCTACAAACCCGTGCCGTTGAAACTGGGCGCCTGGCGCTGGCCTGTCACCATTGCCATGAGCGCCATGTTTGCGCTGACCTTGGGGTTGCCGCTGCTGACGCTCGTGTGGCAATCGTTTTTTCGCAACCTGGCGACGCCGTTCATGCCTTCCACCTCACCATTCACCTGGGCGAATTACCAGTTTGTGCTGCATTATCCGATTTTTCTCGAAGCCGTGCGCACTAGTGTCTTTCTCGGTGCGGCTGCAGCGACTTTCGTTTCGGTGCTGACTTTCGTCGCGGCATGGGTGACGCAGCGCGGCGCGCAACGCCATGGCTGGATGCTCGACGCGCTCGCCTTTACGCCGATAGCCATCCCCAGCATCATCATTGGCGCCAGCGTGCTGTTCGCCTACCTGATGCTGCCGATCCCGGTCTACAACACCGTCTGGATTCTGCTGATCGCCTACATCACGCTCTACCTGCCCTATGGCATGCGCTTCGCCACCAGCGGTGTGACACAAATCCACAAGGAGTTGGAGGAGGCCGCACAAGTTTCCGGCGCCGGCGTCTGGCAGATGTTTCGCATCATCCTGCTGCCGCTGCTGTCGCCCATCCTCATCGCCGCGTGGCTCTATGTTTTCGTACTGGCGGTGCGCGAACTCTCGGCGTCGGTGTTTTTGGTCGGGCCAGGCACCCACGTGCTTGGCACCATCAGTCTGACAATGTGGGAGGAAGGCGGCTCCTACGGCGCGGTCTGCGCCCTCGGCGTCATCCAGATATTGCCGCTGGTTTTCATCGTCGCCGGCCTGCGTTGGCTGGAGCAACGCATCAATTCCCGCTTCCAGGCGGGCGGCGGTGAGACGTAGTCTTGGGCCAAAGTTTTGACTACACTGCCGCACCAAACCGGTTGGAGAGATGTCATGGATGAAGTCAGGGTCAACGGACTGCGCGGAATTGAACTCGGCGTTTTCGATCTGAAGGCGTCGGGCGCCTTCTACCGGGAGCAATGGGGGCTGGAGGAGGCGTCCGCCGAGGCGGATCGTTTGTACCTTCGCGGCACCGGTCCTGAACACCACATCCTCACCTTGCACGAACGACCCCGCGCCGGCCTGCACTCGATGAGTTTCTCGGCGCGCGATCGCCGCATGGTCGACGCCTTGCACCAGAAGGCGCGGACGATGGGCGTGAAAATTATCGGCGCGCCCGAGGCGCTGCCGGGGGTCGCCGGCGGCGGCTACGGTTTTACCCTCGAAACGCCTGAAGGTCAGGCGCTGTCCATATCGACCGATGTTGTCGGTCACGCCGAGGCGATCCTCGACCGCTCGCGTCCGGCAAAGCTTTCCCACATTGTGCTGAATGTCGAAAACATCGAGAAGCAGAACCGTTTTTTCTGCGATGTGCTGGGTTTCAGACTTTCCGACGTGACGGAGCGAATGGATTTCGTGCGTTGCAGTTCTGACCATCATTCGATCGCCTTGGCGCGCGGCCACGGCGCCGGGCTCAACCACATGGCCTACGAGGTGCCGAATTTTGACGGGTTGATGCGCGGCGCCGGGCGCATGAAGCAAGGCGGCTTCAATATCGAATGGGGCGTCGGTCGGCATGGCCCCGGCGACAACATTTTCACCTACTTCATCGAGCCCAATGGGTTCGTCACGGAATACACAACCGAAGTCGAACAGGTCGATGAAGCCACGCACATGCCCGGCGACGGCGCCTATTGGAGCCGGAGGATGCCGATGCCGGACTGCTGGGGCATGGCTATTCCCTCCAAACAATTGCGCGAGGCGATGTCGGGCAACATCGTCAAGGAAAACAACCTGCGCTGTGAAGACATCATCTCGCGCAAACTGGCGAGTTAGGCGCGAGGCGACATCGTGAGCGACGCAGACGCCCGCCAGCATTTGCAAAAGCTTTTCTGGATCATCTTTTCAGATCCGGTGGAGGGCGCTGGCGACCGACGCCCTGTGCATCCCCAGCATCTGGCGCATCAATATGATCTGGAGTCGCGCGGCATCCTGTTTGCTGCCGGGCCCTTCCTGGGCGAAGATGGCAAACCCTGTGGCCCCGGCATGATCATCATTCGCGCCGACAGCGAGGCGCAGGCGCGCGCCATCGCCGATGCTGACCCCTATCACGCGAAGGGATTCCGCAAATACCGCTTGCAACGCTGGTCCATGAACGAGGGTACGATTGGCCTTCGGGTCAACTTTTCGAACGGCAGCTACGAGATCGACTGAACGGCGACGCCGGCTTTCAGCACACTCAGGATATAAAGGGACCCAATGCGTTTTTGCAGATTTGACGAGGACCGCTACGGCGTCGTGGCTGGCGACAAGGTGCACGACATCAGCGAGGCCGTGCACAAGGTGCTGGCTGGCAAGAAGCCCGCGCGGTGGGGCGATCCGATGATCGCCAATCTGGCGGAAATTCGCGCCGCCGTTGGCGATGGCTCCAGCTTTCCGGCCAAGCCGCTCGCCTCGGTGAAGCTGCTCTCGCCGACCGCCAATCCCTCAAAACTGATTGCCGCGCCGACAAACTATCACGCCCACGTCGCCGAAATGCGGGCCCGCAAGCCGAATGACGGCCAAGGCAAAAGCATCAAGGAATCCGGCCTGTTTCTCAAGGCGAACTCCGCCATGGTGGGCGCCGGCGAAGGCGTGCAGATACGTTTTCCTGACCGCCTTAACGAGCATGAACTGGAATTCATGGTCATCATCGGCAAGCAAGGTTCGGAAATTCCCGAGGATAAAGCGCTCGATCATGTCGCCGGCTATTGCCTCTCGCTCGACATGACGACGCGTGGCAGTGAAGAGCGCTCGATGCGAAAATCGCTGGATTCCTACGCGGTCATCGGCCCGTGGATGGTGACGAAAGACGAGATCGCCAACCCCAACGACGTGCCCTTCAAGCTGTTCTGCAACGGAGTGCTTCGCCACGACGCGCACACCAACGATCTTATTTACAATTGTCAAAAACTGATCGCGCTGGCGTCGGATTTTTACACGCTCTACCCCGGTGATGTGATTTTCACCGGCGCGCCTGCCGGCGTCGGACCGGTGAAACCCGGCGACATTCTAACCGCGGAATGCGCCGCCATCGGGCCGATGGAAGTGAAAATCCACGCCTACAAGAACCCGGCGCGCTGAGCCGTCGCGACACAACCTCGCGTGTGATCCTGGGATCGCGTTGGCTGGCGCATCGCGGCGCGAGGCGATTGGCTTTGCCCATCGGCGCGCTGGTGACCTCGAATCCGCCGAGGCAAATCCTGAAAATCTCGCGCGTGGTTAGCGCGGGCTTAACGAGATATCGCGGCGTATTCGCAAACTCTTAATGTTGACAGTATCTTACCATGCGGGCTTGTGCGCGATCACGGGACGCGCAGGTAAATGCATCTTAACGTTTTCCGGCGATGTTCACGCAGGTTTCGTTGACCTGTTCACCAGAGACAAAAGAGAGCATTTCCATGTTGCGTCGTGTTGCCCTGATTTCATCGTTTGCTGCGATTTCATCCGCAGCTTTTGCCGCCGATCTGCCGCGCCGCAGTCCCGCTTATGCGCCAGCGCCCGTCCTCGCCTACACGACGGCGGCGAACTGGACGGGTTTCTACGCCGGCGTTAACGCGGGCGCCACGTGGAGCCGCTTCGCGCAGACCGAAGTCATTGGTGTCGGCGCGTATCCAGCCTTCACTGCCGCCAACATTGGCGCCATCCAGAACGCCGCCGCGACCCAGTCGCTCAAGGGAACCGGTTTCACCGGCGGCCTGCAACTCGGTTACAACTGGCAGATAAACAATGTCGTCGTCGGCGTCGAAGGCGACATCAACGGCAATAGCGGCGGCTCCAAAACCGCCACGACGATTGGCCTTTACGCGGCGCCGGCTGCGCCAAACACGTTCACCCTCACGCAAGCCGCCAAGAATAACTGGACCGGCACCCTGCGCGGTCGCCTCGGTTATTCTTTTGGCGAAGCCCTGGTTTACGGCACTGGCGGTCTCGCGGTGGGCGGCGTCAGCTTGACCCGCACCTTCAGCGACACCAATGGCCCCGTCTTGCCGCAGGTCGCCACGACATCGAAGACCAAGGTCGGCTATGCGCTCGGCGGCGGTATCGAGTATGCCCTGACCCGCAACTGGTCGATCAAGGGCGAGTACCTCTACACGGACCTTGGCAAGGTGACGACGGCTGGCCTCGTCGGACCGGCAGCCACGCAGCATCTGATGAGCGGCTCGGAAAGCCTGCGTCGTCACTCCATCCGGATGGGCGTCAACTACCGCTTTTGATCGTTCGCTTTGCTGCCTGCTTCGAGCCCGGCCCTTGTGGCCGGGCTTTTTCGTTGCATCGGCTGCCCGGCCATGCGACTTGCTGGCCATGTCCGCAGAACCACAAAAAGCCGCGCCGAGAATTTCTTTTGTTTCGCTCGGCTGCCCGAAAGCGCTGGTTGATTCCGAGCGCATCCTGACGCGGTTGCGCGCCGAGGGCTACGAGATCACCCGCTCCCATGAAGGCGCCGACGCTGTTGTCGTCAACACCTGCGGCTTTCTTGATTCCGCCAAGGCGGAATCGCTTGCCGCCATCGGCGCGGCGATCCACGAAAACGGCAAGGTCATCGTGACCGGTTGCATGGGGGCCGAGCCCGAAGCCATTCGCGAGGCCTATCCCAACGTACTGGCCATCAGCGGCCCACAGGCATACGAGAGCGTCATGGGCGCCGTGCATGCGGTGGCGCCGCCGGCGCACGATCCGTTTCTGCATTTGGTGCCCGAGCAGGGCGTCAAACTGACGCCGCGGCACTACGCCTACCTGAAAATTTCCGAGGGCTGCAACAACACCTGCAGCTTCTGCATCATCCCAAAACTGCGCGGCAGACTTGTATCGCGACCCGCCGCTGAGGTGCTGCGCGAGGCGGAAAAGCTGGTCAAGGCAGGCGTGCGGGAACTGCTCGTGATCTCGCAGGACACCTCCGCCTATGGCGCCGATTTGCGTTACGCCGAGAGTGCTTTCGGCGATCGCAGCGTGCGCGCCAAATTCCTCGATCTGACGCGCGAGTTGTCAAACCTCGGCGCGTGGGTGCGGCTGCACTACGTCTACCCCTACCCGCACGTCGACGAGGTCGTCGAGTTAATGGCGCAGAGCGGCGCGCGCGGCAATCTGCTGCCGTATCTCGACATTCCCTTCCAGCACGCCTCGCCCGACGTTTTGCGCGCCATGAAACGCCCGGGCGATCAAACCAAAACCCTCGAACGGATTCGTCGCTGGCGTGAAATCTGCCCTGAAATCGCGCTGCGCTCGACGTTCATCGTCGGCTTTCCCGGCGAGACGGAAGCAGATTTTGAGATGTTGCTGGAGTGGATTGCGCAA
>JAYTTW010000144.1:0-7008 GCA_043744855.1 Hyphomicrobiales bacterium
TATGAGCGATTCGTCTTCTCGGCAACAGCCGACCATCGATATCGGTGAATTTGAACGCCGGCTGCGCGGGCCTGATGCCTCACGTCGCCCGGTTGAAGACCCCTTGAGTGAGCTGGCGCGCCTCGTCGAAAGCAGCGGCGACCCCAAGGCCTCGACTTTGTCGCAGCCAGCCTCAGCCGCCCGCATCCCCGAACTGCGGCTGGATGTTCCGCCAGCGCCCGCCGCCGCTGCTCGCGGCTCCGACCCACAATGGGATATGACTTCCGAGGCGTGGAAGCGCTTGCAGCAGCCCCTGTCGCCTCCGGCCCCCATTTCCTCTGCACAGCCGCCAGGTTACGCCATCCCGGCGATGCCAGCTCCGCCCGCCGCCGCCGCAATTCGCGGCGAGCCGGCTTTTCCTGACCATGTTGATCAACACAACGTCTATGCCCCCGATGGCTACACGACGCACCCGGACGAGCCACGGGTTCCACAAATACATGCGGCCCCCGGACCGCAAGTCTATGGCGAGGCGCCAACTTACCCGCAAGAACCGACATTTGGACAGCGGGGCGAATTGCACGGTGGATCGCATGGTGATCAATATGGCGAGCTTGGCCACGCAGCGGCGCAAGAGCCTCATCAAGAGCCTTATTATGAGCGCGAATATGAGGATGACCCCATGAACTCATCGGCAGCAGCTGTTTATGCAACGCCACCGCCCCCCTCGCGCCGGCCTCTGTTTGCAGTTGTCGGCGCGGTTGGCGCCGTTGTGCTGGGCGTTGGCGCAACCTTCGCGATGCGCGGCGGCGCTTCGCCCCCGCGTGAGGCTCCGATCATCACGGCGGCCACAGGTCCGACCAAGATCCAGCCTGCATCAAGTTCGACCGACAACGCCAGGTCACAGGGCGCGTCGGTTCTCGATCGCAGCGGCGACAAGGTTGCGACAAGCCGTATCGTCGGCAACATTGAGCAACCTGTGGATGTCGCCGCGAAACCGGTGCGCCAGGTTGGGTCACAACCGCAGCTCGTCGCGTCAAACAGTAGTTTCCTGCCCGAGCCCAAGCGGGTCAAAACCTTTATCGTGCGTCCCGATAACAGCATCGCTAATCCCGACATCCCGGTCTCCGTCACACCGCCAACCCCGGCGGGTGCGGCGGCCTCGGCGGCGTTGCGCGAAACCAACAAACCAGAGGCGGCGCTAAAGGCGACCACCCGCGTCGCCGCCCGGCTCCCCGTGGAGGTTTCCGAGCCTGAGGTCGCGCGGCCCGTCAAAAAGCCGGCGAAGGTTGTCGCGCGACCGGTCAAGACCGCCAGCAAGGAACCGGTCGCTGCCACGTCCGGCGCCCAGGCGTCGGCAGTCCAATCTTCGGGTAGCCAAGCTTCGGGTAGTAAAGCTTCGGGAAGCTACGCGGTGCAGCTTGGCGCTGGCGCCACCGACAGCGAAGCGCGCGACCGGGCGGCGCAGATGCAGTCGAAATTCAGCGCAAGTTTCGGCGGGCGCAAGCCGACGGTCATCAAAGGCGACTCGAACGGCAAAACCGTCTACCGCGTCCGCATCGTTGGCCTTTCCCAAGACGGCGCGACCGCCCTTTGCGGCAAGGTCAAGGGCGGCGGCGGCGATTGCTTCGTCGCGCACTAACGCGCCTTCCGCAAAGTCTGCAACGCGACGCAAGGCGCTCCAGGCCCATTCCAGTCACGGCGCGAACGCGTTTCGCACCGTCGGTGTGAGACCCCGTTATGACCCGCGACGCCAAGGCTTTCATTTGCGGCGCGCAAGGCGTTGCACTCTCCGCCGACGAGCGTCAGTTCCTTCGCCGGCATCAGCCCTGGGGCCTCATCCTTTTTCGTCGCAACATCGGCGCGCCCGCAGACGTCGCCGCCCTGACCCGTAGTTTTCGTGAAATCGTCGGACGCCCCGACGCGCCGGTTCTGATCGATCAGGAAGGCGGCCGGGTTCAGCGCATGGGCCCGCCGCACTGGCCAAAATACCCGGCGGCAGCGCGCTTTGCACGCGTCGAGGGCCGCGACCTCGAAAACCAGGTGGAACTCGCCCAGATCAGCGCACGTCTCATGGCCCTCGACCTCGCGGAAGTCGGCGTCAACGTGGACTGCCTGCCGGTGCTCGACGTGCCGGCGCCGGGCGGCCATGCCGTCATCGGCGATCGCGCCTATGCCGACGACCCCGCCATCGTGGCGCGCTTCGGTCGCGCCGTCGCCAACGGCTTGCTGCAGAGTGGCGTGCTGCCGGTCATCAAACATGTGCCCGGCCATGGTCGCGCCGGGGTCGACAGCCATCTCGAACTTCCAGTTGTCACAGCCGACCGCGCCAGCCTTGAAGCCAGCGATTTCGCCCCGTTTCGCGCTTTGCGGGACTTGCCGATGGCGATGACGGCGCACGTTGTCTATTCGGCGCTTGACCCGCTGCGCCCGGCGACGACCTCGAAAATCGTTGTCGACGCGATCATTCGCGGCGCCATCGGGTTTGATGGCTTGCTGATGAGCGACGATCTGTCGATGCAGGCCCTCGGCGGCGGTTTTGCCGAGCGCGCCGCCGCAGCCTTCGCGGCGGGCATCGATATCGCGCTGCATTGCAACGGCGACCTCGGCGAGGCCGACGCCGTCGCTTCGGCGGCTCCGGTGCTGGCCGGGCGGTCGGGAGAACGCGCGCTGGCGGCGTTGGCCCGATTGGTCGCCGCCCAGACGCCTTTCGATCCTGTGGACGCCCGCGCCAGCCTCGACTTGGCGCTTGCGACGACGGCTTGAAGGTTTAGTCTGCCGCCGCATGCGCCCTGCGGGGGAGAGGTGATTCGTGGCCGGCGAACTGGCATTTGACAGCCTGCGTGAAGTCGAGCGGGACGACGCCGGCGAGGCGGCCTTTCACGTCGATGTCGACGGTTTTGAAGGTCCGCTCGACCTGCTGCTCGAACTGGCGCGTCGCCAGAAAGTCGATCTGGCGACAATCTCGATACTTGCGCTGGCCAATCAATATCTCGGGTTTATTGAGGCGGCGCGCAAGGTGCGGCTGGAACTGGCGGCCGATTACCTCGTCATGGCGGCCTGGCTGGCGTACCTGAAATCCCGCCTGTTGCTGCCCGATCCGCCGAAGGGCGACGAACCGCTTGCGGCGGATCTCGCGGCAGCTCTCGCCAATCGCCTGCGGCGTCTCGAAGCCATCCGCGCGGCGGCGGAAAAGCTGGTCAACCGCCCCCGCCTCGGTCGCGACATGTTTGTGCGCGGCGCACCCGAGGGCATTTCCATCGAGCGCCGCTCGCAATTCAACGCAACCATGTTTGAGTTGCTAAGCGCCTACGCCCGCCAGCGGCAGACGCGCGCCCTCTCGCACGTTACCGTGCAGGCGCGTATCGTCTGGTCCATCCCCGAAGCGCGCGCGGCGTTGCAGCGGCTGGCCGGCACGGCGGTGCAGTGGACCGGGCTCGACGCGTACCTGATTGAGTATTGCGTGCGCCCCGAACTTCGCAAAACCGTGCGCGCATCGTCCTTTTCAGCCTTGCTCGAGATGGTGCGCGAAGGCGACATCGACTTGCGGCAGGACGCAGCGTTCGCACCTTTATGGGTTCGCCGCCGCCAGCCCGCGCCGCCGCAACCCGAGGCTCCGGTATGAGATTAAATTTACGGAAGGTTTTGCTGTGTCCAAAGTAGCCGTTTTGTTTGACGATACGCCGGGCGACGATTTTGGCGGGGATGTCGAGGCGCAACGCGAAGCGATCCGCGTTGCCGAGGCGCTGATTTTCGCCTCGCCGGAACCCGTTGATGAGAGCGAGATCGGCAGGCGTCTGCCTGAGGGCGCGGATGTCAGCGCAATTCTCGAGACGTTGCGCGGGGAATACGCCTCGCGCGGCGTCAATCTGGTTCGCGTCGCACGCCGCTGGACGTTCCGCACTGCGGCTGATCTGGGTTGGCTGCTCTCGCGAGAGAAGACCGAGCAGAGAAAACTTTCTCGCGCGGCGATCGAGACGTTGGCCATCATCGCCTATCACCAGCCAACGACACGCGCTGAAATCGAGGATATTCGCGGCGTGGCCATTTCGAAAGGCACGCTCGATCTGTTGCTGGAGACGGGCTGGGTGCGACTGCGCGGTCGCCGTCGCGCCCCCGGGCGTCCGGTGACCTACGGTACGTCAGACGCGTTTCTGCTCAATTTCGGCCTGGAAAGCCTTGGGGATTTGCCCGGACTTGACGAACTCAAGGGCGCCGGCCTGTTCGATGGTCGTCTGCCATCCGGCTTCGGCGTCCCTCAACCCCACGACAGTCTGGGACTGGCGGATGACGAGGATCCACTTGAAGATGGCGACGCCGATCTGTTCGTTGACGAAACCGGGGAACTTGCAGCAGATCCCGCCGAGGCAACATCCGCCAATTCAGCCGAGGCGTTCGCTGGGGATGCCGCACCGCCGGCCAACACGCACGACGCCGAGGGCTAGCAGCCTCGGCAAGTCTTGGCTCAAGAGCTTGGCGCAAGACCTCGGCGATTGCGCATCTTCTCCTTGTTTTTGCCGCTGTGGGCGCATAGGTTCGCCCGATGACAGGGGCCGGCGTTCGCGCGGGTATCTCCAGGAGACAGGGTCATGGGTGGTTTTTCGTTGTGGCACTGGATCATCCTGGGCGCAATCGTGCTGTTGCTGTTCGGCGGCAAGGGCAAGATTTCCGACCTGATGGGTGATTTCGCCAAGGGTATAAAATCCTTCAAAAAGGGCCTGTCGGACGACGACGAGGACAAGACAAAAACCGCTGCGGTTGAGACGCGCACCATCGAAACGCCTGCCACCTCCTTGAACCAGAAGGTGAATACCTCGATCGGCGACGTCGCCACGCCGACGGAAAAAGCCAAGGCGGGTTGACGCAATCGCCCGGGAATTTGTCCGAAGTTCGCCTGGTGCAGGGGCGCTCGCCAAAAATTCGCGCCGCGCGCCCGCAACGCGCCAAGTCTGCCGGCGACCGGTACAGCTGAACCATGTTCGACATCGATAGCGGCAAGCTTCTTATCCTCGGCGTCATCGCTTTGATCGTGATCAAGCCGAAGGATTTGCCCGGCGTCATGCGTCAGGTCGGCGCCACCCTTGCGCAGTTGCGCCGTATGGCGGCGGAGTTCCAGGGCCAGTTCAAGGACGCCATGCGAGAGGCCGAACTCGACGATCTCAAAAAAGAGATGGCCAAGGTCACCGATTTCGACGGTCTCGACCCGTTCACCGACCTTCACAAATCCCTCAACGAGACCCGCGCGGAAATCGAAACTTCTTTCGAGGGCCCAAAATCGCCGTCCGGCGAGCACACGTTTGCCGAATCGATAGAGCCGGCGCCGGCTCCCCGTGAAACTTCGCCTGCGATTGTCGACAGCCCGCCGCATCCCGCGCCATCTCAACTGTTGTCAGATACCGGCCCCGCTGCCGAAAAAATCGCCGTCCCGGCGCGTGATGGTGGCGCGTCATGAAAGACGCCAACACCGCCATCGAGGGGGAAGACGAGATCGAGGCGTCGAAAGCGCCGTTGATGGAACACCTGATCGAGCTGCGTTCGCGGCTTATCAAAGCGGTCGTGGCGTTCCTTCTCGCCTTCATGGTGTGCTTTTATTTTTCGCACGAAATATACAACATTCTAACCGGGCCCTATGTCTCCGTGGTTGGCGCGGAAAAGGCGAAGCTTATCGCCACCCATTTCCTCGAACAGTTTTTCACCAATCTGAAATTGTCGATGTTCGGCGCTGCCTTCATCGCGTTTCCCATCATTGCGACGCAAATCTACATGTTCGTGGCGCCCGGCCTCTACAAACACGAAAAGCGCGCCTTCTTGCCATACCTCGTGGCGACGCCGATCTTTTTCTCGCTCGGCGCCCTGCTGGTCTATTTCGCCGTGATGCCCATGTTGATCCGCTTTTCGGTAAGCCTTCAGCAGGTCGGCCAACCCGGCCAGGCGACCATCGAACTGTTGCCCAAGGTCAGCGAATATCTTTCGCTGATCATGACGCTGGTGTTCGCTTTTGGCATCGCTTTCCAGTTGCCGGTGATCCTGACCTTGCTCGGCCATGTCGGCATCATCGACGCCGCCTTCCTGAAAGCCAAACGCCGATATGCCGTCGTCATCATCGCCGCCGTCGCCGCCGTGCTGACGCCGCCCGACGTCATCAGCATGATGATGCTGATCGTGCCGATGCTTATTCTCTACGAAGGCGCGCTCGTCGCCGTGAAACTGATTGAAAAAAAGCAGACGGCCACGCCGCCGCCGTCCAGCACGTGAGCCAGCCGACGGCGCGACGCGCCCCCGCGTCGAATCCAGATGTCTCGGGGGCGTCCGCCGGTTTACTGAGCGGCACAATGAACCTGCGGGACGCGACCGCAGCCCTGATGATCGCCATCATCTGGGGCGTCGGCTTCGTCGCCATGAAAGTCGGCGTGCGTGATGTGCCGCCGCTGGCGTTTTCCGCATTGCGGTTTTTACTGGCGGCGTTTCCAGCGGTGTTTTTCGTCGCGCCGCCAAAGACCCGCATCTCCATTGTCGTCGCCTATGGCGTGGCTATCGGCGTCCTGCAGTTTGGTTTCGTTTTCACCGCCATCAAACTCGGAATGCCTGCCGGCATGACCTCGCTGCTGATGCAGTCGCAGGTGTTTTTTACCGTGCTGTTCGCGTGGATCGCCATGGGCGAGAAGCCGACAGGCGCGCAACTGACGGGCGGCGTCTTCGCACTTCTCGGCGTTGCCGTCATCGGCGCGGCGCGCGCGCAAGCCGCGCCCTTGCTGCCGTTTTTTATGGTCATCGCGGCGGCTGGTTCGTGGGCGCTGGGAAACGTCATCGGCAAACTCGCCGGTCGCGTCGATATGTTTGGCTTCACCGTCTGGTCGAGCCTCGCGGCGCCGGCGCCGTTGCTGTTGTTGTCCTCGCTTGTCGAGGGTCAGCAGGCGGTAGCCACCCTGCTGCATCCGGGCTGGGCAAGTTTTGCCTGCGCGGCGTTCCTTGCGTGGTTGGCGACGTTGTGTGGCTATTCCATGTGGGCCGACCTTTTGAGCCGCTATC
>JAYTTW010000145.1:0-26293 GCA_043744855.1 Hyphomicrobiales bacterium
TTGCGGTTCAAATGCGCTGGATTTGCCTTGGAAACCTCATCCTGAGGAGGTCCAAAGGACCGTCTCGAAGGACGAGGTTTTCACGCCAGCGTTTTTCAGTCAGCCTCTTAGCGACGAGGCATCCCCTGCCCGTCGATCTCCTTCAACCCAGCGGCAAAGCGTTTCCAGTTCGCCACATAGTGCGCAGCGGCTTTCAGCAGCCCGGCGCGGGTCGGCTCATCGAGCGTACGCAGCACGCGGGCGGGGCTGCCAACAATCAGCGACCCCTCCGGAAAACTCTTGCCTTCGGTGACGAGAGAGCCCGCGCCGACGAGACAATGGCGGCCAATCTTCGCGCCGTTGAGCAAGGTTGCGCCCATCCCGATGAGCGACCCCGCGCCGACCGTGCAGCCATGCAGCATCGCCTTGTGGCCGATGGTGCAATCCTCCGCGACATCGAGGGGAAAGCCCATATCCGTGTGCATCACGACGCTTTCCTGAATGTTGCTGCGCGCCCCGATGGTGATCCATTCGTTATCGCCGCGCAGGATCGAGCCGAACCACACGCTGGCGTCCTCGCGCAGACGCACGCGGCCAATCAGCGTCGCGTTGGGCGCCACCCAGTAGCGGCCTGCGCCAGGCAATTCCGGCACCTGCCCGTCAAGTGAATAAAGCGGCATGTGGCGCTTTCCTGCTGCCAGCCGAACAACTTGCCTTGCTAATAATCTTCAATGTCGTAATCGAGGATTGCGAACTGCAAGGTGTACGAGGTGGCCTTGGCGTCATCTGCCGAGATGATGCCGAGAAATTCGTCGCCATTGTTGAGTTCGACAGAATCGGCCTTGCGCCCGCGCGGCGCGACCTTGAGCGTCTCCGTCTCGAACAGCCGGCGCAGATATTCCTGCAACACCTCGCGCCCAACCGGCAGCCTCATCTCGAACGCAAACGAGCGGTCGCCGTCCTCGTCGTCAACCAGGATGGAGGCGATCTTGCGTTCACCCAGATGCACCGCCGCCGCATCCTCGATTTTGGGATCGAGCGTCACGCGGATTTCATCGTTGCTGAAGGAGTGGCGCACAAACGCTTGCAGTTTTCGCAGTTCCGTCTTGTCCATAAAATTTGCGCCTCGCGCGGTTTTTGAGAGGGAGGTTGGCTTGCCAGAAAACGCCGACGCTCGCAAGGCGCGCCCATTATGTCGCAGCCCCATGGCGCCGCAGCCCCCAAGACGCCGCAGCTCCATGACGTCGCAGCTCCATGACGTCGCAGCACGCATGACGTCGCAGCGCCGCGAGATCAGACCTCGAACTTGTCGGCGAGAATTTGATCCATGCTGCGCGCCGGCTCCGCGCAACCGGCTTCGCCCACAACCCGCGCCGGCACCCCCGCAACCGTCTTGTTGTGCGGCACGGACGACAGCACCACCGAGCCTGAGGCGACACGCGCGCAATGACCAATTTCGATGTTGCCGAGAATTTTCGCGCCCGCGCCAATCAGCACGCCATGGCGGATTTTCGGATGCCGGTCGCCGACTTCCTTGCCGGTGCCGCCCAAGGTCACATCCTGCAACATTGAAACATCGTCTTCGATGACGGCGGTCGAACCCACCACAAGCCCTGTCGCGTGATCGAGAAACACGCCCTTGCCAATGCTCGCGGCGGGATGAATGTCCGTCTGGAAAACTTGCGACGAGCGGCTCTGGATCCACAGGGCGAAATCCTTGCGGCCGGCCTTCCACATGATATGCGCCAGCCGATGCGCTTGCAGGGCGTGAAATCCCTTGAAGTAAAGCAAAGGTTCGATCAGCCGCATACAGGCGGGATCGCGGTCAATGACGGCGATGATGTCAGCGCGAAACGCCACGCCAATTTCGCCGTTGCGTCCGATCGCTTCCATAAACGAGTGGCGCACCAGATCGCCCGGGACATCATGATGATCGAGACGCGCGGCGATGCGATGCACGATGGCGCCTTCCAAGGTCTCGTGGTTGAGCACGCTGGCCATCACAAAACTGGCAAGGCCGGGCTCCTGGCGCACAACCTCTTCTGCTTCGCCGCGAATGCGCACAAACAGCGGATCGTTCTTGCTGAAATCGACGTATTGAACGCTCGACATGCTCGCCCTCCAGCCAACCCCGCCTGCTACCACAGGCGCCGACGCATTGCACACCGGTGATCCGCCTTGCAGGGTCGCCGGCGCCGCAGCGGCGATAGCGGGAACGCCTGCTGCCTGTACCTAAGCGCGCGCGGCCAAAAACGCCAACACGCCTTGCTTGAACAGGCGGTCGCCGACGGCGAGATTGTGATCGCGGCCGGGAATATCCAGCGCCTGCCCATGTGGAAACATCGCCGCCAGCGTTGTTGCATCGCCGGCAATCGTATCGTTCGTGCCGACCGCCACCAGGGTCGGGCAGGCGATTTTCGCCACATCGGCCTTGTCAAGGGTTTGCCGCGAGCCTCGAATGCACGCCGCAAGTGCGCGCAAATCGCTTTTCGTCGCCTCGGCGAAACTGCGGAACATGCGTTGGATGGGGTCGCTCAACGCTTCAAGCGATGCCGCTTCCATCGCCTCGGCGATCGCCACCGGCAACCCCACACCGTCGACGAGATGCGCGCCCAGCCCACCCAAGGTCAGCGAGCGAACCCGCTGCGGCTGCTCCAGCGCCAGGAACGCCGCGATGCGCGCGCCCATCGAGTACCCCATGACATCGGCGCGCCCGATGCCAAGATGTTCGAGCAACCCTGCGGCGTCGCCGGCCATAATCGAGGTCCGGTAGTCGCCGGGTTCGTACAGCTTTTGGCTCTGGCCGTGGCCGCGGTTGTCAAACGCTACAACCCGGCGCCCCGCAGCAGTCAAGGTTTTGACCCAAAGGGTATTCACCCAGTTGACGGCGTGATTGGAGGCGAAACCATGAATGAGCAGCATCGGCTCGCCGACAGTCTCGCCGGTCGGCGCCACGTCGAGGTAGGCGATCCGGCATCCCGACGAATCAAAAAACTGCATCGCGGCGACCGTTTTGCTGTGCTAGAGCGTGTTCCCTTGAAGTTGCAGACTTTGCGGGATACCGGCTCGGAGCGGCCTTATAGAACTGCGCCGCAGCCACCGCCAGCGGCGCGGCAAAGCCCGCGACATCCTTGGGAAAAATCATGCAAGTTGCCACCATGCAAGTCCGCACCATGAACGTCAGCACCATGAGAGGTTTGACCGTCGCCGCGCTGGGGCTGCTGCTCGGCGTCGTCATGGCCCCCCTCGCCGCCAGCGCGCAGGACGCCAACTGCGGCGGCGATTTCAACCAGTGGATGCAGGGGCTGCGCAAAGAGGCGCCGACGCGCGGCATCGGCCCGGCGGGCGTCGCCGGGCTCGACGGGCTGACGCCAGACCCGGCTGTATTATCGCGTGATCGCAACCAGCAGGTGTTCCGCCAGACCTTTGAAGAATTTGCGCCCAAGCGTGTCGCGCCTTTGCTAAAACCTGCCGCCAATAAACTGCGCACCATGGCGGCGTTTTTTGATGGTCTCGAAACCCGCACCGGCGTCGCCTCGCCCGTGGTCATCGCCATCTGGGGCCTTGAGACAAGTTTCGGCGCCGTGCAGGGCGATTTTTCGACCCTGCGCGCGCTTGTCACCTTGGCGCATGACTGCCGCCGCGCCGAGCGCTTCCGCGCCGAGCTTTTTGACGCCCTCAAAATCGTCGACAGCGGCGCCATGACGCCGGCCGGGATGAAGGGCGCGTGGGCCGGCGAAATTGGCCAGACCCAGTTCATGCCGTCGTCCTATCTGAAGTACGCGGCGGGGCAGGATCTGATCCACAATTCGCAAGCAGCGCTCAACGCGACAGCGAATTTCCTCAAAGGTTCCGGCTGGAAAAAGCTGCCGGCTGGGAACCCGGACAGCCCAATTTCGACGTCATCAAGGAATGGAACAAATCCGACGTCTATGCGCGCACCATCGCCTATTTCGCCACCCGGCTCGACCAGATGGTGAAATAGGCCGAAGCTCCCGCAGATGAACATCGCCGCTCCCGTTCTGGTGGTTGGCGCGGGCCTCGGCGGGGTCGCCGCAGCGCTCGGCCTCGCCCGCAAAGGTCATCGCGTCGAGCTTTTCGAGGCCGCTGCGGAACCCGGCGTCATCGGCTATGGCATTCAACTCGGCCCCAACGTGTTTCGCATGTTTCGCCAACTCGGCGTCGAGGCTCAGGTGCTGGCGCATTCGCACTTTCCGCCCGCCGTGCTGATGCTTGACGCCTACACCGGCAAACCGGTCGTGCGCGTCGATACAGGCCCCGGTTTCCGCGCCCGTTTCGGCGATCCCTACGTTGCCATTCACCGCGTCGATCTGCATCAGTGTCTGCTCGACGCCTGCCGCGCCAACGCCAACATCGAAATTTTCTCCGGCACCGAGATCGTTGCTGTGGAGGAGCGTGACGGCGGTGTGCGCGCCATTTCCGCCGCTGGCCGCAGGTTTGACGGCGCCGCGCTGATTGGCGCCGATGGACTGGGGTCGCAGGTGCGCGCGCGGCTCATTTCCGAGCCGCCGCCCCGCTCCAATGGCTATGTCGCGCATCGCACCCTCGTGCCGTGGCGCGAGGCGCCCAAAAGCGTCCGCCGCGACGAGGTTATTTTGTGGGGCGGCGATGGCTTCCACATCGTGCAGTATCCGTTGCGGCAAAAATCGCTGTTCAACATCGTCGCCGTGTTCAAAACCGCCGACGTGCATCAGCGCGCCGATCCGCAAACCTATCGCGCCATCCTGATGGGCGCCTACGCCGACGCACACCCCGACATGCGCGAGATGCTTGAAATGATGGATGTGACGCGCCGCTGGGTGATCGCCGACCGCGATCCCGTGCGACACTGGAGCCGCGGTCGTCTCACTCTTTTGGGCGACGCGGCGCATCCCACCTTGCAATCCCTTGCGCAGGGCGCCTGCATGGCGATTGAAGACGCCGCCGTGCTGGCCCGATGCGTCGGCGATGCCGGCGATGATTTCGCTGCCGCCTTCCGGCGTTATGAAAACGCCCGCTATTTGCGCACGGCGCGCGTCACCCTCGAATCCCGCGCCTTGTGGGAGTTCTATCACCTCGGCGGCATCGCCCGCGAAGTGCGCAACGAGGCGTCGGCGGCGCGCACGACGGCGGATATGTACGACTGCCTCGCCTGGCTCTACGATGGGCTCGCGCCAACCCCAAGCGCGCAATCTGGAACCTCACCGCCATGATCCTGCTTTCCTCCGTCGGCGTGCGCCCCGTGCTTGAAGAAGTTGTTCACGATTTTGAAAAGTCGCACGCGCTGAAAGTCGACATCCGCTTCGGCACAGCGGTGCAGATGAAAGCCCGCGCCGACAGCGGCGAGCCCTTCGATCTCGTCATTCTCAATCCCGGCCAGATTGACGATCTCATCGCCAAAGGCGTCGTCGATGCAAAAACCTGCACCGCGCTGGCGCGCAGCGGCATGGGCTTTGCCATCGCAGCCGACGCGTCGGCGCCAGATTTGAGCAGCGATGCCGCGATGCGCGCCTTCCTGCGCAATGCAAAAGTTATCGCCTCAGGCAATCCTGCGCTGGGCGGGTTCGGTTCGGTTTACTTCGACAAGCTTGTTGACCGCCTCGGCATTGGCGCGGAAACGCGGCCCAAAACCGCGCACCAGCCGCCCGGCGATTTCGCCAAACCCGTAGCGGCGGGAACGGCCGATGTCGGCGTCGGCCTCATCAGCGAGATGGTGGCGATGGCGAATGTACAAGCCGTGCCTATCGCGCAGCACGATGCGGCGAGTTATGTCGGCTTCACCGCCGCCATCAGCGCCGCTGCAACGCAGGCCGGGGCCGCCCGCGCCTTCATTGAGCGGCTGCGCACGCCCGATGTCGCAAAAATTTTCGAGGCGCGCGGATTGACGCCGGCCTGAGCGCTCAACGCCGCAACGACAGGTCGGTCGCAGCAACGACGCGCTCGACAATATCGCGCGGTGTCGCCAAAAATTGCGTTACCAGCGCCGCCACTTCCGCGCCTGTGTGGGGCAACACCCTTTGCAGCCGCGCCGCCGCCTCGGCGCGATAATCGGGATCGCGAACAGCGGCGTCAAACGCCGCGCGCCACGCCTGCAACGCTTCATCGCTCGCACCCGGCGGCAGAAATACCGGATTATTGAACTCGTAAGGGGCCTGGAACCATTCAAGCATTTTGCGCGGCTCGTCGCTGCTGACGAGGTCAATGGCGCGTGGCGCCTGCGGAAATTGCGGATCGGCGGTCAACGATACTTGCACAACGACACGCAAACTGCCGTTCTCAAGCCATTGCGGTCGCGTCGTGCGCAACGAGCCCAGCGTGGTGCAGAGGCCATCGACCTCGCCGCGCTCCACCGCCAGCAGCGATGTGCCGCCATCATACCCCGGCGCCGGTTTGAATTTGGCGCCGATCAACGCATTCATCAGCAACGCCGTGCGCGTCGGCGCCGACGTGGCGCCCGTCGCCGCCATAGGCGTTTCGATGCGCCTGACATCGTCAAGCGTTTGCGCGGCGGCGCCCTTTCGCAAAGCGCACACCGTATCGCCGCGCGTGATGGACCCGGCCCAGCGAAATTTCGCAATGTCGTAATTGACGCGAATTTGACCCATCAAAGGTTCGCTGATCGGGCCGGCGTTGGTCGTGCCGAGGGCCGAGCCGTCCTGCGCCGCGACATTGTAGAGATATTGCACGCCCTGCAGGCCGCCGCTGGCGCCCATGTCGATCACTGTCACCTGCGGTGAGCCGGGCGCATACTTGCCGAGATAGGGCGCAATGACGCGGGCGAACTGGTCGACGCCACCGCCCGCTCCGCCGCCCACGTAAAAATTTACGGTGCGGCCCTTGAGCGTGAAGTCAGCCCGCGCATTAAGCGCGCCACAGCCCGACAAAACCGCCACCAGACACACGCCGAGCCCGCGCATCGCCATTACCTCCGCCGTTTCCCGCCATCGTCTGCCACAAACCCGAGCCCCTACCCACAGCGCGGCTTGTCCACTATGTTGGCGGCCCTTGGCAGACCCAACCCGCCTCTCATCCACGCAGGATTATACGATGGCCGCCGCCGCTTCGACGCCGCATTTCCACAATCAGCCGGGCGTCCGCAGCGTGCGCATCGGAGCCCGCGAATTCATGTGCATCGGCGCCCTGCCGCCGCTCGATCATCCCCACATTTTCATCGACATGGGCGCCGAGCGCGAGGCCATCTGCCCCTATTGCTCGACGCTCTATGTATTCGACGCGGCGCTGCATGGCCACGCCGATCCGGCGGAATGCGAGTGGGCGAGCGAGGCTGTCGCCTGACGCGCGGCTTGCGGAACCGCTGAGGTGAGCGACCCCCTGCACGCTGTCATATCCGGCGCCGGCGTCGCCGGATTGACGACCGCTGTTGCTTTGAGCCGCGCGGGCCTGCGTGTCACCGTGCTGGAGCGCGGCACGCTGATCGAGGACACCGGCGCCGGCATCCAGTTATCGCCCAACGCCACGGGCCGTTTGCGCCAACTGGGGCTGCTGGACCGCGTCGCCAAATTCGCCTCGGCGCCGGAAAACCTGCGCATCCGCAATTTTGCCGACGGCCGCGACCTGGCCCGCCTGCCACTTGGCCCGATTTCAGAATTCCGCTGGGGCGCGCCCTGCCTTGTCATCCACCGCGCCGACCTGATGCGTTGCCTTGTCGAGGCCTGCGCCGCTGAACCCGCGATCTCGCTGCGCACGGGAATGACGACAACCGGCTTCGCTGTCGGCAACCACGGCGTCGAGGTGGGCGCCCGTCGCGGCGAGGAAATCATTCGTTTGCGCGGCGATGTTCTGCTCGGTGCGGATGGCCTCAAGTCGGTGCTGCGCGAACGCTTCGGCCTCGGCCTGACCGACGCGCCGGTGACCTCAGGTCGCAGCGCCTGGCGGGCGCTGGTGCGCAGCGCCGATGCGCCCACCGCCTCGCGCAATCTCGAAACCGGCCTGTGGCTGGGACCGCAGGCTCACCTTGTGCATTATCCGGTTCGCCACGGCGAATTCATCAACGTCGTCGCCATCGCCGAAGACGCCTGGGGCGAGGCCGCGCGGAACGGCGAAGCGGGTGAAGACCTCTGGGCGATGGCGGGAGAGGCGCAGGAAATCTCTCCAGCGTTCGCCAAATGGCACGTCGAGGCGCGCCAGCTTGTGGGCTCAGTTCGCGAATGGCGACGCTGGCCGTTGTTTGACCGCAACCCCGTGCCGCGCTGGCGCATGGACCGCATCGCGCTGCTTGGCGACGCCGCGCATCCCATGCTGCCGTTCTACGCGCAGGGCGCCGCGCAGGCCATTGAGGACGCCACTGCGCTTGGCGACGCGTTCGCTCGCCACGGCGCCGAGGTCAACGCCGCGCTGGAAGACTACGAGCGCGCCCGCACCGCCCGCGCCGGCGCCGTCGTCATCGCCTCGCGCAAGCAGGGCGCCATCTATCACATGCGCGGACCCCTCGCGATGGCGCGCAACCTTGTCATGCGCAACCTCGGCGCCAACCGCATGCTGGGCCGGTTAGACTGGCTGTATAATTACGCACCGTAGGGGTGAGGGTATCGCGAGGAGTCGCTACGGATGCACATCCTCGGTGAACCAGTCGGTGGGTAACTCGTGGCCAAGCCCGAGCGCGCGCGCCTTGCGGTAGACGACGGCGCCGGCTGCCGCGAACTGGTAGCCGAGGCCGAGATTGTTGAGAAACACCGTGATGTCGGACGCTGACGTGCGACCGGCGTGCTGGCCGACGATCAACTGCGGCAGGGTTGGCAGGCTCGAAAAATCGATCTCCGAAGCGACGCCCCAGCCCTTGTCTTCCGCATGTTCGGGCACATCCAGTCCTTCGCTGGCCACCAGCATGGGTTTGCCGTGCTGCGTATGCACGGCGACATGATTGGCGCGGCGGAGGACGGCGGCGGCGACTTCCGGCCGCTTGATGGAGGAAACGTGCATGCCGGGTTCGAGATAACTCTCGAAAAATATTGGATCGACCGTGTTTGAAGCGCACATGGCGATGTCGGCGCCCTTGAGTGCGGCTTCCGGCGTCTCGACGGGAACTACCTCGACGCCAAGAACGCCGGACATTTCCGCGCAGAATTTTTCGCGGTTTTCCTTATTGGGGCTGAAGCAGCGAATGCTGTCGATGCGACGCACCGCGCATACTGCGGAGAGTTGCGTGCCGGCCTGCCAGCCAGAGCCGAGAATGCCGACGCTATGCGCGTCTTCACGCGCCATGTATTTGACGCCGAGCCCGTTGGTTGCGCCGACGCGGATGCGCTGCATCACGCCATCCGGCAGGATCGCCAAGGGTTCGCCGGTTTCACTGGAGAATAACAACACCAGCCCGGTGTAGCGCGCGTTGGGCGCCGCCGGCACCTTGACGCGCCGCATGCTGTTGCCGACCTTCGGCCACGTCACGATATCCGAGTTGATGCGCACCGCGCCGACGCCAAGCTTGCCAATGACGCCGTCCATCGACTTGAGCGAATAGAGCGCATCGTCCCGCGTTGTCCGCACCACCGAATCCGAGCGTTGGCGCGACACGCCGCGCCCCTCCGCCAGTTCGACATACGCCTCTTCAAGCGCCGCCAGACAATCCGGCATCGTCAACACTTTTTCAACGTCGGCGTTGGAGAGAATGAGCGTCACTGGAGCGTTTCCTGATTTCACCAAACACTACCGTCGCCGCGTCAGTCGGGCAACCGCGAGCCATGGCGCAACGCGGGGAGCAGCGCGTCAAGCACGCGCAGCGCGCCGCTGGCGTTGAGATGATTGTCATCGCGATAGGCCAGCTCGCCGCCGGGCGCGCTGTGGCAATAGACGTCGTCACAAAGCGCTGCCCCGGGGCCGACGACGCGCGCCCCGTGCCGCACCGCAACGCGCGCCAGAATGGCGTCGGTTTCCGCCTGCCGCGTCACCATCTTCGAACGCGCCACATCACAGTCGCCAGCGCGTTTCATCGAGGTGGACGCGAGCCTTGCGCAACGCGCCGCATCAAACCCCATTTCAGGCGCCTGCGCGATCAGCACGACGGCCTTGTTGGCGCGCGTCAACGCAGCGACATCCGCATCGAGGCGCGCCTCCAGCACGGCGCGGCTGGCCGGCGGCGAACGCTCAACGCTCGTTGCGGAAACCAGAAACGCACGTCCACCTTTTTCGGCGCCAAATCTTGTGGTGTTGGCGTAAAACGCCCAGCGCGCCGCGATGAAAACCGTTTTGATCTCCGGCTGTTTTAACGCAAAGTCGAGCGTCTGCGAATTCGCCGCGCGACAATCCTCGCGCCGCACCAGAGCGTTGGAGACACGCCAGACGCCCGTCAATGGCGGGCAAGAATCCCGCACCGCGATCAGCATCGCGCCACCGTCGCGTTTGAGGCGCAAGGCGAACCCTTGCGCGAAATGCATGGCGTGCGAATCTCCCCACAATAATGCATCGGGCTCAGCAGAAGCGTCGCCAATCTTGCAAAGAGTCGCGCCGCCCCCGGGCGCACGCCAGGGCGTGCAGGAAAACGCATCGAGCGCCGCCTCACTGGCGGGGGGCGTTTTGCGACGCGCAAATTCCTGCGGCGCCATGTGCGCCAGCCCGGCAATGGCGAGGATCGCGACGCCCGCCAGCGCCAACGCCGCCGCAGGGATTGCCGCCGCAGTCACTGGCCGCGCCGGCGCGCCGAACCGACGCATCGGCGTCTCGACAAAATGAGACAGCAGCAGCGCCAAGGGGACGCACAGCGCCAGACAGGCGAGCCGCAGCCACAACGGCGTCTGCGGGAATTGCCCGTAGCCGACAAACACCAGAAGTGGCCAATGCACCAGATACAGCGAATAGGAGATTTGCCCGAGCCACACGAGCGGGCGTGCCGCCAATAAACGACCGCAACCGCCTGCGCCGCCAAGCCAGATCAGCAGCGCCGTGGCGACACAGGCAGGCGCCGCCCACGGCGCTGGCCACAAATCCCCGTCAGCGACGAACCACGGCGTCGCCGCGATGACAAATAACGCCAGCCACTGCAAACCAGTCGTAACCCGCGCCGAGAGCCTGGCGGGGACGGCGGGATACAGCGCCACAACCGCGCCGAGCCCGAATTGCCAAAGTCTTGCGGGCAGCGAAAAGTACGCCACCTTGCCGTCTGTCACGCCAAGAATTTGGCAGGCGATAAACGACGTTGCGCACAGCGCCAGCAAGACAGGCCCGCGCCGCGACACGCGCAGTCGCAACGTTGCGAACATTACCGGCGGCCAGATCAGATAGAATTGCGCTTCCACCGCCAGCGACCACGTATGCAGCAACGGCTTGTAGATCGACGCCGCATCGAAATAGCCTGCGCCCGCCGCGAAAAAGAAGTTCGACGTGAAGAATGTCGCGGATATCGCCGAGGCGCCGAGGCGTTCTGCATCAATCGGCAGCAGCACGAAAGCGCCTGCAAGCAAGCTGGCCAGCAAGCAAACGTAATAGGCGGGAACGATGCGCCACAGACGCCTGCGGTAAAACCCCATCCACGCGCCGGGCGAGGCGTTTTGGCGCGCCAGCATCCGCGTCATGAGATAGCCCGACAATACAAAGAAAATATCGACGCCGACAAAGCCGCCGGTGGCGCCGAGCAGATCGAAATGAAACAGGAATATGGCGCCGATGGCGAGCGCCCGGAGGCCGTCGAGATCGGGCCGGTAATCGCCTGCTGCCTTTTGTCTCAAGGCCGCGCCCGCAAGGCCGCCGATGTCGCTGGCCTCACGCATCCCGTGATCGCAAAAACACCCGACGCGTTTGACGCGAAGCGGTGGGATTGGGGTTGCGGTCATGCGGATTCCATGCGGCATGAGGCCTCCATAAGCGAGGCGCGAGAGACGGGCAAGCCAGAGCGGTGAACTTCGTTCAGTTCAACACCGGGCGCGTGTCGCCGATGCGCCGATCTGTTTGCGCCCGCTCGTGTGGTCATCGACAGCTGCCCTGTCATCCAGCGCGCTGTAATCAGCGCCAGCGGCTTTTCGCGCCAGGATGAGCCTCGCGTCGATGCGCAGAATCTCGCGCGCCACGGCTTCGACGACTTCGATATCCAGATGCCACGATATCCTGCGTCGAAGAAATCCGTGCGGACTTCTGCACTTGATGAATGCGCGCAAAAGCCTTGATCCCGGTCGATTTTAAACGCCGGTATGAATATTTGACTCTTTTTGCATAGCCTATAGAAAAGGCCTTGGTGAATGGAGACTCGAATGGCCGGTCAGCAAATCTTCGACGATGAGGCGGAAGGATTTCCGTTCAAGGTCATTACGACCATGATTGTCCTCGTTGCAGCAAATGCGGGCGCGTGGTTGTGGGCATTCGCGCTGTTTCATTCCCACCCAACCCTGCTTGGCACAGCCTTGCTGGCATGGATCTTCGGCTTGCGACACGCTGTCGATGCCGACCATATCGCGGCTATCGACAACGTCGTTCGCAAACTCATGCAAGCCGGGAAGAAGCCGGTATCCGCCGGACTTTTCTTTTCCCTCGGGCATTCGACGGTCGTGCTGATCGCCTGCGTGCTGATCGCCGCCACAGCCGCTGTTTTCAAGGAAGACCTCGAAGGGTTCAAGACCATCGGCGGCGTCGTCGGCACTGCTGTCTCCGCCGCGTTCCTGCTGATTATCGCGCTCGCCAACCTCGTCATACTGCGCGGCGTCTGGAAGGCGTTTCAGGCCGCACGCGCGGGCCGCCCTGTGCATGAAGAAAGCCTCGATCTCCTGTTGTCCGGTCGTGGTTTTCTGGCGCGCATTTTTCGCCCGCTGTTCGCCATGGTTAGCAAGAGCTGGCACATGTATCCCATTGGTCTGTTGTTCGGCTTGGGATTCGACACCGCGACTGAGGTGGGCCTTCTCGGCATCTCGGCGACACAGGCGTCGCAAGGCATGTCGCCGTGGGATATCCTTGTCTTCCCAGCCTTGTTCGCCGCCGGAATGGTGCTGATCGACACCATCGACAGCACCGTGATGGTCGGTGCTTACGGGTGGGCGTTCGTCCATCCCATCCGCAAGCTCTGGTACAATCTCACCATTACGGCAGCGTCGGTCGTCGTTGCCTTCTTCATCGGCGGCATCGAAGCGCTGGGACTGATTGGTGACAAGCTTGGCCTCGAAGGAAGCTTTTGGGAATCCGTCGGCGCGCTCAACGACAATCTGTCGAACTTCGGCTTCGCGATCATTGGCGTATTCGTGCTGGCATGGATTGTGTCGGCAGCGATTTACCGGATCAAGGGCTTCGACCGTCTGACGAAAACATCTGCGATCTGATCGCAACCCCGCCGCAATGGGCAAAAGCAAGGTAAGCAAATTAAAGTACGGGAAACGCCGCTGCGCGTTTGACCGAATGTACCCCTGTACGGAGGTTCAAATGCGCCAGGCAAGCAACAAGAAAAAATGCTCAGCAAATCGATCGGGAAATCCGCCGGAGGATTTCGTTTCAGGCGCCGACCACCTTGGCGCGGATGAAAGCCAAGAGCGTTTCAAAGCGAAGCTGAACAAAAGCGGCGCAGGCAAAACCAGAGTCGAACACAGGTTCGGCCTTCGGCATGTTGCCTTGTTGGGCGCGCTTTTGGCCACCTCGGCGGTCCACGCCGAAACCAAGGATGAGTGGATCAGTCTGGGCGCCCGCATCCATGGTGGATTCGGTCCGTTCATTCCGGTAGGCATACGGATCGGTCTCGATGCCATGGGCAAGCTTCACGCCGATCCGCGCGGCTTGACCGTCACTTATTACAACGGATCGAAACCGCCCTGCCCCTGCATCGCCGACGGGGTGATGCTCGCCACTCTGGCAAGCCCCGGTCAGGGAACGCTGCAAATATCGCCGGATAAAGCGCCTGACGGCGACATGGCGGTGATCGTCATCAAAAACCGCAAGACGGGCGAGGGCCTGAAATACACGATTACCGACGATTGGCTTCCCAAAATTCTCAGCTGGATCAAATCCGACCCGTCCGCGCGATACGATTCCGCCATGGGCGCGGAAGGGTTGTTTCAGGTCGAGCCCCTCAAATAGCTGGATTTTTCATATAGACTATCGCTATTGGAAAGTTGCGCCGCGCTCTCAAACACTGACGCGCGGGACGACGCCAGCAAACATCGGCTCGATGTCAACCGTGGTTCGTTTGCCAATGTCGTCGAAGTGACGGTCGATCCATTGGCCGGCGGCGCGTCGGCCAATGTCTCTCAGCAGCACCAGAAACTCCCACTCGGTGTTGAGTTTGGAGGACGCGCCGAGCGGCGAGATTTCCTGCTCCGCCTCGATGAGATGGATGCGCATGTCGCGATATTCGTTGCGGTCGAGCTTGCCTTCCGCGACCAGCCGGTTGATCAGGCCCACCGCCCACAAATCCTTCAGCAGTGAACTGTTGAACGTAATCTCGTTGACGCGGTCAAGAATTTGTCGCGCCGAGGTTGGCGTTCCCGACCGCGTGATGGGATTGATCTGGATGATCGCAATATCGCCGCAGGAACTCTCGTCGATGAGCGGGAACAGCACCGGATTTCCCATATAGCCACCGTCCCAATACGGCGCCCCGTCAATCATCACAGCGTGGAACATGAACGGCAGACACGCCGACGCCATCACCACGTCGAGCGTGATCTCTGAGCGCGAAAAAATGCGCGCCCGGCCCGTCTCGACATTGGTCGTCGAGATGTAGATCGGCATATCCGTACAGTCCTGCACCTTCTTGAAGTCAATCAGCGACCCGACGAGGTCGCGGAAGGGATTGATCTGCAGTGGATTGGTCTCGTAGGGCGAGGCGACCCGGTTCAGCATATCCAGCGCCAGGTAGGCCGGCGACATGTCCAGCGACCAGGTTCCCATCATCCGGTCAAACCAGGTGCGTTGCAGCGGGCTATGGCGACCCGCCTCGGAAACGGCGCGCCAGAAAGCTTCGAGAGCCACGCGCGCCCCCGGCCCGCCGCCGTCATACATGCCTTGCGCCGCGACGACGGCATTCATGGCGCCAGCGCTGGTGCCCGAGATGGCTTCAATCCAGATGCGACCATCTTCAAACATCTTGTCGAGCACGCCCCAGGTGAACGCGCCGTGCGCGCCGCCACCTTGCAACGCCAAGTTCAGCGCCTTCGAATGTTGTTTTTGGCGACCGCTGATTTTCGACATTTTGTTCCCTTGGTGGGTGACGCGTTGTTGAGCGGACGCGGAGCCCGCGCCGCAGTATCACGTCTGACCTAACCCGCGCGCAAGCGGCCTGCGTAAAACGATCTTGAACGACGGCGCACCAGTTTCGCAACAACGCGACGCGGCGCTTCGTCGCCCGCGATAACAACGAGGGCTCCGTGGTGCGGACGGCGGGGCTCGAACCCGCACGGGAATCCCCAATGATGCGGTTAAGCGCGCTCAGCGCCGCGACGATACGGCACGACGATAAGGCCCATCAGCGCGATGGCAGTGAATCCTGCACCTGCCAGAAATGTGAAGCGCGGCCCATAGGCATCCCACAGCCCGCCCGCGATGACACTGGCGATGAGCATGGCTACCCCGCTGGCAAGATTGAAAATACCAAACGCGGTTCCGCGGAATTTCTCGGGCGCTGTGTCGGCCACAAGTGTTGCGAGCAATCCTTGGGTAAGGCCCATGTGAAGTCCCCAGAACACAACGCCAATGAAGACAGCAGGTATCGTGGCCGCGAATGCCAGAATTAAATCGGCCACGATGAGCATGGCGATGCCGACAAGGAGAATGCCGTTGCGCCCGATGCGATCGGACAAGCTTCCGGCTGGATAGGAAGAGAGCGCATAGATTATGTTCATCACCACCATGACTGCCGGAACGAGCGCAATCGGCAAGCCCACGTTTTGTGCTTTCAAAATGAGAAACGCCTCACTGAACCGCGCCAAGGTGAAGATGGCTGCAATGCCAACGACAACCCAGAACGCGCCTGAAAACAACTTCGCATCACGCCACTGCAAACGAGGCTTGCTGGTTTCGCTTGCCACTTTCCTGGCTGGCTCTTCGACACCACAGACCATGAGCCCGAACGCGATAAATGCCGGAATGACTGCAATCCAGAACACGAACTTAAAGTTATCGGCAGTCAGCAGCATCAGGCCAATAGCGAAAAGCGGCCCAACAAATGCGCCTACGGTATCAAGCGATTGCCGCAGTCCAAAACTCGCTCCGCGCAAATGATCTGGCGCAATATCGGCAACCAGCGCATCGCGCGGCGCACCACGAATGCCTTTGCCAATCCGGTCAACAAAACGCGCTCCCACAAACCATCCAATGCTTGTCGCCAATGGAAACACCGGCTTCGTAAATGCAGCCAAGCCGTAGCCGATTGCGGCAAGCAATTTGCGTTTGCCAAGCCAATCCGAGATTGCGCCGGAAAATACCTTGATGATCATCGCCGTCGCCTCGGCGAAACCTTCGATGAAACCGACGGTTACCATCGAAGCCCCAAGAACGCTGACGAGATAGATCGGAAACAGCGCATGGATCATCTCAGACGAGATGTCCATGAACATGCCGACGAATCCCAATGCCCACACACCGCGCGGGATTTGCTTCAAGACACTGGTTTGGCGGGGTGCATTTGACATCATGATTTCAGATTCTATTTTCAGTTTTGATTACGAACGGAAAGAACCCCTTCAAGATTTTCAACCAGCGCGGCTCGCTGAGCGTTGCTGAGCGTCTCAAGGTTCTGCTGACGCCCTTTCACCGCCGGTAAATCCGCCGCCGCAGGCACGCCAAGAAGATCCCACTCCGGTTGACCCTTCCGTGGTGCGGACGGCGGGGCTCGAACCCGCATGGGAATCCCCGAGGGATTTTAAGTCCCTTGCGTCTACCAGTTTCGCCACGTCCGCGTGCCGCTAGGCTTAGCCGCGCCAAACCGGGCGCACAAGCCAGTCCAGGTAAGCGTTGTCCAGACTTCGCCTTGTCGAGGCCGAGCGTTGCACCGCCGTCGCCGCGCTTCTTGTCGCGACGAACGCCCGCCCCTATCGTAGCGTGCGCTTTGGCCAACGGCGTGCCAACGGCGACAGGACGACGAATATGGCGGTCAAACTCGCGGCAGACTCGGCAAACGGAAAAATCTGCCTCGTCACGGGCGCTGGCGCCGGGCTGGCGCGGGCCATGACCCTGGCGCTGGCGGATGCCGGCGCGCATGTCTTCGCCTGCGATATCGACGCGCACGCTGTGGCGCAAACCAAAGCCCTGGCCGAGGCGCGCCAACCCTGCGGCGGCGTCACTGCTTGCACGCTTGACGTAGCCGATCCCGCCCAATGCGCCGCCACGGTCGAACGCGTCATCGCCGAGGCGGGGCGAATCGACATGCTCGTCAACTGCGCCGGCTTGGGGCCGGTTTACATGCGGCGCGATTTTCTGGCCGATCCCCTGCGGTTCTGGGACGCCGATGTCGAGCGCTGGCGCCGCATGATCGAGGTCAACCTGCACGGCGCTTTTTATCTGGCGCGCGTCGCAGCGCCGCACATGATTGCGCAGAAAAGCGGCCGCATCGTCAACATCACCACGAGTTTTTCGACGATGATGCGCGGTGGCGCCATGCCCTACGGCCAGACCAAAGCCGCGCTCGAAGCGGGCACCGCGAGTTGGGCCGACGACCTGCGCGGCAGCGGCGTCACCTGCAACGTGCTGATCCCCGGCGGCGCCGCCGACACCGCGATGATACCAGCCGACGTCATGCCCGACCGCAGCAAGCTCGTGCCCGCCGCAGCGATGGGTCCGCCCATCGTCTTCCTCGCCTCGCCAGCTTCCGACGGCGTCACCGGCAAACGCTTTGTCGCGCAACACTTCGATCCGCAAAACCCCCTGTCGGCGCCGGGGTGTACGCCGGTCGCCTGGCCCGGGCTCGCGGCTGCGGCGTCGCCCGGATTAGGCGAGGCGACCGCCAGCCGACGCCTGCCGGACTGAGGCCATGAGAGCTTCCGGCACAGCCGCAATTCTCGAGCCGCCGCCACGTCCGCATTGAGTTTCAGGCGCCGAAGTGATTGATCGGCGGCTGGAACGCCAATCCCGTGTCCCACGGAAAGTAGATCCAGGTGTCCTGCGACACTTCCGTCACATAGGTGTCGACGAGCGGGCGCCCTTCGGGTTTGGCGTAGACGGTGGCGAAGTGCGCCCTCGGCAGCATCTCGCGCACCAGTTTCGCCGTCGCCCCGGTGTCGACGAGATCATCGACGACGAGCACCTTGGCGCCGCGCGCCGCCAAGGTCGCATCGATGGGTTTCAGCACCCGCAAACCGCCCCTGGCGTTGTCGCCGTCGTAGCTCGCCACGCAGACCGTCTCGATCAGGCGAATGTTCAATTCGCGCGCCACGATGGCAGCTGTGACGAGGCCGCCGCGCGTGATGCAAACCATCGCTTCAAAGGGCCCCGAACCGTTGAGACGCCAGGCCAGCGCCCGACAGTCCCGGTGGAACTGGTCCCACGAAACCGGAAACGCCTTCGACGGGTCATCGTTCATGCAAGGGCTCGCGTGTCATTAAGGGCCTCGCGTGTCGTTGGAGCATGATCCCGAAAGGTGGACGCCGGTTTTCGGAACCGATCATGCTCAATCAAAAACCTGGAGTGCGGCGCAAGCCGTTTCCATAGCGTGATGGTTGGGCGTTTCGTCAAGGGAGCGCCAAGTTATTTGTGCAAAAAGATGTTTCGTGCAAAACTGTCACATAATCGTCATATGCGAGCCTGGCGTTCGCAAAGGTCATTGTCGTGTTCGGACTATTTACGGGTTTGCCTCCACAGGGGGCGAGCGGTTCGCGGCTTGCAACAGCCAGCACGCTCGCCTGCTTTGCGCTTGCTGCGGTGTTCTGCGCGTTCGTCGTCCATGAAGAAGTCGACTGGTTTTTCATCCTGCCGGTTCTCGGCGCGTTTGTCGCCGTCGCTGCGTTGATGCTGGCGCTCACTTTGCGTCTGCGCCTGGCAATCCTCGCCAGCCTCGCCCTGTTCGCCTCCATCTGGGTGGCCGACGCCTCAAAATACGCCCTGCTCGCCATGCATTTGCACGTCTATGACGTGATCTTCCACTTTTCCCCTTCACAGGCGCAGTTCGCCTACTCGGCTTTCCCGCTCATCGCGTGGAGCCTTACCGCAGGCGTCGTTGCCGCCGCCGCCCTGCTCGTCGTCGCCTGGCGCGGGGAGACGCCCGTCCGGTTGCGCGGACGCCGGCTCGCCGTCGGCGTTGGCGCGCTGGCCCTCGCATGCCTCACATGGTTACCGCTGGCTGGGCGCAACGCGCAGTATTTCAGCGCCGGGCGGTTTGTCTTCTCGGCCTTTCTGTCGTCGCTCGGCGATCTCCCCCAACTCGTGCGCTACAATGGCCTGATCGAAGTCGCCGCCGCCGCGACTGCCGCGCCCGTCAACCCTGAACCGATCACCTGCTCGCCACAAACGACGCCGCCCGACATTGTGTTCTTTCTCAATGAATCCGCCATGCCGCCCGGCGTTTACCCCGGCCTGCATTACCCCGAAGAATTGACGCCGTATTTCGCCAGCGCCGACGCCCAGATACATCCGCTGCGGGTCGAGACGTTCGGCGGCGGCACCTGGCTTTCTGACTTTACCGCCATCACCGGACTGTCGACGCGCTCGTTTGGCTCGATGCGCAATTTCGTCGCCAATTTCATGACCGGACGTTTGCGTCACTCGCTGCCGCAATATCTGAAAGCCTGCGGCTACGAGACGCACATCCTGTATCCCGCTTCCGCCGATTTTGCCGGTGTCGGGCGCTTCTATAAGGCCATCGGCTTCGACGAGGTTCTTGACGCGCACGCGCTCGCAGCACCCAACCAGCGCCAGCGCGACGCTTTCTACCTCGCCGCCGCCGCGAAAATTTTGCAGGCGAACGCCGCTTCTGCCCGGCCCAAGCCGCAATTCATCGCGCTGTCCAGCATGTCGACCCATTCGCCGTGGGATTTTCGCTTCGCGCCTGAAGCCGTGCGCCAAACCGATGTGATGCGCTGGAATGCGGACGCAGAATTCGACGAGTATCTCTGGCGCCTCGTGCTCGCCAAACGCGACCGCGATGATTTTCGTCGCGAATTGGCCAACACCATGCCCAACCGCAAAATCTTGCATGTGGCCTATGGCGACCACCAGCCAGCCTTGGCGAAGATTCCGCTCGCCGACAATCTCGCCATCGCCGACGAGGGGCGCTCATGGCAGCTTGACCCGACATCGCGAGCTTTCCAAACCTACTATTCCATCGAAGCGCAGGGATTTATACCGACGTGGCCCGGCGCTGATCTGCCATTGGTCGAACTGTCTCACCTTGCAACCCTGACCGTGATGGCCGCCGGGCTGCCGCTTGACCCCGTCTATGAACGCCGCTTGCAGTTGCTGCAGACCTGCCACGGCCTCTACGCCACCTGCGCCGACCGTCCGGCGGTCCTGACGTTTCAGCGCTGGCTCGTCGACAACCAGTGGCTGTCACAGGGCGGGGTTACGGCGCTCAACGCGCCGGCTCGCCCGGCGGGGTCAGCGCTTTGATCATTTCATGGACCGCCGCCAGGCCAGCCTGCAAAGCCTGCGCATCCTTGGAGCGCACGACGATCTGGTTGCGGAAGCGACCATCGCCAAATTGCGGGTAAGAGCCGATGATCGTCGCCGGGTGCGCTTTGGCGATCTCGCCCAGCGGCGCGGCGTAAGTTCCCTCCGCAATTCCCGACGCTTCGATGGTCTCCATGAGCATCTTCGTGCCGGTTTGCAGGCGCGGCGCGACATCATCCAGCATCGCCTGCATGATGGAGGGCACGCCCGCCATCACGATGACATTCTCGATCTGGAATCCCGGAACTTTTGAGACGGGATTGGCGACATGCTCGGCGCCGCGCGGAATCCGCGCCATGCGGCGGCGAGCCTCGTTCATGTCGGCCGGCTTCAAACGCTGCAACATCATTTCAATGATGCGCGGATCTTCGTAGAGTTCGACGCCGAGCGCCTTTGCCACCGCCTCTGCGGTGATGTCATCGTGCGTCGGCCCGATGCCGCCCGTCGTGAACACATAGGTGTAGCGCTTGCGCAACGCGTTGAGCGCCTCGATGATTTCCTGCATTTCGTCGGGAACGACACGCACTTCCTTGAGATCGATGCCGATATTCGCGAGATATTCGGCGACGTAGCCAATGTTCTTGTCCTTGGTGCGACCCGAAAGTATCTCATCGCCGATAACCAGCAGCGCCGCGTTGATTTGATCCTGACCCATAATGTTCTCCTGCGTCGAAGGTACGGGAGGCGCGCGCCCGGCGGCAAGGGAAAAGTCGGACCTGTAGCCCAGCCGCGTGACCGACACGCCCGCATAATCGCGTTGACCCGCTGCGCCACTTCGACCAACCTTGCGCCATGCGCTTTTCAACGCCGCTGATCTCCGGTCGCCTGGTGCGACGCTACAAACGCTTCCTTGCCGAGGTTGAACTCGACAGCGGCGAAACAGTCACCGCCCACTGCGCCAACCCCGGCGCCATGTTGGGCCTGGTGGCGCCCGGCAACCGGGTTTTTCTGTCGCACGCGGAAAACCCGGCCCGCAAACTGAAATATTCATGGGAAGTGCTGGAGCTTGAAACCGCGCACGGACTGCAATTTGTCGGCATCAACACGCAGCATCCCAACGGCATTGTCGCCGAAGCCGTCGGCGCCGGCTTTTTTGAGGAGTTTGCGGCCTACGATAAAATCCGTCGCGAAGTGAAATACGGCGTCTCCAGCCGCGTCGATATTTTGCTGCAATCCGATACTGCGCCGCCGTGTTACGTCGAAATCAAGAACGTGCATCTGATGCGCAAGTCGGGCCTCGCCGAATTTCCCGACAGCGTCACCGCGCGCGGCGCCAAACATCTCGGCGAACTCGCCAACATGGTCGCCGGCGGCGCCCGCGCCGTCATGATCTACCTCATCCAGATGCAGGCGGAACGCTTCGCTCTCGCCGCCGACCTCGACCCCGCCTACGCCACCGCGTTCCACAAGGCGCGCGACGCCGGCGTCGAGGCGATCGCCGTGTGCTGCCAGGTGAGCCCGCACGAAATCATTGTCGAGCGCCGCGTCGCGATTGTCTCGTGATGTCAGGTGCTAGCGTTGTATACTGAAATGCCGGGTTAAAGTGTCAAAGTGGAGAAAACATTATGAAAACCGTTCGCGCATTGATGGTTGCTTCAACCCTGGCCGGCGGCAGCGGGGGCGCGTTCGCCCAAGTTGAACCCATATTTGCTCCGCTTGGTAATCTGAAAGCCGTTTACTACCGCTCCCAATCGCAGACGGCTCCCCACATCGGCGTGCTCGTAATGCATCGCACCGCCGACTTCTTGAACCATGCGGCCTGCTCGGAACTGTCGAAGCGAGGGTATCTCGTGCTGTGCATGAACTCGCGCTTCGAGAACAACGAAGTGAGCGTCAGCTTCGAGAAATTGCCGCTTGATGTGAAAGTGGGCGTCGACGCGTTGCGCGCGCAACCTGGAATACGCAGCGTCTTGCTCTTCGGACATAGCGGGGGCGGGCCATTGATGAGCCTGTATCAGGCGGTGGCGGAGAATGGCCCAGATTACTGCCGAGGTCCGACGAAGATAGTGTCATGCACTGACGAACTCGCTAATTTGCCGAAGGCCGATGGGATCATCTTCGCGGATCCACATCCAAGCAATGCGGTCTTGGTCTTGCGCGCGCTGAATCCGTCCGTGGCCAACGAAGACAATCCGCCATCGGCTCCTCCTGTCGCGGCTCTGGACCCCTTCGACGAGCGCAATGGGTACAATCCCAAGGGCGCATCCAAATATCCTCTGGAGTTCCGGCAGGCGTACTACAAAGCGCAGTCCAATCGTATGAACCTTCTGATCGAGACAGCGATGGCGAAAACTCGGCGAATTGCGGCCGGGTCATACCCTTACCCCGATAATGACATCATGGTCATTCCCAGGGGAGGGCCACAAGGGTCCGGTCCGGGCGCATCCGCGTACCTGTGGAACACAGATCCGTCCATCCCTGAGATGATGAGCACGCGGCGTCCTCAGAAGTTGATACGCAACGACGGCTCTATCGTGAACGACTCGATTGTTAAAAGCGTCGCAGTGCCCGACCTTTTGAACGCAACACGAAATGCAGCCTTCGATACAGGAACAAAGGTCCTCAGCCTTCGGTCGTTTTTAAGCGCGAATGCGATCCGGTCCAGGGATGCCGTCGACGACATCGACTTTTGTTCTAGCAATAACTCGACGGCGTGCGCTGTCCAGTCGATCAGTGTTCCGGTGTTATTTATGGCGATGGGCGGATACAATTTCATTCGCGATAACGAACAAATGTTCGACCTCGCGAAAAGCACCGATAAAGACTTCGCTGTGGTGGAAGGGGCAACCCACTTCTTCCTCCCATGCAAGCCGTGCGAGCCAACACCCGGCGCATACTCGAACACGATAAAGAATCTTTTCGACTACGTCGACCACTGGGCGAACGCGCGCTTTTGAAACGGCTGGGAGCCGCCGGGTTTTGCGCGGTTAGCCGACGCTTTGGACGGTCACGTCGCCGTGCCGGGACTAAACAGCTAATCCAGCTCATACGCGACATTCTGATGCGTGCGGGCGATTTCCCGGTAGCCGCAGTTTTTCAGAATGCCAGGCAAATCCGCCGCCCAGCGGCCATGCGAATATTCCATCATCAACAATTTCGGCCACACGGTTTTTGGCGCTGTGCGGAAAAACGGATCGAGTATGAGATCCTCGGCCCCTTCAACGTCGAGCTTGATCGCGTCAATGCGGTCAAAGCCTTCGTCTGAAATGATAGACGCCAGAGTTTTCGCAGGGCTGCGAATTTCAACCGTGCCGGCGTCCGAGTTGACGATCCGCATCGAGGTTTCGCCGCGATTGCGGGGCGCCACGAAGAGCGTGATCTCGCCATCGAGGTCCGCAACGGCGCAATTCAACGCCTTAACGCAGGAAAACGGATTTTGCTGAATGTTGTACACCAGCCGCTCGAAAATCTCGGGTTGCGGCTCAATCGCCACGATGCGCGCGCGCGGCCCCGCCAACGCCGCCGCGAACAGTGTGTAGCCGCCGATGTTGGCGCCGATATCGATAAAGCGAAATTCCGCATGGATGCGGCTGGCCAGCAGCGCCCGCTCCGCCTCGTCGAAATACTGCGGCGTGAACAAAATACGCTTTTCACAAACGTTGTTGTAGGGATAAAGCCGCATGCGCGCGCCGAGCGACTCAACATCGAGCGGCCGCCGCGCCAAACAGCGGATCGCCAGGCCGCGCAGCAAAAACGCCAAGCGTTTGCCGGCCCATGTCGGCGCGCAGGCTCGCGTCGCGGCGAGCAGCTTTTGCATCCCGGCGCCCGGCGCATACCGCCCGAAAGCGCTGACATCGTTGGCGATGGACTGCAGCGAAGGGGATGTCGGGCGTGCGGGCAAGGCGCATTCCAGGGTTGACGCCGCCTCAGGCAGGCGCGCGCTGGTATCCACCATCGGAAGAAAGTGAGTCACGCAGTGACCCGCTTTCTAGAGATGACAAGTGGATACTTCAACAAAAACGACGTACCCGAAATCTTTGATTCCGGGTACTAGCGGCTTTTAGCGCGTTTTCGCGCCAAGTGGAATCCGCTGCGGCTGAAGAAACGCTGTCGCCGTCTTGCCTCGCGGCGGCAATGGCTTAAATGATGTCGGGTATGCGAACCGCTTTGGCAACTTCATGACATTCGTCGACGCCTCCCTCGCGCCAGCCCGCAAGACTGGCCAAATAAAGCTGCACGGCGCCGAAGCGTTCGAAGGCATGCGTAAAGCCGGTCGCCTGGCCGCCGAGGCGCTTGATGTGCTTTCGCCCCTCGCCGTTCCCGGCGTGACGACGCAAACCCTCGACCGCATCGCTTTTGAGTTCGCCATGGATCACAAGGCGTATCCCGCCCCCCTGGGCTATCGCGGCTACCCGAAATCGATCTGCACTTCCATCAATCATGTGGTCTGCCATGGCATTCCCGACGCCAAGCCGTTGCGCTCCGGCGACATCGTCAATGTCGACGTGACGCTCATCGTCGACGGATGGCACGGCGATTCGAGCCGCATGTTTCTCGTCGGCGACGTCAACCGGCGCGCCGCGCGGCTGGTTGAGGTCACCCATGAGGCGTTGATGCGCGGCATTGCGGAGGTCAGGCCCGGCGCCACGACAGGCGACATCGGCGCCGCCATTCAGGAATATGCGGAAGCCGAGCGCTGCTCGGTTGTGCGCGATTTCTGCGGCCATGGGTTGGGGCGGCTGTTTCACGACGAACCCAACATTCTGCACTACGGCCAGCGCGGTGAAGGCATCCAGCTGAAAGCGGGCATGTTTTTCACGATCGAGCCGATGATCAATTTGGGACGCCCGGCGGTAAAGGTTTTGGGCGACGGGTGGACTGCGGTGACCCGCGACCGCTCGCTGTCGGCGCAGTTTGAGCACACCATCGGCGTCATCGAAGGCGGCGTCGAGATTTTTACCCTGTCTCCGCAGGGGTTGGATCGCGGTAATATCGTCTGCGGCGCGACAGCCGCATGAAAAAGCCGGCGCCGCCATTGCCGATGCCGAAACCGCTCGAGGCGCCGCACTATACAGGGCATCGGGACCGGCTGCGGCAACGCTTTCTGGAAGGCGGCGACGCTGCTGTCTCAGACTACGAGCTGCTTGAGCTGGTGCTGTTCCGCAGCATCCCCCGGCGCGACGTAAAACCGCTCGCCAAGGCGCTGATCAGCAAGTTTGGTTCCTTTGCCGAAGTGCTCGGGGCACGCAAACCCCGGCTGATGGAGGTTGAGGGCGTCGGGGAGAGCGTCGCCGATGACCTCAAAATCATGGAGGCGGCAGGTCGTCGCCTGGCTAAAGGCGCAGTCACCAAACGCCAGGCGCTCGGCTCGTGGAAGGATGTCATCTCTTACTGCCGCGCCGCCATGGCGTTCGCCGACCGCGAAGCCTTCCGCATTCTTTTCCTCGACAAGCGCAACGGCCTGATCGCCGACGAGGTACAAGGCTCTGGCACCGTCGATCACACCCCCGTCTACCCGCGCGAAGTCGTGCGGCGGGCCCTCGAACTCAGCGCCACCGCGCTGATATTGGTGCATAATCACCCCTCCGGCGACCCCTCGCCCTCGACCGCCGACGTGAAGATGACGCTCGATATCATCGCCATCGCAAAGCCGCTGGGGGTCGCGGTTCACGACCACATCATCGTTGGTCGCGACGGACACGCCAGCCTGCGCGGCATGGATTTGATTTAAGCTGGATGCTGAAAAACGCGTGGAGAGCGCTCGTCCTTCGAGACGCCGCTGCGCGGCTCCTCAGGATGAGGACTATTGGGGAATTATTGCGGTTCAAATGCGCTGGATTTGCCTTGGAAACCT
>JAYTTW010000146.1:0-6977 GCA_043744855.1 Hyphomicrobiales bacterium
CCGTTTTGTCGCGCCGTATATTCGTTATCGACGTGAACGTCTGACGTGTGGACGACGACAATGTCTTTTTTCAAGGGGCGCGGCCCCGCTGCATATACATTCTCGCGGTCCTGCTTCCTCACGGCGCTGTTGAATTCTGTCACGCTGGAAATCGTTGCCCAAAAGCCGCAGGCGGTCAACCAACGGCGAGGCGAGGCGCCGTCGCTTTCAGGGATTGTCACCGGGCGGGCGCAATATAACGAGCGCGTCCAGAGCGACGACGCCATCGCCGTTGGCGCGCACCAGCACGGGGTTTACGTCAACGGCTTCGAGGGTGTCGCCAAGTTCCACAGCAAGTAGGCCCAAATTCACCATCGCCTGCGCCAAGGCCTCGACATCGCGGGGGCCGGCGCCGCGATATCCCGCCAGCAGCTTCGACGCCTTCGTTTTCGCGATGCACGCCAGCGCCCGGGCGCGATCAAGGCCAGGTGGCGCGAAGGCGACATCCTTGAACAGCTCCAGCCACACTCCGCCCATGCCGACCATCACGCACGCGCCCATTTCAGCGTCGCGCGTCACGCCGAGCACCATCTCGATGCCGTCGCGCATTTGTTTTGCGACCAGAATTCCTTCCAGCGGTGCGTTCATTTGTCTGCATCTGTGCGTCAGCATCTGGGCAGCGTCGATCACCCCTGTCGCGCTCTCGAGGCCGAGGATGACAAGGCCGGCGTCGCTCTTGTGCGGCGCCCCGGCGCTGACGGCTTTCAAAACCACGGGATAGCCAATCCGCGCCGCAGCCTGCACAGCCGCTTCCGGCGATTGCACGATTTCTTCGGGCGGTGTCGGCAGGCCATAGGCGCGCAGCAATTCTTTCGATTGCGCCTCACTCAACGCCGTCGGTGCATCGAGAAGCGCGGCCTTCGCCCGCCAAGCCTCGATGAGCGCCATGCGTTCCCGGGCTATGCGTCCCGGCGCCATGCTTTCCGGCGGCGTACTGGCGGCGTCCGGGGTCGGGCTTGGCGCTGGCTCCAGCAGGCGCGCCAGAGTGCGAAACGTCTTGTTCAAGTCGCGCAGCCACGGAATATGCGTCAATTCACTGCGCAGAGCCGACATATACGGCGTCTCTCGAAACGTCACAGCGGAAAACACGGCGAACGGCTTGGTCGCCTCGCCAGCCGCCCACGCATTGAGCGCCTGAAGGTTTTGCACCTTGCGCAGGATGCCGGCTTCGCGTGGCAACTCCTCGGCGACAAGTAAGACGTCGACGTTGGGGTCGTCATGCAGCGCGCGAACGCAGCCGATATATTCATCGGCGCCAAGCGTGCGCTTGCTGTCGAAGGGGTTGGCGAACTCTGCATCCTCAAGCGCCGCTGTCAGACGTGGTAGCGTCTGCGGCGACAAGCTTGCGAATTCGACGCCGTAGCTTTCGGCGGCGTCGCTCATCAGCGATTTCAACGCGCCGGAATTGGTCATCACCGCCACCCGACGACCCAGAGGGCGCCGCGCCCGCGACAAAAACGCAGCCGCCTCGATCAAGTCTTCCAGCGCATCGACCCGCAGAACGCCGGCGTCGGCGGCGAACGCGTCGAAAACCTCGGTCGAGCCAGCGAGCGAGCCGGTGTGCGCCAACGTCGCTTTGCGCGACGCCTGCGAGCCGCCAGCCTTGAGCACGATGACGTGCTTGCCGGCGTCACGCGCGCGCACTGCGGCTTGCAGGAAGCGGCTGCCGTTTTTCACGCTTTCGATGTAACAGGCGATGACGCGAAGCTGCGGATCGTCGGCGAGATAATCGATGTAATCCGCAAAGGTCAGGCCGGTCTGGTTGCCGAGCGAGACGAGGTAGGCGAGCCCTAATCCCGCATCCGTAATGCCGCGCGCAATGGTTTGCGCCAAGGCGCCCGATTGGGTCAGCGCCGCAACCGGACCGGGGCTTAGCACTTCGATCTGCTCATCGGGAAATGTGCAGAATTTTCCGATGGCCGAAGCAAGGCCCATGCAGTTGGGCCCGGTGGCTGCGATGTTGGCGCGCTCCAATACGGTGCGCAGACGCGCCGCGCGCGCCAGACCCTCGGCGTCGTCGCCCTCGCCGAAGCCGGCTGCGTACAGGCTGGCGCTACGCGCGCCAAGCTTGCCGCCGGCTTCCAGCATTGCGATGGAGGCTTCGCTGGGAACGAACAGGGCGAGGTGGTCGGGCGGCTCGGGCAAGGCTGCGAGATCGGGATAGCAACGCACGCCCCACATCGTCTCGCGATTGGGGTTGATGGGATAAACACTCCCGGCAAAACCGAAGCGCTGCAAATTGGCCCAAACGCGCGGCGACCAATTGCGATCCGACGCACCGACAAGCGCGACGTTTCGCGGCGCAAACAGGGCCGAGAGATCAAACGAATGCGCCAACGCTTCGCCCGTCAGGCCGGACGTTTGTAGGGGCCGAGGCCCGGCCGATAGGATTTTGCGTCAAGAAACTCCTTCATGCCGACCTTCTCGCCAATTTCCTTGTCGGCCTTGTGCATGGCGTCCTGCTTCACGGCCAGATAATCCCGCGCTTCCTCGTGGCCCATTCGGCGAACCGCACGGATGGCTTCCTTGGTGTAGCGAACGACAGACGGGTTGAGCTTGAGCAACTTTCCCGCAAGCTCCAGGGTCTTCTCTTTGAGCTGCGCGCGCGGCGCGGATTCGTTGACAAGGCCGATCTCAACAGCGCGCTTGCCGTTGAAAGGTTCGCCGGTGGCGGCGTAATACATGGCATGTCGCGGCAACAGCATGTCGGTCAGATTCCAGCTGACGATGCCGCCCGGCAAAATACCCCAGTTGACTTCCGACAGGCCGAAGATCGCTTCGTCCGCCGCGACCGCAAAATCACACGACGACAGCTGCGTGAAGGCGCCGCCGAAGCAATAACCCTGCACCATGGCGATCGTCGGTTTGGAGAAATGCGTCAGCAGATCGTGGCGCCAGTTGTGACTGACGTTGTTGGACTTGCGGCGCGCAACCGGATCATTGGATTGTTCACGGAAATACGCCTTGATGTCCTGACCGGCGCACCACGCCTCACCCTTGCCGCCAAGCACCAGAACTTTTGTCTGTGCGTCGTGATCGAGGTTCATCAGCGCGTCCTGCATATCGTAGTGCAGGCCGGGGCTCATGGCGTTGCGTTTTTCCGGACGGTTGAGATACAGAAACGTCACCTCGCCCTCGCGTTCAATCAGCACATTGTCATAGGTTTTATCGGTCATGTCAGTCTCCTTCGGCGGGGTTGATTTGCGGGCGTCTCGCTAAAGCGCGCCGATGAATTGCAAGACTGGCGCGGAAAAACTGTCGTCGCAGGTTCCAAACGAGCACATCGTGGAAAAATGATTGTGCCCGGCGGCCAAAATACGTGTCGTCCTGACGCTTGTAGCCGCCGCTGAACCCGCCGCCGGGAATGTAGATCACGATTGTCTTTCCGGTCCGCCCGTCAGCGCTGTGGGAGACGTCAAGTTGCTGCCGCGCATGCTATGGCGGTGCGCAACAGTTTGCGTTTTGCTTCGGTCACGCTTGTCAACGCAGCCGGAATTCATGTGTGGGGCACGCGGCAGGCCGATATCTTCCTCGGCAGCGAAGACGAAGTGCTGCGCGAACTCATGCACGACCCAATAATCGCCGACGAGGCGTTGTTGATCGAGGAAATCGAAATAGAAATTGGCAAGGTCGGAAACTGTATCGAGCCATGGCGGAATTTTCGCGCCGCCGAAGCCCGGATGTTCCGGCGCGACGACCTGAAAATGCGCCGCCAGCAGGTCCATGTACGCCGCCCATCCCGTGGGGCCAAGCATGTCGCCCAGCAGCAACAGCGGTGCGCCGGCGCCGGAGCGGCGCACGCAAATTTGCGCACCGTCGATGTCGACGCCCTCTGCCATTCCCGCCATGAATTCCGGTCCCGTTTGTTTCGCTTTGCAGGCTAGAAGTCGGCATCGAAACGGTCAAGCGAACCGTGCGGATCGCTTCGCCCTTCGCATCGCACCGATATTATTTCAGCATCGTGCCGAGCGCGCTTTTGACGCGCTCCATCACCTCGGGCGGCGTGGCAAGTATTTGCCGGATGGCGGCTCGGGTTTCATCGCTGTTCATCGGGATAATTTCCGAGCCGGTCTTCTGCGCGTCGGCAAGAAAGTCCGGATCCACGACAGTCGCCTCGATGGCGCGCCGCAACGCCGCCACGCGAGCCGCTGGCGTGCCGGGCGGCGCGGCGAGCGTGCGGTTGAGCGCCACCGCCGTCGAGAGGAAGCGCGCCACTGGCTCCTTCAGCGGATCGCCATTGACGAGATCGAGCAGCAGCGGCGTATCCGGTAATTCTGGCTCGCGCCGCATGCCGGTCTGGATCAGCACGTGAAAGCGCGCGACGTCGGCAGGATACACAGCTTTGAGGTTGGTCCAGTTCCACGCGCTGCGTCCCTCGGTCTCGCCGCGCTCGGCGGAAAGATTCATTTGCCCGCCGCCATCGTAGCCCGGCAGTATTTTGAAACGCGTTCCCAACAGCGCGTTGTAGGCCGCAGGCAATTGCGAATCCGTACCGCTGGCGCCCGTCGAGGGCATATTGACGTCTTCGCGTTTCGCGTCATCGAGCGTGCGGAAGCGCGAATTCGGGAACGTCACCGCGATAAAGGTGGAACTGGCGAGATTGCCGAGCCAGTTGAAATCGCCGAGCGACACTTGCAAACCCGGTTGTCGCGTCGGTTCGTGAACCATCAGGCCTTGGCCGACGAGGTTGATCCACGTGCCGTCGCGCGGCGCGACGCGACCGGCGTAGTTGAACGCGAAAATTCCGCCAGCACCGGGCTGATTGACCACGATGGCGTTCGGGTTGCCTGTTATGTGTTTGCCGATGTGCCGCGACAAAGCGCGCGCATACGCGTCGTAGCCGCCGCCAGGGCCAGTGTGGCAGGAGATCGTCAGCGTTTTGCCGCGATAGAAATCGTCGTCCTGGGCGTCGGCGCAACGCACGCCGGCAGCCAATAGCGCGGCGCCCAGAAAAAATGGCGCCAAAATTTGCGGCATGATTTTCGGTTTGGGTGTCGAGGCAAATCGCAAGTGCGTCGTCTCCAGTTGTGTGGCAAGCTAACGCGGGTTGCTGCTTCGTCAAGCCGCAGATTGACAGCAGCGCCGCCAGCGAGTGTTGCCGGCTACTTGGGCTTGCGCGAACCCCCGTTAGGCTGGGCTCACGCCGACAACCAGAAGGGCCATACATGAGCGGAGCGCAAGAAAGAGAAGAGAGACGCGACCGACAAGACATTCGCGATGTCATCGAGAGCTGGGTGATCTGGCGCGATAGCGGCGACTGGGAGAATTTTCGCACCTGTTGGCACAAGGGGGCCATCATGAACGCCACCTGGTTTCAGGGCGACGCGGAGCAGTTTATCGCCAACGCCGCGAAGGCTTTTGCCACCAGCCAGTCCGTCAGCATACATTTTCTGGGTGGAACCTCGATTGCGTCAGCTGGGGCTCGCGCCATCGCGCAAACGAAAATGATGATTTCTTCGCGTGATTGTGTCGACGACATCGATTGCGATGTCGTCTGCTCCGGCCGCTTCTACGATTTTTTCGAAAAGCGCGAGGGTCGCTGGGCGATTGTCGAGCGACAGCCGATTTATGAGAAAGATCGTCTCGATCCTCTCGATCCCACGCGCATGCCAAAGTTCGACCCGGAAGTGTTCTTGTCGATCCCCGTTGGCTATCGCCATCTCGGCTACATCCAGGTCAAACGCGGCCTGCCGGTCAAGCGCGACATGCCGGGCTTGCGCGGCGCGCAAGTTGAAGCGCTTTACGCGCGTGGCAAGCAATGGCTTGCAGGACGAGGAGCTTGACCATGCGCCACCGGATTGCTCCTGCGTGCCTCGCCCTGTCGGTATGGCTCGGCTGTTTTTCGCCCGCGCTGGCGCAAGCCCGAAAGGTCGCCATCGGCATCAATTCGATGACCGCCATTTACTGGCCCGCCTACGTGGCGCGCGCCAAAGGGATGTTCAGCGCCGCCGGTCTCGACGCCGATATCATCCTTACTGGATCGCCGGTCAGCGCCGTGCAGCAACTCGTCTCAAAATCCATCGATATCGCGCACCCCACGCTTTACGTCGCCGTCAATGCGCTGGCGCACGACGCCGACCTGACCTTGGTCGGATGCATCGTCAATACGTTGCCCTATTCCATGCTCGCCAAACCGCAGGTCGCTTCGGTGAAAGACCTCATCGGCAAGCGCGTCGTGCTGGGTTTTCGTAGCGACACGCAAACCCTGCAATGGCGCGAATGGGTCAAGGGGCAGGGCGTCAATCCCGACGACATCGATCAGATCTACGATCCACAGGCCGCCAATCGTTACGCGGCGTTGGCGGCGGGCCATGCGTCTGTCGCCTTGCTGAACGCGCCCTTTGATGTCCGCGCGCGGGCGGAGGGCGCCAAAACCCTGCTCGATTTTGGGCCCATTTCCAAAGGCTACGCCATGGCCGTCGTCGCTGTTCGGCCCGAGTATCTCAACAACAATGCCGACATCGTGCGCGCCTATCTGAAGGCGACGCAGCAGGCGATTGACTGGCTGTACGATCCCGGCAACCGCGACGAAGCAATCGCCATCCTTGCGAAAGACACGCGACAGGAGCCTGCCATCGCCGCCGCCACGTACGCTGATTACGTGCTGCGTCTCAAACCGTTTGACCGCAATCTCGATCTGCCCGATTTCTTCCTGCAGAAAACGCTTGAATCGACCTTCGTCAACGGCGATGTAGCGCGCGGCTACACGCTGCCCGCCAGCGCCCGGAACCTGGCTTTTCGCCCGCAGTAGAGCATGATCCCGAAAAGGGAACGCCGGCTGGCGTTTCAGTGCAGCGTGTGGCTGGCGTCGAAAAGATCGAGCCTGTCGATGCATTCGGAGCGCTGCTTGTCGATGGCTTTCGCTGTTGCTTCGGCCTCAAGCCGGGTCGAGCGGTTGGAGCCGTAAAACACCACGCCGCCGATCATCGCGGCGATCG
>JAYTTW010000147.1:0-26186 GCA_043744855.1 Hyphomicrobiales bacterium
GCGCGGAGCACGCCTATTACGTCTGGGTTGATCTCTACAACACCATGGGGCTCGGCAAGGATGTGCCGATCGCCTCGACCAACGGCGGCGAGGCGCTGAACGCGCTGGTCGATGGAAAATTCGTCACCCTGCACGTACCCTACCCCGCTGGCTTCTACACCAAGAATGTCGACGGGCGTATCGACGATCCGAACACCGGCTGGAAAGGCCGCGGTATCTGGACGACCTCCGGCACCCGCACCATGTTCCACAGCGAAACCGGCAAGGGCGAACGCCCGCGCGTCTTCAAAATCCAGATGCGCCCGGACCCGCTGGCGCATTGAGGGTTTTGGCTGGGTTGACGGGAAGTTTGATCCCCGCGCTGCAAGGCGCGGGGATTTTTTTGCTTGTGAGGCGGCGCCCTCCTTGCGGAACGGGGAGGGTCGGCGGCGGTAGTGTCGAGGGGATGCCGCATGTAAAAGCCTTAAAGGCATCGGCACATGCCGCGCCGTAACCAGGCGGACAGCAAGCCCCCGCCGTGATACAGTCAAATCACTCGACGACCGCCATTCACGCGAGGCACACTGAATGTCGAACCCGGTAATTTTCACCATCTCCGCCACATGGGACGAGGAAGCCTCTGTCTGGAGCGGCCATTGCGATGAAACTCCCGCTGCCGCAAACGCACCGACGCTCGACGGTCTCATGGCTAGAATATCGGCAATGGCGCTCGATTTGCTTCCCGACAATCACGCCGGCGTTGATCCAGCCTCGATCTTTATGCAGGTCACCGCGCTGCGCGAAGCTGGACGCGCAGCCGCCTGATGGCGCCGCAGTGAATGGCGAAGCGTTCGGGACGCGGGACCTGAACAAGGACGCCGCTACGGTATGTGACAGCCGCGAGGATTTGCTCCATACTCATGTAATGTTCAACCAAATCAAGATTGTTGAATACGGCGCACGCGCCTTGCTCTAGGTTGGCGCCAACAAGGGAGGAGCTTCATGCGCATCATCGCCGCATTCTTTCTGCTCGGCATGGGCCTCGCCAGCGCCGACGGGCAAGACCTCCAGCAAATCGCCCGCATCGCCATTCCCGGCAATCCCATCAATCAGTTCGGCGCCCTCACCATCGATCCGGCCTCCGGCCTCGGCTATTTCGCCGAGAAAGACAACAAGGGGATCGTCGTCTTCGACACCAGGACCAACGCTTTCGTAAAGCGCCTGACGGGCTTTGGCGGCCGCAACGCGAAGGGCGAACTGGCCGGGCCCAACGGCGTCATCGCTGTCAACAACGGCGCGCAACTTTGGGTGAGCGAGGGTGACAGCAGCGTGCGTATCGTCGACCTCGCGAAAGGCGCGGTCACAGCGACCCTCGTCACCGGCGGCGTCGAACGCGCCAACGCGATGGGCTACGATTCCATCCACGGCGTGGTGCTTGTCGCCAATTCCAACGAACCAACGCCCTTCCTCAGCCTGATTTCGACGCAGCCGGACCACGCAATCATTGCGAAAATTCCCGTGCCTCAATCCGCCGAGAACATCGAGCGCTCGGTGTTTCACGCGGCCAGCGGCATGTTCTACACGGCGATCCCCGTGTTGTCGCAGGACAAATCAAAGGGCATCCTCGCGCAGACCGATGCGCAGAGTGGGCGGCTTGTCGCCTTGCACGAACTCGACGGATGCCATCCGCATTCCCTGCAGATCGTCGCCGACGCCACGATCTTCCTCGGCTGCAGCAATGGCCATGGCCCGACGCCAAAACCGGGCGGCGATCTCGCGGTTTTCGATATGGGCGCCGGCAGGATCATTGCACGCAGAGACGGTCTCGGCGGCAATGGCGGCTCTGACATCAACCCGAAACTGGCGCGTTACTATCACGCCACGACAAATGCGACGATGGTCGTCATCGACACACGCACCGGCCAACTGGTGCAGAAGCTTGCGACACCGCCGGGCGCGCGTTCGCTCGCGGTGGACCTCGCCACCAATCGCGTCTACCTGGCGACGACGGCCAAGGATGGTCCTTGCGGCGGGTGTATCCTGGTGTTCGAGCAGCCGTGAGCGCCGCGCTCCCTCATGCCTTCCCCAATGCACGCCAACCAATGTCGCGCCGGTAGAATCCACCTGGCCAATCGATTGCACCGACGGCTGCATAAGCGCGCTGGCGGGCCTGCGCGAGCGTCGTGCCGCGCGCCGTTATGTTCAGGACGCGACCGCCGTTGGCGACAAGCTTGTCGCCTTCGCATCGGGTGCCGGCATGAAACACTGTCACGCCGGGCAAGGCTTGCGCGCGCGCAACGCCCTTGATTTCGCTGCCGCGCTCGGGCGCATCGGGATAGCCCTTGGCGGCAAGGACGACCGTCAGCGCCGCGTCGGGCGACAGGCGCACAGGAATAGTGGGCAAGGCGCCCGTGGCGCACGCCAGCAGCAGCCCCAGCACGTCGTCCTCGACACGCGGCAGGATGACTTGCGTCTCGGGATCGCCGAAACGTGTGTTGAACTCAATCAGCTTGGGGCCGTCCTTGCCGATCATCAAGCCGGCGAACAGCACGCCCTTGAAGGGCGTTCCGCGCTGCGCCATTCCGGCCAAGGTCGGCGCGATGATGTCCTGCATAACGCGCTGGCTCATCGTATCGCTCATGATCGGCGCGGGGGAATAGGCGCCCATGCCGCCCGTGTTGGGGCCGGTGTCGCCATCGCCGACGCGCTTGTGGTCCTGCGCTGAGGCAAACGCCAGGGCGCGCACGCCATCACACAACGCGAAGAACGAGGCTTCCTCGCCATCGAGATATTCTTCAACGACGACGGATGCGCCAGCCTCGCCAAACGCGCCCCCGAAAATCATGTCGAGCGCGGCTTCGGCTTGCTGCGTCGTCATGGCGACAACGACGCCTTTGCCCGCCGCCAGACCGTCGGCTTTGACGACGATGGGAGCGCCCTTTGAGCGCACGTAGGCCTTCGCCGGCGTCAGCGATGTGAAGCGCTGATAGGCCCCGGTTGGAATATTGACCTCGCGGCATAGATCCTTGGTAAAGCCTTTCGAGCCCTCAAGTTGCGCCGCCGCTTTCGACGGGCCGAACGCTGCAATGCTGGCGGCTTCCAGCGTATCGACGAGGCCCGCCACCAGCGGCGCCTCGGGGCCGACGACGACGAGGCCGATGTTCATGAGTTTGCAAAAATCGACGACCGCCGGGTGGTTGTCGATATCGATGACGACGTTCTCCGCCACCGCGCGCGTGCCGGGATTGCCGGGCGCCACGAAGAGTTTATCGAGCTGCGGGCTTTTGTGCAGCGCCAGCGCCAGCGCGTGTTCGCGTCCGCCCGATCCGATCAGCAACACATTCATGGGGAATCGCGGGGTTGAATGGACGGTGTGTGGGCGTTCTAGTACCCGGAATCAAAGGTTCCGGGTACGTCGGTTTTGTTGAAGTATCCACTTATCATCTCCAGAAAGCGTGTCACTGTGTGACTCACTTTCTTCCGATGGTGGATACTAGCGCCATACCAAACGGCTCAGGCGGCGACCGGCGTCGGCATGGCAGCGTCGACATGACGCTCTTCAATCGGCAAATTGATCAGCCCCGAGAACACGCCAAGCGCCACCGACATCCACCACATCGCAGCGTAGGAGCCGGTCGACTCGCGGAGCCAGCCCGCCAGCATCAAGCCAATGAAGCCGCCGACCTGATGCGACAGGAAAGCGAAGCCGTACAGGGTCGAGAAGAAACGTGTACCAAACATGACGCCAATCAAGGACGAGGTCGGCGGCACGGTCGACAGCCACAGGAAGCCCGACAGGGCGCCGAACAGGTAACAAGAGAACGCCGTCGGCGGCATCATGATGAAGAGAATCGTCACGGCGGCGCGGCTGAAATAGATGGCCGACAGCACCCAGCGCTTGGGCATCTTCTCGGACAGCCAGCCCGACGACAGGGAGCCGAAAATGTTGAAGATGCCGACGAGCGCGAACGCCCAATATCCAACCTCCGGCGCAATGCCGGATTCCACCACGTATTTCTGGAAATGCACGGTAACAAACGCCAGTTGAAAACCGCAGGTGAAGAACCCGGCGACGAGCAGCAAATAAGACTTGTGGCGAAAGGCTTGCATCAGGGCTTGACGAAACGACTGCTGCGGCGCGGCGCCGCGCGGCTCTGAACTGGCGGGCGCGCTGGCGACAAAGCGCGCCAGCGGAATCACAAACAGCATCATGACGCCAAAGCCGACGACCGTGGCGTGCCAGCCATACGTCTGCACCAGGCCGCCGGTGATCGGCGCAAACAAAAACTGCCCGAACGAGCCCGCCGCTGTGCCGGCGCCAAAAGCGATACCGCGCATATGGGCCGGCACCAGCTTGGCGAGGGCGCCAATGACGAGGTTGAAGGAGCAGGCGGACAGGCCGAAACCCATCAGCACGCCCGAGGTAAGGGTGAAGGTGAGCGGCGTCGAACTCCATGACATCAGCATGAGGCCGGCCCCGTAGAGGACGAGGCCGACGGACAGAACCCGTGCCGAGCCGTATTTGTCCGCCAAGGCGCCGGCGACCGGCTGACCGATGCCCCACAGCAGATATTGCATCGCCATGGCGAACGAAAAGATATCGCTGCCCCAGCCGTTCTCCTGCAAGATCGGCAACTGAAAAATGCCAATCGCCGAGCGCGGTCCAAAGGTCAGGACGGCGATAATGCAGCCGGCGAATATGACGAGCTCGGGCGGCAGACGGCGCGGTTGCGCGATCTTTGTGTCGAGGGCGGAAGCGGTCATGCAAAAGCTCTCCGGGGCGAGCCAGACGCACCCTTGTTGCCGCCATCATAAGGCCGGCGCCCTGGTTTGGCCAATACCGAACCCTTCTTTAATGCGTCCGGTCCAGGCTCGACGAGGGATTTCGCGGACTTCTGGCGCGGACCTCTTGCAATGTCATGTCCCCGTGCATTTGCTGACGCGCGAAGCCTTCGAACTTTATTTCCGCAAGCTCACGCCGGGCGGCCTGCTGGCGGTCCACATTTCCAATAACGCGATGGATTTTTCCGGCGTCATTGGGCGAATCGCCGCCGATCTGGGATACGTCGCCTATGCCAAGAGCGACCTTGATGTCGCCGCCGATGATCGCGACATGCGCACACCCAGCGTCGCTGTGGTTGTGGCGCGCGCCGCCGTCGATCTCGGCCGCCTCACAGAGCCGGGTGGCGACTGGCGGCGGTTGCAGGCCGACGATGCGCCGTTGTGGACCGACGACTACTCGACGATTCTGACCGCAATCCTGGCGAAGTTTCGTCGTTGAGCTAATCCTCAGGCCAACACTTTGCCGGGGTTCAACAAACCCTTGGGGTCGAGGGTTTGCTTGAGGGCGCGCATGACCTGCATCGCGACAGGGTCTTTGACGCCGGGCAGCAGATCGCGCTTCAGCACGCCAATGCCGTGCTCGGCGGAAATCGAGCCCTGATATTTCGCGACGATGGCGTGAACGGCGGCGTTGACCTCGATCCAGCGCGCGAGAAACGCCTCTTTGTCAGCGCCAACGGGCTGCGTGAGGTTGGTGTGCATGTTGCCATCGCCGAGGTGGCCGAACGGCACGAGGCGCGAACCTGGAATCATTTTTTCGCAAACCACGAAGGCCTCGTCGAGAAAGTCCGCGACCTTCGAGACGGGAACGCAGATGTCGTGCTTGATCGAGCCGCCTTCATACTTCGGCGCCTCGGCCAGCAACTCGCGCACCCGCCAAAAATATCGCCGTTGGTCGATGGAGGCCGCGACGGCTGCGTCCTCAATCAAGCCTTGCAGGGCGGCGGTCTCCAGCAGCGCCAGCAGGGTGGCGTCGAGGCCGCTTTCAAGCTGGCTGGCAAGTTCGATCATCACGTACCAGGGATGCACGGTCTGCATCGGCTCGCGCGTTCCCGGGCAATGCTTCAGCATGAACTCGATGCCGATGCGCGGCATGAGTTCGAAGGTTTTGACGTCGCTGCCGGCGGTCTGCTGGGCGAGCGTCAAAAACGCCGTCGCCTTGTGCGGATCAGCGACGCCGACGAACGCCGTCTCCCGCGAACGCGGCTTTGGAAACAGCTTGACGACGGCGGCGGTGATGACGCCGAGTGTGCCTTCAGCGCCCATGAAGAGATGCTTGAGATCGTAGCCGGTGTTGTCTTTCTTCAGCTTCGACAGGGTCGAGAGAATGCGACCATCGGCGAGCACCACTTCAAGCCCGGTGACGAGATCGCGCGCGTTGCCATAGGTGATGACGGCGGTGCCGCCAGCGTTGGTCGACAGGTTGCCGCCAATGGTGCACGAGCCTTCAGAGGCCAGCGACAACGGAAACAGGCGATCGGCCGCGTCGGCAGCCTCCTGCACCTTGATCAATTGCAGCCCGGCTTCGACGGTCATGGTGTTCGAGCCGGTATCGACCTCGCGCACGCGCGTCATCCGGTTCAGCGACAACACAAGTTGCGTGCCGCTGGCGTCCGGCACCTGACCGCCGACAAGGCCGGTGTTGCCGCCCTGTGGCACGACAGGCGTGTTGGTTTCGGTGCAAAGCTTGAGGACGGCGGCGACTTCCTGCGTCGAGGCGGGGCGCACCACGCAGAGAGCTTTGCCGTGCCAGAGATCGCGCTGCTCGATGAGATAGGGTTCGACGTCCTGCGGATCGCTCAGCACGTAACGGGCGCCGACGATTGCGGCGAGGCGGGAAGCCATGTCGGCGGTGGCCGCCGGCGGACGGTCAAGAGTGGGCGCTGTCATAGAGCCATGGTAGCGAACGTGAGCGGGATTGGCGAGCGCAGCGCGCGCAAAACGGCTTCAACCCAGCAGCCGACCGCGCATCCGGCGCTTCGGTCTCGTGCGTCGAAACACGCCGACCATTTCGACATGCGCCGAGTGACGAAACTGGTCGACCGGCGTAACGCTCTCGCAAACGTAGCCGCCCTCGATCAGGATCGCCGCGTCACGCGCAAACGTCGCCGGGTTGCAGGAAACGCCGACGACCGTGGCGACAGTGGAGGCGGCAAGACTTTGCGCTTGGGTTTGCGCGCCGGCGCGAGGCGGATCCAACACAACCGCATCGAACGGATTCAGTTCAGCTGGCAGCAACGGGCGGCGAAACAGATCGCGACGCTCGACATTCGTGGTTCGCAAACCCGTCGCCTCGCGCGCCGCACGCGATAAGGCCGAAAGGCTCGGCGCATCACTTTCGACCGCCAAAACCTCCGAGGTTTCGGCAAGTCGTAGCGCAAAAGTGCCGACGCCAGAAAACAGGTCCGCAACACGGCGGGCGCCCTTTGTTGCGGTTGTGACAAGACTTGCGAGCGTTGCCTCGCCGGCTTGCGTGGCCTGCAAGAACGCGCCCGGCGGCGGCGCAAGGCGCGTGCGCCCCATGGAGATCGTCGGGGCGCGCCGTTCGATGACGATTTCGCCGTGATTTGAAACCCGCGCAAGGTCGCACTGATTGGCGGCGTCGACGAGTTTGCGCGTCAGGGTGGGGTCGAGACGGCCGCTGCCGCGCACATCCACGTCAAGGCCTGCGTCGGTCGCGGTGACAACGATGTCGAGCGGCTTTTCTTTGGACTTCAGCGCGCTGGCGACGGCGTGCGCCGCTGCGATCGCGCCGCTCATGGCAGGCGCCAGAACCGGGCAGACCTCAATTTCGACAATAGTGTGGGCGCGCGCTTGCATGAAGCCGACGCGCAACTGCGCGGCGCCGCGTTCGTCTCGCCAGAAACCGCCATGAAATGTGGCGCGGCGACGGCCCTCGCCATGCGCGTCGATAATGGGCGCCAGTGGCGCAACCACGCCAGCCTGCGACAGCGCCGCGGCGACAAGACCGCTTTTCCAGCCCAGATATTCGGCTGGCGCCAACGTCTGCACCGCGCAGCCGCCGCACACCGTATAATGCGGGCAGAACGCCTTGATGCGCGCCGGACTTGCGCGCTGAATTTCGAGCAACGTTCCGCGTTCCCCCTCGACGTCGGCGATGACAACATCGCCGGGCACGGCGTAGGGAATATAGACGACACCGTCCGCGCCCTGCGCGACACCCTCGCCGCGCTGGCCGAGACGCTCGATTTCCAGGGTTTGGCGCAAGGCTTTGCGCAGCGGGCCGTCAATCGCGCTCATGAGTTTCCCTCCAGCTTGGCGCCCAGTTTGGCGCCGAGCAAGAATTCGCGATTGCCGTCACCGCCTTCGATGGGAGAGTTGACGACGCCAAGAACGCGCCAGCCGAGAGTTTCCAAGAATGCGCTGATGTCGCCGCAGACCTGTTTGTGAACTGCGGCGTCGCGCACAATGCCCTTGTTGACCCTGTCGCGACCGGCCTCGAATTGCGGCTTCACAAGGCACACCAGGTTCGCCTCGGGCGCCGCCAGCGACAAGGGGCGCGGCAGAGCCAGCTTCAACGAGATGAAACTCACATCGCAAACGATGAGTTGCGGCGGTGTGACGAACATCGGCGCTTCGAGGCAGCGCGCGTCCTGCTTTTCCATCGAGACGATCCGCGCATGGTCGCGAAGGCTGCGATGCAACTGTCCGTGGCCAACATCGACGGCATACACAATGCGGGCGCCGGCGCGCAGCAAAACATCGCAGAAGCCGCCAGTGGAGGCGCCAAGGTCAAGGCAGGTTTTGTCCATCGCCTCGAGGTTGAAAGCAGCCAGGCCCGCTGCAAGCTTTAGGCCGCCGCGCGAAACGTAGGGGTGCGGCGGGCTCGCTTCGATGTGAGCTTGTGCAGGCAGGGGGTCGGACGGCTTTCGCACCGCGACGCCATCAGCGCGCACCAGCCCCGCTTCGATGGCGGCGCGCGCCCGCGCACGGCTTTCGAAAAAACCGCGTTCGACGAGGGCCATGTCGGCGCGTTGACGCATGGCCCGCCATAGCACGCGATTTTCGTTGAAGCGAACGGCGAGCGATGGCGCGCCGCTTGCGATGTGCAGGGCGACGCCGCACAACTGTTCCATCGCGGGACGTTTTGTGCGAAAGAGCATTAACCTGGGGTTCACCAATGCATCGTTTTGCCGCTATCCGCCGGATGGACAAGGTTGCGCTGGGCAAGGTTGCGCTAGGCAAGGTTGCGCTGGCGGCGATTTCGATGGCCCTGATCTCGCCGTCGCTCGCCGTCACCGGCGTCGCATCGCTGCCGGTGCAATTGGTGATCGCCGCAAGCCCGGCGCGCATTGCGGGCGCGCGCGCGCCCACGCTCGCCACCGCATTAAACGCGCCCTCGCGCATTACTGTCTATCGGGAGGGCGCCATGATCATCAAGGAAATCTGGTACTGATCCTTGCCCAACTGGCGAGCCAGTTCCGGTCGCAGCTGACGCGCGTGGCAATAATATTCAGGCGATCCGGTTTTGTGCAGCGTCGCTTCGGCCCAACGCTCCCAGCACTTTCGCGACGATCCCTTTGGCGTCGAGTCCGGCTTTCGCATACATGCGCTCAGGCTTGTCGTGATCGAGATAAACATCCGGCAACGTCAGGCAGCGAACTTTCAAGGCGCCCGTGTCGAGCATCCCTTCCTCCGACAGCCATTGCAGCACAAGCGCGCCAAAACCACCCGACGAGCCCTCTTCGATGGTGATCAGAATTTCGTGCTTTGTCGCGAGCTGGCGCAACATGGCGACATCGAGCGGCTTGGCGAAGCGCGCGTCGGCGACGCTCGTTGACAGACCATGCGCCGCGAGGTCTTCCGCCGCCTTCAGCGCCTCGGCGAGGCGCGTGCCAAGCGATAGTATGGCGATGCGCGAGCCTTCGCGCAGCATGCGGCCCTTGCCGATTTCGAGCGGTGTCGCCACCTCGGGTATCTCGACGCCGACGCCGTCGCCGCGCGGATAGCGCAAGGCGATCGGGCCGCTGTCGTGGCGGGCGGCGGTCGCCACCATGTGCGCCAGTTCAGCCTCGTCCGCCGCCGCCATGACGACCATGTTGGGCAGGCACAACAGGTAGGCAAGATCATAGGCGCCGGCGTGGGTCGGGCCGTCGGCGCCAACGAGGCCGGCGCGGTCGAGGGCGAAACGCACCGGCAGATTTTGCAGCGCCACATCGTGCACCACCTGATCGTAGCCGCGTTGCAGAAACGTCGAATAAATCGCGCAGAACGGTTTGTAGCCTTCGCTGGCGAGGCCGGCGGCGAAGGTCACCGCATGCTGTTCGGCGATGCCGACGTCGAAGGTGCGATGCGGAAACGCCTTGCCGAAAATATCGAGCCCGGTGCCGGACGGCATGGCCGCGGTGATGGCGACAATCTTGTCGTCGCGGGCCGCCTCCTTGATCAGGCTGTCGGCGAACACCCGGGTGTAGGCGGGCGCGTTGGCTTTGGCTTTGGTCTGCGCGCCGGTGATGACATCGAATGCATTGACGCCGTGATATTTGTCCGCCGAAGCCTCGGCAGGCGGATAGCCCTTGCCCTTTTTGGTGACGACATGGATCAGCACCGGACCGTTTGAGTTGTCGCGCACATTGATCAGGATCGGCAGGAGATGATCGAGGTTGTGACCGTCGATGGGACCGACGTAATAGAAGCCCAGTTCCTCAAACAGGGTGCCGCCCATCCAGTAACTGCGCGAGAAATTCTCGGTGCGTCGCGCATGGTCGTAGAGGAATTTTGGCAAGCGCGTCGCCAGTTGCTTGGCGGCGGCGCGGATGGATCGATAGGTCCGGCCGGAGACGAGGCGCGCCAGATAGGCCGACATGGCGCCGGTCGGCGGCGCAATCGACATGTCGTTGTCGTTGAGAATGACAACCAGGCGGGAGTGCAGGTGCCCGGCGTTGTTCATCGCCTCGTAGGCCATGCCGGCCGACATGGCGCCATCGCCGATGACCGCGACGACGTTATTGGTTTTGCCGGAAAGGTCGCGGGCGACCGCCATGCCGAGGGCGGCTGAAATGGAGGTTGAGGCATGCGCGGCGCCAAACGGGTCGTACTCGCTCTCGGCACGCTTGGTAAAACCGGAAAGGCCGCCCGCCACGCGCAGGGTGCGGATGCGGTCGCGACGGCCGGTCAGGATTTTGTGCGGATAGGCCTGGTGGCCGACGTCCCAGATGAGGCGGTCGTCGGGCGTATTGAATACATAGTGGAGCGCAACGGTCAGTTCGACCACGCCGAGGCCGGCGCCGAGATGACCGCCGGTAACCGACACCGCCGCGATGGTTTCGCTGCGCAGTTCGTCGGCGACCTGGCGCAAGTCGGCAACCGCCAGACGCCGGAGATCGTGCGGGGTGCCGATCTTGTCGAGCAGCGGCGTTTTGGATGGTTCCGTCACGGGGTATCCGGATTGGCGGCGGGTCTCGCCACGGCTGCGCAGCGCGTCTGCCCGCAAATTGTCGGCGCAGGCTTACACTGCGCACGGTAGACCCGCAATGCGGCGGAAAAGGCGGCAGTGGGTAGTGGTACAGTTTGAAAAATTATAAAAGCGATCCCTGTTCGCCCGCCGTGTTTTCCCGCCCGGCTTTTCTGAACGCCGCGCCAGTATCGACCAAGGGAATTGCAGGTTTTTCGCCTCGCAATGCCTGTTCGATGGTGATGATTTGCAATCGTGGGTAACGGCGTCCTCCAAGCTCGTAGAAGCCCGCTGATGCCGCTTCCGTCTCCATAGGGCGCGTGGGCGCTACCAGCGACAGGAAGACACCTATGGGCGCTTTCTCGCGCTCTAGGACGCCCTTCAAGTCGCGGATCATTGGAACGCTCACGTTGTCGCCGCCCTTCACGCTAACAATGGCGCGTTGCGTCGTTTTGGCATCCGAACGAAAATAAATCAGACCATCAATCCCACCATCGGCACCCTTCTTTTTGCCGCCGAAGGGCTGGGCATCTATCAAAGAAACTGCCCACCATTGGAACTGGTACTTGTCACGAATGGCGAGGTCGCGGGCCCCGTCCAAGTCTTTTGGCGTGCCGTGTACTTCGAACGATATTCCGGGGAAGGCGTCTTTCAGGCGGCGCTCAATTAACGATATCGCGAGGTGCGTCACGTCAATGCCGATCCATTGGCGATCAAGCTTCTGTGCGGCATGGACGGCAGTGCCGCAACCACAAAATGGATCAAGCACAACGTCGCCCGGGTTGGATGATGCACTGATGATCCGCTCCAGAAGCGCCAGTGGCTTTTGTGTTGGATATCCCAGACGTTCCTGAGCTTGCGAGTTCAGCGGCGGTATGTCATCCCACAAATTCTGTAGCGGCAGCCCTTTGCTGTCTTCGAGGTAAATCTTAAGCCTTAACCGACCGTCTGAACTCCTAGGATAATACAGTCTCCCCTCCAAATCGTATTTCTTCATAAGATCGAGGCTTATTGACCATCCGTTTTGGTGGGGCCGGTAGCCTTTGTAGTCATAGGTCAAATTTGGACGAGGACTGGGGCTTCGGAGATCACGGGTAGTGTACGGTCGATTGTTCTCGTCGCGCATGTAGTATTTGTCAGAAACGTGTTTTTCACTCAAAGGCATCGATAGCTGATGCCACGTGGATGATTTGCCTTTGGTGTAAAAGAATATCGTGTCGGTTACAGAGCCGAATGAAACGCGACTATCGTTGTGGGCGTTCGTGCGTTTCCAGATTATCTCATTATGGTAGGCCTCCTTCCCAAAGACAGAATCGAGAAGAATTTTGAGATAGTGGCTCGCTGTCGGATCGCAGTGGAGATAAAGCGAGCCCGTTGATTTCAATACGCGACGCAATTCGATTAGGCGAATCGCCATCATGGCGAGATAAGCCATCATGTCATTGTCGCCAAGGAACGAACGCACGGCGCGCAAAAGGTCCGCCGCGTTTGTGTTGCCGGAACGTATTACTTGGTCGAATGCGTCTTCGGCCCCGCCTTCATTCGTCGTCCAGTGCCAGGTGTCCTCGAACGCCTCAATCTGTGCTTGCGAGCCTACGCCCGTTGGCGACTTAAACAGGACGTTGTAGTTCGCGTTCGAGTTGAATGGCGGATCGAGGTACACGAGATCGACCGATTCAGTCGCAATGCTCTCTCGCAACACGGCTAGATTATCGCCGTAGTAAAGCGCGTTTTTCATTTCTTCCCGGCTTCCCAATCGTCCAGCACTTTCACCATGTCGGTCATTTCCCAAAGTTTGGGAGTGACGCCAGCCGCCATCGCCGGGGTCATTTTCAGGGTTTGATGAATGCGGACGAAATTGTAGTGCATGAAGTAGATTGCCATCATGTGCGCGTGGTTCTCCGCCTTCTTTGAAAAAGCATTCGTCAAGCGGGTCATGCGACGATTGCCCATCCGGATCGAAAGATTGCTACGCTCTACATACGAAGTCGAAATATGCTTTGGATCGGGACGGCCTTCAATCGGCATCTTCTTGATGCCGGTGCATTCGGCGGGAGAGTAACGGCCCTTGGCGCTTTCCGGCGATGAGCCATAGACTTTAACCAACATCGCGTAATCAATGTCCGCGCCAAACGCGCCTTCGATGGCTTCCAGATAGGGTCTATGGCCATCGCTGGTAAGTTGAACTCGCGAAGCAAGGCGCGGGGCAAGGTCGTCAATGAAGGTCTTAGCGGCATCGCTATCGCGTGCCCCCACGTAGAATGATGCTACCAGCTTCGTATCAGCGTCGAGGCCAACCCACGTCCAGATATCGCCAGCGCCGTTAGGCGCAGCCTTGGCGGTTCCAACGTTCTTTTGCTTTGCGTAGCAAAACGCCCACGCTTCATCGACTTGCAGCCGCTTGCAAGGCAAATTCACAAGCACTCGATCCTGATATTCGGAAAATGCTTGCCCCGCGTCCTCTAGGAGCTTCAACAGTGTGGTCCGGCTAATCCCGGTGAGCCTCACAATGGCACGAAGCGAAATGCCTTCAGCCATCATCTGAAGGGCTTGTGCGCGCTTTGCGTTAGGGAGCTTGTTCATGGACATGATAATGCACAATCATGCCCGAGCGGTCAAGCATAAAATGATAGTATGAGGTGGATTCCTTTGTCGCCCGTTTGTGCTAGAATGCACCGTCACCCGCGCCAAGATCGATCCGGGTCGCGGGTGACGGCTCCATTCCCTCATACTAAGAGGGCGGGCGTTGGCTGGGTATGTCTCCCTGCCATTTGGATTTCGAGCTTAGGCTCTAATCCAAACTTTAAAGCGAGGACTCCGATGTTTGTGCGTCGGGGTCCTCTGCTTTTTGAATAATCTCGGTTCCCTTGGCGGCGACTCGATATTTGCCCTTCCGGACACGAGAAATTATGTGTTTTCTCTCCCATTGGTATATTTGACTCCGGGCGTTCGACATCTTTGGCGTTTGCCCCGCCCCTTCGCCGATTGCGACGATGTCCGCAGCCGTGAAGGTCCGCCCCAGCTTTTCAAGTCCAAAGAGTACTTTGCGCCAGCCGGGAGTCATTTCAGCGGGCACCGACGATGCGCTTCTGTCAGGCTTGGGATGCGAGCGGTCCGCCTCCGGCTGAAAAGGAGGGATATCGATGTGCTTCAGCATTTCCTCGAAGGTGCGAAGCTCCGCTTCAACCGTCAATTTATGGCGATCAATGTCTAGGAGTTTTGCACGTCTGGCAATGATTTGAGATTCGATAAAATCACGCATGCAAAACCGTTAGCACACGCTATATAACGGCGCAACCCAAGCTACCGTATTTCGGTATAACGCCGTCTAACGTCATGTAATGAGGCGAAAAGCGCCATCTAACGTTGGTTTCGCTATTTGTTCGCTGGCGATTGGGCGGTGCGAGTTTTACTTTTCCCACCGTTTTTTCGCGGCGCCTACCGCAATTGCCTTGCGCTGATCGGGCGTGAGCGAATCGGCGCGGGCGCGCCCGCCTTTAATGCCGCCTTTGCGGCCCAAGGCGACGGCGGCGGCATTCTTGTTCGGATCGTTCGGGGGCGGAGTGGCGCGGTCTTCAACCTGTCCCGTTAAAATATCGCCGATCAGCTTTCCTAGCTGGAACGGGTCACGCGGGCGGTTGAGGCGCTTGGCTGTCATGATCGAATTATGGCACAAAGCCCGGGCAGCTAAAAGGCGCGCAACGCAGCTTCGCTTTCAAACTGTACCACTACCCGGCAGTGACTCTATTCGAAATTGAGAATTAGATGCCTGCTTCCTCAGTCGCGTTCAAAAGTTGCCGGGCCAGCATGCGTTCCATCATGGCGGTCATGTCCGACAGTTCGATTTTTTCGAGCCGCCAAGCTCGATCAGCTTGCTCCAACGCCATGTAATAAGGATTTTTATCTACGGCAATCTGGTCAGGGATTGCGGGGGCTCCAGGGAGCAAGCTGTCCATTTTGATACTCAATACTACGTAGGAAATGACGCGAGCGGTCCTTCCGTTGCCATCCGAGAACGGGTGAATCCAGTTCATCCTCCAGAGAACGTAAGAAGCCAAGTAGATAGAATTCTTCTCTTCCCAATTTTTCGAAACAAAGTCACACATGTCGGCGACATGATCAGCCACTTCCACGTGTTTTGGCGGAACATGATCACTCTTACCTATGAAAACGCGGGTATTTCTATATGTGCCGGCAAGCGGGTGGATACCATCCAAAGCAAGGTGGTGCGAACGCAGGATATGTGCCTGTTTCAGGCGAAATTTGGCATCCGGGCGTAAAATGTGCGCCCGAATCAATTCCAATGCTGCCTTGAACTGGCGCACCCCGTTTTCGGCTTCGCGCTGCGCCTTTTGAACTGGGTCACTTATCAATTCGACGGGATCGGCTTGGCTATGCCTGTCCTCGCTCATCACTTTGGTTCCGGCAGACCCTGATTTTCCGCTTCCTCTTTGGCTATTTTTTCGTCCGCCTGCGCCACCATTTCGCGGGTGATGATATCATTCTCAATATGCGTGTTGCCATATACGAAGCTCAGGCGCTGTTCACGCATTTGCGCTTCGGTCATCTGAACCTTACGGGCCTTCGCAATCAGCGCGTCGAGTGCCGTCATTTTCTGCATCCGTTCAAGTCAGAATCTGGTGATGGCATGATCGTATGCCCTATATGTTTAGCATCACGTTGCGACATTTGTGGCAGCATTATACTTGAGCGACTGGGATGTGCAATTGAGTTCGCGGCGTCCCAAAAAGGCGGACCGAGCGATCCTTTGGAGAAGCATCTGGAGGTTGCCGCGAAGCCTTCTGGATGCCCAACCGCGCGCAACCCGCAACGCAAGTCGGCCTTGCCGACTTGACCGCGCCGCGCCCGTGGCATCGCCTTTTATATAGTAGCGCGCTACTTTTTGTGCCATAGAAGTGCGCAACTATAGGAGGATGAACCATGCCACGAACCAAGCGAGCGGCGGGGTCTGGAGACGGCCTAAGTAAGTTCCAACGCTACCGGAAGGCCCAGGAAAGCAAGGGCATGAAGCTCCTGCGCATTTGGGTACCGGATCCGCATAGGCCGGAATTCGCCAAGGAAGCCGCGCGCCAGGGCAAGCTATTGCGCGAGCTTCCAGAGGAAAAGGAAGCCATGGCTTTCATTGATGCGGTTGTTGAATGGCCTGAACCGTGAAGCGAGGCGACATCATCACGGTTTCCCCGGCAGGGGATTACGGAAAACCGCGCCCTGCGGTTGTCGTGCAATCCGACTCTCTCAACACGAATGACAGTGTGCTGGTTGCGCTTTTCACCAGCACACTGACGGATGCGCCAATTTACCGGCTGTCAATCGAACCGAGCACAGCGAACGGTCTGAAACGGCCATCCCAGATCATGATCGATAAAATTATCCCCGTGATGCGCAACAAATGCGGCGCGGTCCTTGGTCGTCTGGATGATAGCTCGACGATCTCCCTCAATCACATGATCTCGGTCGTTGTCGGAATAGCGGACTGATCGATACCAGGGCGCCTCGCGGCCAGCGCCGTTTCGCGAACGCCGTGGATGAAACGCAGTTGATCGGCGAGTTGGGGCGAGCCGGGAAAAACCCCGTCGAGAGCCGCTGTGCCGACCGTGAACGCCGCCGCGCCGGCGGCAATGCTGGCGCATATGCGCTCGGCGCAATCGAGTGAGCCAGCGACGACCACCGGCCTCTCGCCGGCGACAGCGCATACGCAGCGCATGAGCTCCGGCACGTTTTCGCGTGAGCGGTAAGCCAGGAGATCAAGGCCGTGCACGCCGTTGTGGTCGAGCAGACGGCTGGCGCTTTCGACGATTCGCGCGATGGAGCCCGACAGCACGCTGGGGTGGCCGACGATGTCGCCGGCGAATGGATAGTAACGCATGCCGGAGCCCGCAAGGATCGGCAGCACGGTTGCGGGCCGCACGCCGCCCATCAGCACATCGACGCCGAGTTCCACTGCCGCCCTAGCCGAAGCGGCCTCGCTTTCGGCGTCCAGGCTGACAACCTCAAGATAAAGCCGGGCACGGCTGACGCGGATGGCGGCGGCGAGGCTGCGAAGCTGCGGCAGCGGCAGGCCAATGTCCTTGAAACCGATATGGGTGGCGCCGGCGTCGATCACCTCCTGCAGCCGCGCCTCGGCGTCGGCGATGGTGCGGTCGGCGCGGGTCAGCATGAAGATGAAGTCGGCCATGCGATCTCCTGCAGGATTTCAGGTTTGAGGGGCCAGGTTCGACCAGGCTGGGCAGCGATAGCGCGGAAGCCGATCCTACCCGGACAGCTTCTTGTTACAATTGCCGCCGACGGCGATTTTGTGCAAAGTCGTTGCTTAAAACGTCGGGAGCGGAGACGTCGAGCCATCCCGGCCGGCATCCGTTTCTGCCTATGCAAGTGACGGAATTTCCATGACAAAATGGGTTTATACGTTTGGCGGCGGGAAAGCCGAGGGCAAAAGCGAAATGCGCGACCTCTTGGGCGGCAAGGGCGCAAACCTCGCGGAAATGTCGAATCTGGGGTTACCAGTGCCGCCCGGCTTCACCATCAGCACCGCCGTCTGCAACGCCTTTTATGACAACCAGCGGCAGTATCCGCCGGGATTGCAGGCCGACGTCGAGGCAGCGCTTGCAGTTACTGGCGAGATCGCCGGCCACCGTTTCGGCGACCCGCTCGATCCGCTGCTGGTGTCGGTGCGCTCGGGCGCCCGCGCCTCAATGCCCGGAATGATGGACACCGTTCTCAATCTTGGTCTTAACGACGACACGGTGGGCGCCGTCGCCAAGGCGGCCGGCGACGAACGCTTTGCCTACGACAGCTACCGTCGCTTCATCCAGATGTATTCAACCGTCGTGCTCGAAATGCAGCATCACGATTTCGAGGAAATTCTCGAAGCGCACAAGGATCAGCGCAATTTCATGTTCGACACGGACCTTGAGGCTGGCGATTGGCGCGAGATCGTCGCCCTGTACAAGCAAGCGGTGGAGCAACACACGGGCAAGCCGTTTCCGCAAGACCCGCGTGCGCAATTGTGGGGCGCCATTGGCGCGGTGTTCGGCTCGTGGATGAATCAACGCGCCATCACTTATCGAAAACTCAACGACATCCCCGGCAGTTGGGGCACCGCCGTCAATGTGCAGGCGATGGTGTTTGGCAACATGGGCGAAACCTCTGCGACCGGCGTCGCCTTCACGCGCAATCCCTCGACCGGCGCGCACGAGCTATACGGCGAGTTTCTCGTCAATGCGCAGGGCGAGGATGTTGTCGCCGGTATCCGCACGCCGCAAAACATCACGGAGAAAGCCCGCGTTGACGCGCTCTCCGACCAGCCGTCCATGCAGGCGGTGATGCCGAAAGTGTTTGATGAATTCGTCCGCGTGACGCATCTGCTTGAAAAGCATTACCGCGACATGCAGGACATGGAATTCACCGTGGAGCGCGGCAAGCTTTTCATGCTGCAAACCCGTAGCGGCAAGCGCACCGCAAAAGCCGCGCTGAAAATCGCTGTCGATATGGTCAGCGAGGGGCTGATCAGCAGGCACGAAGCGATCGCCAGGGTCGAACCCGCCTCGCTTGACCAGTTGTTGCATCCGACCATCGACCCGAAAGCCAGTCGCGATGTCATCGCGATGGGGTTGCCGGCTTCACCGGGCGCCGCACGGGGTGAAATTGTTTTCAATTCCGACGACGCTGAACAACTGAAAAACGCCGGGCGCAGGGTCATTCTGGTGCGTATCGAGACGAGCCCTGAAGACATTCACGGAATGCACGCGGCGGAAGGCATACTGACGACGCGCGGCGGCATGACCTCGCACGCGGCTGTGGTGGCGCGCGGCATGGGAAAACCATGCGTTTCCGGCGCCGGCTCGATTCGCGTCGACTATCAGGCGCAAACCATGACCTCGGCAGGGCGCGTTTTGAAGAAGGGCGATGTCATCACCCTCGACGGTTCGACGGGTCAGGTGATGATGGGAGCTGTCGACATGCAGCAGCCCGAGCTTTCCGGCGATTTCGCCATGCTCATGACCTGGGCTGATGAAGTGCGCCGCATGAAGGTGCGCGCCAACGCCGACACTCCCTCAGATGCGCGAACGGCGCGCGGCTTCGGCGCGGAAGGCATTGGTTTGTGCCGCACGGAGCATATGTTCTTCGAGGGCGACCGCATCGTCGCCGTGCGCGAGATGATCCTCGCCACGGACGAAAAAGGCCGCAAGGCGGCGTTGGCCAAGCTGCTGCCCATGCAGCGCAGCGACTTCGCAGCTTTGTTCGAAATCATGCAGGGCCTGCCGGTGACCATCCGCTTGCTTGACCCGCCATTGCATGAGTTTCTGCCGCACACCCCTGCGGAGATTGCCGAGGTCAGCAAGGCGATGGGCGTCAGCGCCGACAAGCTGGAACGTCGCGCTGCAGAGTTGCACGAGTTCAACCCCATGCTCGGCTTTCGCGGCGTCCGCATCGCCATAGCCTATCCCGAGATCGCGGAAATGCAGGCACGGGCGATCTTTGAGGGAGCTGTCGAGGCGACCAAAAAAACCGGCAGGCCGGTGAGCGCCGAAATCATGGTGCCGCTGATCATGACGAAGGCGGAATTTGATATCGCCAAGGCGCGCATCGACGCGATGGCGGCAGCGGTGGCGAAGGAAACCGGCGTCGCGATACCCTATCAAACCGGTACAATGATCGAGTTACCCCGCGCGGCTCTGATGGCTGGCGACATCGCGCAGACGGCTGAGTTCTTTTCGTTCGGCACCAACGATCTCACGCAGACAGCGCTCGGCATATCGCGCGACGACGCGGCCTCGTTTCTGGGCCCCTACACGCAGAAGGGCATTCTGCCATTCGATCCATTTGTCACCATCGATCAGGAAGGCGTCGGCGAACTCGTCAAAATCGCAACCGAGCGGGGTCGCGCCACACGGCCCGGCATAAAACTCGGTATCTGCGGCGAACATGGTGGCGATCCCGCTTCCATCGCGTTCTGCGAAAAGACCGGGCTCGACTATGTCTCGTGTTCGCCGTTCCGCGTGCCGATTGCACGGCTGGCGGCAGCGCAGGCGGCGCTCGGCACGAAGGCCGTGAGCACTGCCTGAGCGGCGCGCCTTCAGCCCGCGACGTACTGGTAGATCAGCGTCAGCGCGCTGGCGACGATGACAAACACCGTGCCGCCTGTGCCGACGAAGCGCATCGGGTCCATAAGTTTTTCGACCTTCAGGCCGAAGGGATGCAGGATGCGGGAGATGACGAGGATGATCCCTAGCGCGTGCACCCATTTCGGCGCGCCGCCGTTGAGATCGACTAGAACAACCAGCAGCAGCGCGAACGGAACACACTCGACAAAATTCATGTAGCGCCGACCGGCGAGAATGAGATCGGGGCGCGCGCCGTCGCCAAGCGGAATGTTGTAACGCGAGCGCAACGACCCGACGCCGAGGAAGAGCGCCAGCCAGATCAACGCCGTCAACGCCGCATACAAACTTGAAATGTGAACCAGCATGTTTCGCTCCGCCCCCGCGCCTCGCGGTTGATGGCCGCCATCTTGCTCCAAACTGACACGCCCGTCCATTGGGCGTCGGTAACGGCTCCTCAAGCTTAAGCGACGATAACCATGATTAGTTGCTTCATGGTTGTTGTGCGTGTCTCATTTGTCACGCGCCGACTTGAGTGGGTCCGCGCGGTTTGCCGCGCTTTTCAGTGGCGTTGTTGCTTATGGGTTCGAAGCGTGAAAGTCGGGGCGCGAGCGTCGTCGCGCCGTGGTGGCTTGGGTTGGGCATGCTGGTGTCGGTGACCGCGAATGCGGCGCAGGCGCCAACCCGGCTGGAAAGCCTGAGCGGGCGCGCCGCAGCGCTTTCGTCCGGCGCGCAATTGGCGGCCCTGACGGTCGGCTCCGCCGAAGACCTGCTGATCCCCGTGGACGAGATTGAACCTCGTCTTGATCTCAAACCGCAAGTCGAAGCTTTCCCGCTGCCCGAGCGCGCCCATAAGGGCGACCCTTCGATTGGACTGCGGCCATCCTTCAATGCGCGTCTGCGCGCTTTTCCACCGTCGGCAGCGCCTGTGGACAGCTTGTTGTTTGACTCGCAGCCGCAGGTTGTCGCCTCCGGATTCTCGCCGATGCCGTCAAGCGCAGCGACCTGGGGTAGCCTATGGATGGGGGATGCCTGGGCGACGGCCGATAACGGTGCGGATACCGAACTTGTATTGGAGGACGTAACCTTGGCGGCGTATTCGCCTGTCGCCAACCCGGAGCCGGAAACCACTGTCGTTGGACTGGCTGGCGCAAAGCCCGACTTCGCCGCGCTTATTGAACCTTCGCACGTCGAGCGCGAAGTCCAATGCCTGGCGCAAGCAGTTTACTTCGAAGCGCGCAGTGAGCCGGAAACAGGCCAGGCCGCAGTCGCCCAGGTGGTGCTCAATCGGGTTGGCAGCAAGCGATACCCCAGCAGCATCTGCGGTGTTGTGTATCAGAACCGCAACCGCCGGTTTGCCTGCCAGTTTTCCTTCGCCTGCGAGGGGCGAACACTCAACGTAAACGATGCAGATGCGTGGCGAACGGCGGTGCGGATCGCTGCCGACGTGCTGCACGGCAAGACATTCCTGCCAGTTGTCGGCGCCGCCACCCACTATCACGCCAATTACGTATCGCCGCGCTGGGCAAGAACCATGATCCGCAACGACACCATCGGCGCCCACATCTTTTATTCGTTGCGGCCAAGTCAGAGCTGACAAAGCCAGCCCGTCCCCTCAAAAAAACTGCGGCTTGGCCCTGATATTATGCTCGAAAAGAGTATAAGTAGGGTCCAGTAGTTTGGTATCGACCCGTTCGCCCGAGAAAAGGCGATTTTTTTAGGCGTGGGTTATGCTCAACTTGAGCTTAAGTGTGGGTACGTCCATGCAATTCGCAGCTTCCAGCCCAGCCCTCCTGTCGCTCCGCCGCGTCCCTGTGTCTGCACGGGTGGCTTCCACGGCGGCGTTGCGCCACGGCGTCGTGCCGATGCCCAATCTGGCGTGGACGCCGCAGGTCGAGCGTGAAACCGCGCCGCTTTACGAGCGTGTGAAAACGGTCATTCCGCCGGTCGAATGGCCGTTCCACGCGCCTTACGTGAAGGCGATCAATGACCTCAAGCGGCAGCGCAACGCCGTCATTCTCGCGCATAACTATCAAACGCCAGAAATCTACAACTGCGTCGCCGACGTCGTCGGGGATTCCCTGCAACTTGCCAAACTGGCCGCCAATTCGACCGCCGATATCCTCGTCCAGGGCGGTGTGCATTTCATGGCCGAGACATCCAAACTGCTGAACCCCGGCAAGACCGTGCTGATTCCCGATTCGAAAGCCGGCTGCTCGCTGGCCGCCTCGATCACCGGCGCCGACGTGCGTCTCTTGCGCGCGCGCTATCCGGGCGTGCCCATCGTCGCCTATGTCAACACGTCCGCTGAAGTGAAGGCGGAGGTGGATATCTGCTGCACGTCTTCGAATGCGCTGAAAGTTGTCGAAAGTTTTGGCGCGGAGCGCGTCATCTTCCTGCCGGATCAATATCTGGCGAAAAACGTGCAGGCGCAGACGAAAGTGAAAATCATCGCCTGGCACGGCGCGTGTGAAGTGCACGAGCGGTTCACAGCCGCCGACCTGCTGGCCTATCGCGCCGACGACCCATCGATAACGATTATCGCGCACCCCGAATGCACCCCGGAAGTCGTCGCAGTCAGCGATTTCGCCGGCTCGACTGCGGCGATGATCGACTACGTCAAGACCAACAAGCCAAAGCGCGTCGTGCTGGTGACGGAGTGCTCCATGGCCGACAACGTCGCGGCGGAAACCGGCGGCGCGACAGAGTTCGTCAAGCCCTGCAATCTGTGCCCGCACATGAAACGCATAACGTTGCCAAAAATTCTCGACAGCCTCGTGTACATGCGCGAGGAGGTGGTGATCGATGCGTCGCTGGCGGTGCGGGCGCGCGCCAGCGTTCAACGCATGATCGATCTCGTCTGAATGGCTGCGGACTCTTGCGCCGCAGAGGCCCTTGCGGCCAGACCCTTGCGATCAAACCGGCGCCGCGCCACAATGGCGGGCCGCGCGGAGATCGTTGCATGCTGAGCGCCGAACAAAACCATCTGATGACGCGGATCGAGGGCGATGCGCCGGCAGGGCGAGTGCTGCGCGCCTACTGGCAACCTGCGGCGCTGCTTGAAGAGCTGGACGGCGAACGTCCCGCCAAAGCGCTGCGGCTGTTTGGCCGCGATCTCGTGCTGTTTCGTGACGAGACCGGGCGACTGGGCCTGCTCGACCGGGATTGCGCGCATCGTGGCGCCGACCTGGCGTTTGGCCGGCTCGAGGATGGCGGCGTCCGCTGCCCGTTTCACGGCTGGCTGTTCGATGTCGACGGCAAATGCCTGGAGACGCCGGCGGAGCCGGCCGGCAGCCGGCTTTGCCAGAACGTTCGCCAACGCGCCTACCCCGTCGAGGTGCGCTCCGGCATCGTCTTCGCCTTTCTCGGCGAGGGCGCGCCGCCGGCGTTTCCCGCGTTTGACTGCTTTATCGCGCCGCAAACGCACACCTTCGCGTTCAAGGGGCTCGTCGAATGCAACTGGTTGCAGGCGCTTGAGGTCGGCATGGATCCGGCGCATGCGTCGTACCTGCATCGTTACGCCGAGGACGAAGATACGAACGCGGGTTACGGCAAACCATTTCGCGGCGCCACAGCGCATTCCAACATGCCGATCACCCGTGTGCTGCGCGAGAACGGCGCGCCGCACATTGACGTCGAGACTACCGACTACGGGCTGCGTATTGTCGCGTTGCGCGAGATCGACGCTGAATTGACGCACGTGCGCGTCACCAACATCGCGTTTCCCAACGCCTTCGTCATTCCGCTTTCGGCGAGCATGACAATTTCGCAATGGCATGTGCCGGTCGATGATGTGAGCAACTACTGGTTTGCAATTTTCACCAGCTTTACCGATCCCGTCGACAGGGCCGCTATGCGGGCCCAGCGCCTTGCCCAGTATGACCTGCCGGAGTATCGCTCGAAGCGCAATCGCGCCAACAATTACGGCTACAATCCGGCCGAGCAGAAATCCTCGACCTATACCGGCATGGGTTTCGATGTAAATGCACACGACCAATGGGCGATCGAATCCCAAGGGCGTATCCAGGATCGCACCCGCGAACATCTGGGCCAATCCGACAAGGCGATTTCCGCCTACCGCCGGCTGTTGCGTACGCAACTCGACGCCGTCGCCGCCGGACGCAACCCCGATCCCGCAGCAGGGCGTGAGCAAGCGGCGCGCCAGCGCGGTCCGGTCGCGGTGGACGGGCTGGCGCGCAACGCCGACGCGACGCAATTCTGGAAAGACCTCGATGCAGAGCGTCGCGCCGCCGCGCCGTGGCCATCGCAACCGCCGCTCGCTGCGGAATAGGCGATGTCGTTCGTCGAAGCGCACGGCCTGTGGAATGCGGAGCAAAGCGCCGCTGCGCGAGAGGTCGGCCGGCGAATCGACGCGGAAAAGCTCGAAATGGTGCGCTTTTCCTGCGCCGATGCGCACGGGATTTTGCGCGGCAAGGCGCTTGTCGCAGATGCCGCAGCAAGCGCGATGCAAAGCGGCGTCGCCCTGACCTCGACGATGCTGCTGAAGGATACATCGCACCGCACTGCGTTTCCGGTGTTCAGCGCGGGCGGCGGCTTCGGCTTGCCGGAGTTGCAGGGCGCTGCCGACCTCGTGATGGTCGCCGACCCCACGACGTTTCATGTGTTGCCGTGGGCGCGCAAGACCGGTTGGATGCTGTGCGATCTCTACTTTCCGGACGGCCGGCCGTTCGGGTTTTCGACGCGGGCGCTGTATCGCGGCCTCCTCAGCAAGCTGGCGGACGCCGGTTACGATTTTGTCGCCGGCCTGGAGGTGGAGTTTCACCTGTTTCGCCTCACCGACGCGAGGCTCGCGCCAGAGGATGCGGGGCAACCCGGTTCACCGCCGCAAGTCGCGCTGCTGTCGCAAGGCTATCAATACCTGACAGAACAGCGCTTCGATCAGATGGAGCCGGCGGTCGAAGCGATACGGCAGGATTTGCTGGCGCTCGGTTTGCCGTTGCGTTCCGTCGAAGTCGAGATGGGCCCGAGCCAGGTCGAGATGACGTTCGTGCCGATGAGCGGAATGGGCAGCGCCGATCTAATGATGCTGTTGCGCTCCGCCATCAAGCAAAGCGCCCGCCGCAGAGGGCTGCACGCGACCTTCATGTGCCGGCCAAAACTTCCCCACGTGATTTCGTCGGGATGGCATCTGCACCAGTCGTTGCGCACGCGGGCCGACGGCGCCAATGCATTCGTGTCGCGCGAGCGCCGCGTGCTGGGGGATGTGGCGCGACATTGGCTGGGCGGGTTGCTCACCCACGCCCGCGCGGCAAGCTTGTTCGCATCGCCTACAATCAACGGTTACCGCCGGTACCGCGCGAATTCGCTGGCGCCAGATCGCGCCATCTGGGGGTTCGACAATCGCGGCGCCATGGTGCGCGCCATCGGCGGCCCCAATGATCCGGCGACGCGTCTTGAGAATCGCGTCGGCGAGCCTGCCGCCAATCCGTATCTCTACATGGGCGCACAAATCGCTTGCGGGCTGGATGGGCTGGCGCACGCCCGCGATCCCGGAGCGCCCGCCGATGCGCCCTATGAGACGCCAGCGCCGAGATTGCCAACGACGTTTGTTGAAGCGGTTGACGCGCTCGACGGCGACGCGTTTATGCGTGCAGCCTTCGGCACTGGCTTTGTCGATTATCTGTTGACAATCAAGCGCGCCGAGCTGGCGCGTTTCAATGCCGAGGTCAGCGATTGGGAGCAGCGCGAATATTTCGACCTGTTCTGACCAGTATCCACCATCGGAAGAAAGTGAGTCACGCAGTGACGCGCTTTCTGGAGATGATAAGTGGATACTTCAACAAAAACGACGTACCCGGAATCTTTGA
>JAYTTW010000148.1:0-65657 GCA_043744855.1 Hyphomicrobiales bacterium
CGTTTCGAGCCGGAAAACCGCGAAAGCGTCGATGACGGCTGGGGCGGCCTTGAGGAAATCGAGGCGCTGCGCACCGAGGTGACGCACGAGCGTTCCAAAACCATCCTCACCAAAAACGACTCGCCCGATATTTCGTTCGACCGCTCCATCAATCCCTATCGCGGCTGCGAGCATGGCTGCGTCTACTGTTTCGCCCGGCCGACCCACGCCTATATGGGCTTGTCTGCCGGCCTCGATTTTGAAACCCGGCTGTTCGTCAAGGACGGCGCTGCGGCGCTGCTCGAACGTGAGATTTCGGCGCCCGGCTATGTCGCGAAAACCATCGCCATCGGCACCAACACAGACCCCTATCAACCCATCGAACGCCGCCATCGCGTCATGCGATCGGTGCTTGAGGTTTTGGAGCGCGCCAATCATCCGGTCGGAATTGTCACCAAATCGCATCTGGTGACCCGCGATATCGATATTCTCCAACGCATGGCGGAGCGCGGCCTTGTCAAGGTTGCGCTGTCGGTAACGACCCTGGATCGCCAGCTGGCGCGACGGATGGAGCCGCGCGCCGCAAGCCCCGAGCGACGCCTCGACGCTGTCGGCGAACTTGCCGACGCCGGCATTCCCGCCTCGGTAATGGTCGCGCCGATCATCCCTGCCATCAATGACGGCGAGATCGAGACCATCCTCACCCGCGCCCACGCCATGGGGGCGCGCGAGGCCGGCTACGTCATGCTGCGCTTGCCGCTCGAAGTGCAAGGAATTTTCGAGGAGTGGTTACGCCAGCATTATCCCGACCGGGCGGCTCATGTCATGTCTTTGGTGCGCTCGATGCGCGACGGCAAAGCCTACGATTCAAGCTGGGGAAAGCGGATGACCGGCGACGGGCCTTTCGCCTGGATGATTGGCCGCCGTTTTGAGACGGCGTGCGCGCGATTGGGCTTTAACAAGGAGCGGGCGAAGTTGCGTACAGACCTGTTCTCGCCACCACAAAAACCGCACGCGCAGCTATCTTTGTTTTGACGCGCGGCGGCCGACCGGGGGCTTGTTGCGGTTTACTCGTCGCGCGCACCTCGTGACGACTTATTTGCCGGCAGGGAAGCCATAGCGGGTTACCAAAATGAGCGCGACGATGGCGACGACGGCCAACCCGATGATGCCAATAATGCCCAAATTGGCCACAGGCCCCGCCGGCGCCGCTGGTTTCGCCCGCGCCGCGATGGCGTAATTGCGTTGCCGTTCGTCTTCACTCGATGCCGGCCCCGACGTCATCGTTGGGCCGCGCCCCTCCAAGGTCGCCTCGGCGAGATGCCGATAGGTGGAGAGACGTCGCGCCGTGCTCTCCCCTACAATGTAGGACGTGATCTCCGCCTCGCCGGGCTCACGACCGCGCGCCTTGCCAAACGCGACCAGCCAGTCTTGTTTGTTCTGCTTGTAGATCGAGTAGGCGACAAGCCCGACGATGTCAGTGTCGCCGCCCACGAGGCTGCTGAAAATTTCATTGCGTTCGTTGTCCGGCGTCGGCATCGCCGCGAGGCTGCCGCCGACCGGCTGCCGGCTGGCGTCGCCCAGCCTTGCGTTGGGGCTCGCGGCGCTACTCATTGGCGCATCACTCACCAACGCATCAGTCACGCTCGCATCGCTCATCGACGCATCACTCTTGTTCACGTTACTCATGGTCACGTTACTCATGGCAAAACCCGCTTTCCAGTTCTCAAATGTGTCGCCCACGTGGCGCTGCTGACAATCCGCCCCGCATACAACGATTTCGGCGGCGGCTCAATCGGCCGGCAACGTTGAGAATCGATCCCGATTTTGGCAGATTGCGGAATGACGTTGATATCCCGCAGCCTCTCGCCGGCGCCAGCTCCGCTGACGGCTGATTTCACCCGTGAACACGGCTTGCGCGTCGCCGGGTGCTGGCCAGTCGCGGGCTGCGATGAAGCCGGGCGTGGACCGCTGGCGGGGCCTGTCGCCGCAGCCGCTGTCATCCTCGATCCAAAAAATCTCCCGACCGGCCTCGCGGATTCAAAAAAACTCAGCGCGGCGCGACGCGATACACTCTTCGAGGAAATTCTTTCGCGGGCTTTATGCGTCAGCGTGTCGCTCGCCACGGCGTTGGAAATCGATGCGCTCAACATCCGCGTCGCGTCTTTGCTGGCGATGCGCCGCTCGCTCGCCGCGCTGTCGCTGCAACCAGCGCATGCGCTGATCGACGGCAATGTCCTGCCGGAGGGTCTCACCTGCAGCGCGACGGCAATCATCGGCGGCGACGCGGCTTCCATGTCAATCGCCGCTGCATCGATCATCGCCAAGGTTGTGCGCGACAGGCTGATGCACAATTTGCACCGGCAATTCCCGCGCTATGGTTTTACGCAACACGTCGGATATTCCACCCCTGCGCATCTTGCCGCTCTCGGCGCGCACGGCCCCTGCATTTATCACCGGCGCAGCTTCGCACCCGTCCGGGCCGCCTTGCACGGCCGTTGACGCGCCCTGCTTACTGTTTCGTAACCATATGTAATTCCTCAACGATATTTCATAAAAGCGTACGAAAAAGGGACAGCGTTTTTTAGGCACGCTAAACGCGGCCTTTACCTCGATGCCTGCATATACGCACTCGTTGGTAGCGTATCGGGTTTGAGTTCATGCGTATCGCACGTGCCGGAATGACCGGCTCGAAGTCCCGGATTCAGGTCTCGCGTACCGGGGTTTCCGCCGTCATTCCAGCCGTGTCTACGCGCTTGCCCGTAGGTGAGCTTCTGCTTGGCGATTGCATAAGTCTGCTGGCGCAGTTGCCCGCCGAGAGCATCGATCTTGTGTTCGCCGATCCGCCCTACAACCTCCAATTGGAAGGCGGCCTGTCGCGTCCCGACCAGTCCGTTGTCGACGCTGTCGATGATGACTGGGACAAATTCGCCAGCTTCGCCGTTTACGATGCGTTTACCCGCGATTGGCTCACCGCCGTCCGCCGCGTCATGAAGCCCAACGCGACGATGTTCGTGATTGGCTCCTATCACAATATTTTTCGTGTTGGCGCGGCCTTGCAGGACATCGGGTTCTGGGTGCTCAACGACATCGTCTGGCGCAAGGCCAATCCGATGCCGAATTTCCGCGGCCGCCGGTTCACCAATGCGCACGAGACGATGATCTGGGCGTCGCGCGACGCCAGCGCCAAAGCCTACACATTTCACTATGAAGCGCTAAAAGCCGGCAACGAAGATTGCCAGGTACGCTCGGATTGGTATTTCCCAATTTGTACGGGCGGCGAGCGCCTCAAGGATGCGCAAGGCCGCAAAACGCACCCGACGCAAAAACCTGAAGCTTTGCTGGCAAGAATCATCATGGCGGCCAGCAATCCCGGCGATATCGTGTTGGATCCGTTTTTTGGCACCGGCACCACCGGCGCCGTGGCGAAGCAACTCGGCCGCCGGTTTATCGGCATCGAGCGCGATCCCGTCTATGCGGCCGCTGCCCGAAACCGCCTCGCCGCCGTTGAACCGTTGCCGCAAAACGCAGTTTCAACAGCGCCAGCGAGGCGTTCCGAGCCACGTGTGGCGTTCGCCAGCGTGGTCGAGTGCGGTTTGCTGAAGGCCGGCACGACTTTGACGGACGACAAACGTCGCCACACCGCCATCGTGCGCGCCGACGGATCGCTGGCGTTGGGGGACGTGATCGGCTCCATCCACAAGATCGGCGCGCTGGCGCAAGGCTTGCCGGCTTGCAACGGCTGGGCATTCTGGCACTTTGAGCAGCGTGGAAAACTGCAGCTTATCGACGCGTTTCGCGCCACCATTCGCGCCAGCATGCGGCAGGCCGCAGAGTAAAACACAACGCTTTTGCGCCTGTCGCAGTTACGGCGGCGCGAGGCTTGTGGCGATGCGCAAGCGTAGCGCCGTGGCGCCATTGGGACGAAAAACCGTATCGATCGCCGCGCGCTGGGAGAGTTCTATCGCGGCTGCGGCTCCAATCCTGCGATAATATTCGAACAACAGCGCAGTTCCCGCATCGCTCTTGATGGACGGCGCGCCGCCAACGCCGCGCATGTTGGCGCTGTGGAAGCCCAACCCAGATTGCGACGACATACCTTCAAAAACCTTCTGTCCGTTGACGTAGTGACGCTTGGCGCCGGCGACGAAAATCATCGTGCAGGCGCTGTCGCACACGCCGCGCGTGGCGTCGACCGCCGTCGTCAACCTGGCCTTCTTGACCAGCCAGCCGATAGCGAGGGCGGGGGGCAGCGCGCCGCCATGACTGTCGAGCCACAACACGCGCAACGGCACACGGCGTGGCTGCGCCAGAAATTTTGCAAACGTCACCTCGTCGCCACGCTCGAATGTGCCGGAAAGCCGCGCGACGCCGCCCGATTCCGACAGGTAGATCGCCTGCACCGGGCTTGCCGCGGCGAGCATCCAACACAACGGCAACCAGACAAACCGCATGCGCCGACCCCAGCCAATCCCGACTATTACCCGGAATCAAAGATTCCGGGTACGTCGTTTTTGTTGAAGTATCCACTTATCATCTGCAGAAAGCGCGTCACTACGTGACTCACTTTCTTCCGATGGTGGATACTATTGCATTCGCCAGTTAAGCAAATCACGCCCGGCGCGATAATTGCGCGCCGACAGGCTGGCGTCGCGATTGAACAGCGGGCGGTTATACATGGGATGCGTCATCGAGCGTACCTCGTGATCTGCGGTGAATATCGGCTCGCCCGTTTCCACATCAAGGATCGAGAAAATCCGATACTGATGCTGACCGGATTCCTCAATGCGCGCGCCGGCTTTTTGCAACCGGTGATAGGGGGCCGCGAAATCGGCCAAGTATATCTGTAGATGATGGTCCGCGCACGCCGGCGCCGGATGCTCGCGTTCGATGAATCGCAACTCCTGCGCGTCGCCGACCCGCACCAACGCCATTTTGCCCTCGCGAACGTCCTCGATACGGGTCAGCGCGCCGAATACCTCGCGATAAAAGCGCGCGATTTTCGCCGCCACGCCAATCGGCGTCTCGAATTCGACGTAAGCCATGCCCAATACAATCGGTCCGAACTTCGCTGCGTCTGGCGCATGACACCGCACCCGGTTGCCCCACGGACAAACCGCCTCAACGAATGTATCGCGGTCGCGCACTTCAAACAGCGTCCCTGCAAGCGGCTTGCCGACGCGCCCGAGGCGTTCGCGCAGGGCGTCAAGCTCGGGCAGCACCAGTCCGGTGACGATGCCGGGCGCAGTCACCGCCGCGCCGGTCGGCAAATGAAACTGGCTGGCGCCGGCATTGACCCACATGTTGTCGCCGGCCTGCATCAGCACGGGATCGCGCGTCAGTCCGAGCCCGCAGACATAGAACTGCATCGCCAACCGCTGATCGGGGATGCGATAGTTGACGTGACCGAGATTGACGATGTTGCCGAGATCTTCAGCGGCCCGATCGTAGCGGCGCGGCTCCATGATGTGGCTCCTTGTTGTCGCATCCTTTCAGGCGGCGCGAGGCGTGTCGATGCTGTCATTCAAACTCAACTTCGACACCGCGAGCCAGGCATTCGCGCTCAACGAGGTCGAACAGTCGTTGCAGGTCGGTGAGTGAAATCTCCGCGCCGTCCTGCCACGTTTCAACATCGTCCATGTGGATGATCAAACGCTCGTCCTCGCGCGTGAAAGGGATGGCCGCGCACGCTTCGCTCCAGCCAGCAAGCAGCGTTGTCTCGCCTATCTCAAAACGCCGGGAAGCCGGTGTTCGCGCCATCAACCCGTTTCCTTTCGGGCGCCAAGATTTTGTCGGGCGAGCGTGACGATCTTACGCATCACACTCGGCAACGCCTCATCATCGAGCGCGATGTCGCGCGCCCAGCGGTAACCCGGTGGCGCCAACGTCTGCGCCGGCGCCCGCGCGACATAAACGTCAAGCCGCAGCGAAAAGTGCGTGAATACGTGTTCAACGCAGCCGGCCAATTGGCGCCAGCGCAAGTCTCGCCGAAGTTTCGCAGGAATTTCGAAGGGCGGCACCGGCGCTTGCTGGCCAACCCCCGACAACGGCGTCCATTCACCGCCAGGAATTTCCGTCATGCCACCCAGCAAGCCTTTTGGCGGGCGCGTTCGCACCAGCACAAGTCCATCGTCGCGCCGCAAAAACCACGCCGCGCCGACGCGTTGGGGGCGAACCTTTTTCGCCGCCTTGACGGGGTAGCGCTCCATCGTGCCGGCGGCGCGCGCCACGCACGTTTGCATCAGCGGACACAGCGCGCACGCGGGATTTCGCGGCGTGCAGAGTGTGGCGCCCAAATCCATCATCGCCTGCGCGAAATCTCCAGGTCGCGTCGCGGGCGCCATGGCCGCGACCTGTTGACGCACGCGCGCTTTGGCTTTTGGCAAGGGTTCGTCGATGCCGAACAAACGCGTTGTCACCCGCTCGACATTGCCATCCACAACGACGGCGCGTTGGTCAAAGGCGATCGAGGCGATCGCCGCTGCCGTGTACAGGCCGATTCCCGGTAACTTCAGCAATTGCGCTTCCGTCTCAGGAAAGGCGCCAGCGCAATCACGCGCCACAACGAGCGCACAGGCGTGCAAATTGCGCGCCCGCGAATAGTAACCGAGCCCCGCCCAGGCCTGCATCACCGCTTGCACCGGCGCTCCCGCAAGATCCTCGACGCGCGGCCAGCGCGCCAGAAATTTCTCGAAGTAGGGCTTCACGGTCGTCACATTGGTTTGCTGCAACATGATCTCCGACAGCCACACGGCGTAGGGATCGGCGCGTTCGCCGCGTCGCGCGCGCCATGGCAAGTGACGCGCATGGCGACCATACCAGGCGAGCAAAGCCTGCCCGGGGCGAGGATCGATCGGCGCGACTGGATTGGCGGCTGGCCCGGGTGCGCGTAACATTGCGTCTGTGTAGCGGCGTGGGCGACATTCGCCAACGGCGTCGGCGCGCCGGTCCGAATGCGGCTCGACATGCCCGATGGCGGAATTGGTCACGCAGAAGTGGCGCCTGGATCGTCTGGAAGCGATCAAGGTTCACCGCTATCAATATGTGACCCGGCGCGACGCCGCGGGTTCACCCCAAGGGAATTGAGCGCATGCCCCCGCGTCAGCCGCCCAAACGTAAAGCCTGGTCGCAGCCACTGGCAGACTTCGTCGTGCCTGTCATGAGCCCGGTTTTGGCGAAAAACGGTTTTGGCGAAGCCGACATCATCCTGAATTGGGAGGAGATTGCCGGCGCCCGTCTCGCTGCTGTCTGTGAACCGATAAAAATTCAATGGCCGGGCCGCGCCCCGAAAGCCTCGCCGGAAGCGCCGGTGGAGCCGGCGGCGTTGGTGGTCCGTGTCGAGGGCGCGTTTGCGCTCGAATTACAGCATTCCGCCCCCGTGCTGATTGAGCGTGTCAACGCGCATCTTGGCTGGCGCTGCATCGGCCGGATCGCGTTGCGTCAAGGCCCGCTGGAGCGACGCGCGGCTGTCAACGTAAAGCGTCCGCCACCCGATGCGGAGAGCCTTCGCCTCGCCACGGAAAGCGTGCAGGGCATCGATGACGAGGCGCTGCGCGAGGCGTTGCTCAAACTCGGCGGAGAGGTCTTTTCCGACGCAGCATCGAAGCGAAAGTCGCCGTAAATTGACGACAGCCGCAGGGGTCCGTCACGATTGGGAATGCGCGGCTGTCAAATCGCCGCATTTCGCCGGCAATGCGTTCGCCTGTATACTCAGTCTCAAATCCCGTGATCCCGTCGCCCAAAGGACCCGCAATGAACCTGCCCCGCCAGACACGCCGGCAATTTCTTGAGTTTGCCGCCGCCGCCAGCCTGACCCTCACGGTCGCCGGCTGCTGGCTTGGCGGCTCGCTCGGCGAGGCGCTGGCGCAGGCCGCCGGTCCGTCGGTCGTCGATCTCATGGCCCCCGACGCTTTGCCCGACCTGTGGATGGGGAAGGCCGATGCGCCGGTGACGATCATCGAGTACGCTTCGATGACCTGCCCGCATTGCGCGCATTTTCATGCGGAATCGATGCCGTACCTGAAAAAGAATTACATCGACCCCGGCAAGGTGCGCTTCGTGCTGCGCGAATTCCCCTTCGATCCGCTGGCCACTGCCGCCTTCATGCTGGCCCGCGCCTCCGGCGACAAGCGCGACACCGTCGTCGACCTTTTGTTCGCCCAGCAAAAAGTCTGGGCGTTTTCTGACAAGCCCTTGCAGGGTCTGGTTGGGCTGATGAAACAGGCGGGAATGTCGCAGGAAACCTTCGACGCCACCCTGAAAGACCAGAAACTCTACGACAACGTCAGCGCCGTGCGCGACCGCGCCAGCCAAAAATTTGGCGTTGAATCAACCCCGACTTTTTTCATCAACGGCAAGAAAATGCCCGGCGACCTTTCGCCCGCCGAGTTGGATACGCAATTGGCCGCGTTGGTGAAGTAGGGCGCCGCACGGTTTCACACAGGAAAGTCGTGGTCGAGCCTTGATTGCCACGCGACTTTGAACGCCAAATGCTGGAATTCGCGAGCGCTCGCTTGCCGATTCGCTGAATGCGTTCAAGTGTACAGGAACATGCGGCCATGCAATTTGACCGACTCCGCATCGTCGGCTTCAAAAGTTTTTGTGAACCCACCGATTTTCACATCGCGCCGGGCCTGACTGGCGTTGTCGGCCCCAACGGCTGCGGCAAGTCCAACCTGGTCGAAGCCTTGCGCTGGGTGATGGGCGAGAGTTCCTATAAATCCATGCGCGCCGCCGGCATGGACGATGTCATCTTTTCGGGTTCGGGCAATCGGGCCTCGCGCAACATGGCCGAAGTTGCGCTGGTTTTGAACAACCGTGACCGCACAGCGCCAGCCGCCTTCAATGATTCTGAAATTATCGAGGTTTCCCGTCGCATCGAGCGCGAGGAAGGCTCCGTCTATCGCGTCAACGGCAAGGAAGTGCGCGCCCGCGATGTGCAACTGCTGTTTGCCGATGCGTCGAGCGGCTCGCGTTCGCCGGCGATGGTGCGTCAGGGCCAGATTGGCGAGATTATCTCCGCCAAGCCACAGCAGCGGCGCCGTATTCTGGAGGAGGCCGCGGGGGTCGCTGGCCTGCACTCGCGCCGCCACGAGGCGGAGTTGCGCCTCAAGGCCGCTGAGGAAAACCTGTTGCGCCTCGAAGACGTGCTCAAGCAAATCGAAGGGCAGGCGGATTCGCTTCGCAAGCAGGCGCGCCAGGCGTCCCGCTACAAGGGGCTTGCCGCAGATATTCGTCGCAATGAGGCGCTGCTCTATCATATTGCCCACCGCGATTCGACCCGCGATCTCGCCGATAGCGAACGCAAACTCGAGGCCGACGTTCGCGCGGTGGCCGAGCGCACCCTGCAGCAGGCCGAGGCGGCCCGGTTGCAGGCCGTCGCCGCCTATGGGTTACCCGCCTTGCGCGACGGCGAAGCGCGCGCCGGCGCGGTGCTGCAACGCCTCGTTGTGGCCCGCGAACAACTCGACGGCGAAGAGAAGCGCGCCACGGAGCGCAGCGCTGAACTGGAACGCCGCATCGCCCAGTTGAGCCGGGATCTGGCGCGCGAAACAGCGCTGATTGCCGACGCTGCGGCGGTGCTCGAAAAACTCGATGTGGAAGCCGGGCAACTGGCCGGGCAGGCCGAAGCCTCGGCGGATGTCGAATTCGAGGCGAAATCGAAACTGGCCGATGCCGAAGGCCACCTTGCGGAAGCCGAGCAGAAATTCGCCGAAGCGCAGATGGCGCTTTCCGACATCACCGCGCGGCGCTCGGCGCTTGAACAGGCGGTGCGCGAGGAAACCCAGCGGCGCCAACGCTTCGAGACCGAGTATGCTGCTGTTGTCGCAGAACTTGCCAACCTGAACGCCGGCGTCGGCGGTCCAGACGAGCTTGCCGAAGCTGCCGAATCCCTTGCCACCGCGCAACAGCGCGCCGGACTTGCCGACGAGGCGCTGCACGTTGCCGAAGTGGCGCGCGCCGAAGCCGCCGATGCCGAAGCGCAAATGCGCGCGCCGCTGGCCGACGCCGAGCGCAAGGCGCAGCGTCTTGAAACCGAAGTGCGCACCCTGACCAATTTGCTGGCCAACGTCGGTAGCGATCTGTGGCCGCCGGTGGTCGAGGAAATGCGCGTCGACAAGGGCTACGAAGCGGCCCTCGGCGCAGCGCTGGGCGAGGATCTCGACGCCTCCACGAATGCCTCGGCGCCAGCCCACTGGTTGGCGTCGGGCGATGCCGCGCACGATGCAGCGCTGCCGCCGGGCGTCACTTCACTGGTGGCTCGCGTCAAGGCGCCGCCGGCCCTGCAACGTCGCCTCGCGCAGATTGGCGTGGTGCTGCGCGGTGACGGTGCGGCGCTGCAAAAACTGCTCAGACCGGGCCAGCGGCTGGTCTCGCGCGAAGGCGATCTATGGCGCTGGGACGGTTTCGTTGCGGCGGCTGAGGCGCCAACCCCGGCGGCTCGTCGGCTGGTTGAGAAGAACCGTTTGGGCGATCTCACCATCGAGGCCACGCAGGCCCGCAATTCAGCCGATGCCATCAAGTCGCAGGCCGAGCAGCGCTTCGCCGCCCAACGCGCCGCCGCCGCAACCGAGACCACAGCGCGCGACGCCGCACGGGCCGCCCGTCGCGCTGTTGAAGAGGCGCGCGAAAAATCCGCCGCGCTGGAACGCGCCCGCGCGCATGTCGCCTCCCGCTTGTCGGCGCTGACAGAGGCTCAAGCACGCCTCGCTCAAAACCGCGAGGAGGCGGCCGGCAGGCAGTCCCAGGCCGGGCAGGCGCTGCAAGATCTGGCGCCGACGCAGCAACTGAGCGGCCGCCTCGACAGGGCTCGCGCCGCCAACGCCGAGGCGCGCGCCGGAGCCGCCGAAGCCCGCGTGCAGGTGCAGGGCCTGACCCGCGAAGCAGAGGCGCGGGATCGACGCCGCGCCGCCATAGCCGCGGAAAGCCAGTCATGGCAGGCGCGCAGCGCCATCGCCACCTCTCAAATCGTTGAGTTTGACGGCCGCGTTGCGGATGCGCGTGCCGAACAGGCAACCCTCGCCGACGCGCCCGATCAATTCCTGACCAAACGCCGGGCTCTCATGGATGAAACGGCGACCGCCGAGGCGGCGCGTCAACAGGCCTCCGAGGATCGCGCCCGCGCCGAAAACAGTTTGACCGATGCCGACCGGCTGGCGCGGTTGGCGCTTGAAACCATGAGCGGCGCGCGCGAGGAAAAGGCCCGCACCGAAGCCCGCCTCGAAGGCTTGCGCGCCCGCCACGAAAGCCTCGTGCGCTCCATCGCCAGTGAAATGGAATGCGAACCGCAGCATCTGGCGAGGCTTGCCGAACTTGCCTCCGGCGCGGAGTTACCGGCGCTGGAGATCATCGAGCGCAAGCTGGAAACTCTCAAACAGGATCGTGAGCGCCTCGGCGCCGTCAACCTTCGCGCCGACGACGAGCTGGTCGAAGTCGAGGGCAGACATGCCCAGATGGTCGCCGAGCGTGATGATCTGACCGAAGCCATACGCAAGCTGCGCCTCGCCATCGGCAGCCTTAACAAGGAGGGCCGCGAACGCCTTGTCGCGGCTTTTCAAATCGTCAACGCTCACTTCAAGGAGCTGTTCACGACGCTGTTCGGCGGTGGCGCAGCGGAGTTGCAACTGGTCGAAAGCGACGATCCGCTGGAGGCCGGCCTTGAAATCATGGCGCGTCCGCCTGGCAAAAAACTCACGACGATGACGTTGCTGTCGGGCGGCGAACAGGCGTTGACGGCGATGTCGCTGATCTTTGCCGTGTTCCTCACCAATCCCTCGCCGATCTGCGTGCTCGACGAAGTCGACGCGCCACTCGATGATTCCAACGTCGAACGCTTCTGCGATCTGCTCGACGAAATGTCGAAGAAGACCGACACGCGTTTCATCACCATTACCCACAACCCCATTACCATGGCGCGTATGGACCGCCTGTTCGGCGTCACCATGGCAGAACGCGGCGTCTCGCAACTCGTCAGCGTCGATTTGCAACAGGCCGGGATTATGGTGGCGGCGCAATAACCATCCGGTCGCCGTGTCCAAGCGAAATATTTTAATGCATGTTTTCGAACCTCCTCTGTCGTGCTAGGCACGGGACGTTCAAATACTGGAGAGAGATTTATGCAGCGTTATTTCAGATTGCTTTCCGCAGCCAGCTTCCTCACCGCCGCCGCGCTGACCGGCCCGGCTTTCGCCGCGACCTGCGGCAACACAGGCGCCGGCTTCGAGAACTGGAAAGAGCAGTTCGCCCAGGAGGCCAAAAGCAAGGTTGGCGCCACCGCCATTTCGGCTTTGATGACCACGCACTACAACAGCCCCACCATTGGCGCCGATCGCAATCAATCCGGCTTCCGGCTGACCTTGGCGCAATTCATGCAAAAGCGCGGCGGTCCCGCTATCGCCTCGCGCGGCAAATCGATGAAGCATTCGCAGGCGGCGTTGTTCTCGCAAATCGAACAGCGGTACGGCGTGCCGGCCGGCCCATTGCTGGCGATCTGGGGCATGGAGACAGGCTTTGGCGCCATGCGCGGCAACCAGAATGCGCTCTCCGCCGTGGCGACCCTTGCCTACGATTGCCGCCGCTCGGCGTATTTTACCGAGCAACTCTACGCCGCCCTGACACTTGTTGATCGCGGCGTGTTGTCGGCTGGATCGCGCGGCTCCATGCACGGCGAAGTCGGCCACACCCAGTTTCTGCCGAAAAACATCTTGCTGTACGGCACCGGCGGCAGCCTCGACAATTCCTCGACCGCCCTCATGTCAACGGCGAATTTTCTGAAAGGTCACGGCTGGCGCGCTGGCGCCGGCTATCAGCCGGGCGAGCCGAACTACGCCGCTATCCAGGCCTGGAACGCCGCCTCGGTTTACGAGCAGGCTATCGCCATCATCGGCAAGCAGATCGACGGCAACTGACGCCCAGGCTCGTTACGGTTTGCTGGTGACGACCGACGCCTTTTCAACGACGCTCGCCGGCGTCTCGTACAACGCACGAAACTCCGCCACCGTGTCGTCGCCCGACATCGGCGCGAATTCCGTGCCGCTGCGCCGCGCTTCCTCCTGAAAGGCCGGGTCGGCTGTCGTCTCCAGCAACGCCTTGCGCAGCGCGCCAAGACGTTCGAGCGGTACACCCGGTGGGAACGCGAATGGCCGCGTCAGTTCGGCAACGCCGAAAACGAGGCGGGCCATTTGCACTTCCTCTTCGCTCTTCAGCAACGAGTAGAGGTTTGTCGCCGCACCGAAGAAGGGCACGTTGCGCTGATATCCTGCCTGCACGAACAGGTTGAGCCTGCCGGCCTGATAGTCGTCGAGAAAAGCGGTGCGGACGGTTGACTCGAACATGCCGCAGGAACCGCCAAGTTCGCCCGACTGCATCGCGAGGTTGATCTCGCGCGTGCCCTTGTAGCCGGCGATCACCTTCAGGTTGGCGCCCGTGACGTTTTTCATGAACAGCGCCCAGCGCGTCAGCGGCGCGTCGCCGCCATCAGAACCGAACATGACCGTTTGCTTCGCGGCAATCAGGTCTTCGAGCTTGCGGATGCCTTGTCCAGCGCCGTTCCACACACCGCACGCCAGCGTGTCGCGATGAATATTGCCGATCCAGCCGAACTTCATCGTCTCGAATTTGGCCTTGGGGTCGCGATACAGCGGCATGACGGCGACCGTCGAGGAGAAGATGCCGGCGACCGTGCCGTCGCGCGGTGCAATATTGAACAAATTGTTGGCGCCGAGCAGGCTGCCGGCGCCGGTGATGTTCTGCACGATAACGCCGGGTTTGCCGGGAATGTGTTCGCCCAGATGCCGCGCCAGCAAGCGGGCGGTCGTGTCATAGCCGCCGCCGGCGCCGTAACCGACCCAGATGGTGATCGTCTTGGCCCTGTAGAAATCTTCAACGTCGTCCGCGCGAGCACTATCAACCGCGATCCATGCAGCGAAGGCTGCGGCGCTGAAAGTTGCAAGTCGGCGAATTTTATACGGGCGGGGCGACGCAACCGGTTGCATATATGCCTCCACGCAGCGCGACGGGCAGCAGGACGTCGCGCTTCATGCGGTATTTTGCAACGGGCGACAATCCAGCCAACCGAAACTTGCACCAGCGCGATGCCGTAACTATAACTCAACCGTCAATTATCAGGAGGCTTCATGTCGGCTCGCATCGACGTTCACGCGCATTCCATGAGTCCGGCGTTTCGCACCGCCATTCAGGCGATCGGCGGCATTATTCGCACACCCGACTGGTCGCCAGAATTGGCGTTGCGCCACATGGACCGCCACGCCATACAGGCTGGCGTGTTGTCGCTGTCAACGCCCGGCACTCACCTCGGCGACGACGCCAGGGCGCGCGATCTCGCCCGCCGCGTCAATGAGGAAGCCGCAGGTTACATCCGGCAATGGCCGCAGCGCTTCGGTTCTTTCGCTACGTTGCCGATCCCTGACATCGACGGCGCCTGCAAGGAGGTCGCCTACGCCCTCGATCACCTGCATCTGGATGGCGTCGGCTTGCTGGCGAACTACGAGGGAAAATATCTTGGGCATCCCGACTTCGATCCGCTCCTGGCCGAACTCAACCAGCGCAAAGCGGTCGTGCTCGTGCATCCCAACAATCACCCCACGACACAAGCCGTTCGAAAGGGCATCAGCGATGGCCTCGGAAATTTCCTCGTCGAATTTCTGTTCGACACGACGCGCGCTGCGCTCAACCTGTTGTTCACAGATGCGCTGCACCGGTTTCCCGGCATCCGCTGGATTCTGTGTCACTCCGGCGGCACGCTGCCGTTCGCGACGTGGCGGATTTCGGATATCGCTTCGCGCCAGATGATTCACCCGCCGTGGGATACGCAGTATCCGTCCGCCTACATGGCGCGCCATGGCGCCGGCCTGACGCAGGCGCAGGTGTTTAGCGATTTCAAACGCTTTTATTACGAGACGGCGTTGTCGGCTGGCCGACAGTCGCTCGGCTCGACGCGCGAGGTCGCTGCGCCCGACCATATTCTGTTTGGCAGTGACTGGCCGTATTGCCCGGACGACATGACGGAAGACATGATTTCCGCCACGCGGGACTCCGGTTTTTTTGATGACCGGCAGTTAGCTGCGGTCAATCGTGACAATGCGCTGAAATTGTTTCCGCGTTTCGCGTGACTGGCGCCGCCAAACGCCAAGTCACAAACAAAGTCAGAAGCCAAGTCGCAAGTTAAAGTCAAAGTCACATGATTGACGCAACACGGTATGCCGACTAGGTTGCCGCTTGATAATCGGTTCAAGATTTGCATGCGGAAAATTTTAGGTGCGCTCATTGCCTGCGGGGCTCTGACTGGTTGCGTCGGCGATGAAGTCGCGTCGGGCAATTTTCAGACAGCTAGCGTTGTACAGCCCGTCTCCCAGCCCGTCTCCCAGCCAGCATCCGTTGGCGCTGTGTCCGCCGCGGCGCCAGCTAAATCGAGACAAGCGGTTGAGCGCGCCCAGGATCGTCCGCAGTCGCTCGAAGCCAGCCTCCCCAAGCCCGTTGCATCGAATGAGCCGATCGCCAAAAATATCGCGGCGCCAGCGGCCCAAAACAATCCGTCTCCGGCGCCTCAGGCAACACAAACGTCGCCCGCCGCGTTAACGTCCGCGCGCCCTTTGGAGCAAACCATCGTCGCCGCGTCACCGCCGGCCGCAAGTCTCGCTGCTCCTGCCCTCGCTAATCCTGTCGCCGCCAATTCTGCCTTGGGTAATCCCGGCGCCAACAATGCCGTGCGCCCGGTTCCCGCAGCTGTGCAATCCTTTGCATCGACACCGGGAGTTTCCGTGGAGCGCCTGCCAATCGTTCGCGCATCGCTTCTTTCAAATGAAGGCGCGCTGTCTGGTGGCCCGGCTCGCGAGTACGGCTACGCACCATCAGGCGAGGCGCCGCCGCAGGATGGCCTGAGCCTGCACCGGCCGGATTTCAACAAGACGACGCGGCTCGTGCACGGCCTCGGCCAACGTTACTACGCCGCCTATTCAAATACAGTTATTGCGTGTTTCCCGGAAAAGCTGCGCGCCGCGCTGAACACGATTGCTGAGCATTACGGCAAGGATGTCGAGGTGACCTCAGGTCATCGCACCAATGGCCGGCGCGGCTCCTATCATCGCAAATGCATGGCTGCCGATATTCGCGTCGCCGGTGTGACGCCGGCGCAGTTGGCGACCTTCGCCAAGAGTCTCGAGGGGCTCAATGGAGTTGGCAGCTACCATCACAACGACGTCGTCCATGTCGACGTCCGCGATTACGAGATGAGCTGGCGCTACTGAAGCGGCGCTGGCTTACGTCAGCGGCAGTTTGGCGCCACTGGCTTACGTCAGCGCCAGATTGATACCACTGGCTTACGTCAGCGGCAGATTGATACCGCTGGCTTACGCCAGCGCTTGGATCGTCTTGGCGGTCTTGTCCACCACTTCGCCGATTTGCGCTTCACTGATGATCAGCGGCGGCGACAACACAATCGTATCGCCGGCAATGCGAAACAATAAATCCTGCCGGTGATAGGCTTCATCCATCGCCTCAAAACCGCGCTTGCCGGGACCCACGGAACTGGCCGCAAGATCGATCGCGCCGACCATACCGATGGTGCGGATATCTGTGACCCCCGGCAGACCCTTCAACGTGTGCACCGCGTCGGCCCAGATTGGCTCGAGCTTGCGCGCCCGTTCGAACAGCCCTTCCTTCTCGTACACGTCCAACGTTGCAAGCGCTGCCGCGCAGGCGAGTGGATGGGCTGAATAGGTGTAGCCGTGGAACATCTCGACCGCGTGCTCGGGACCCTTCATGAAAGCCTCGTAGATGCCTTTGCGCACCACGACGCCGCCCATCGGCACGGTGCCCGATGTAATGCCTTTGGCGAAGCAGATGATGTCGGGAACCACGCCATAGCGCTCGGCGGCGAAGGCGTATCCAAGCCGGCCAAACCCGGTGATGACTTCGTCGAAAATCAGCAGGATGCCGTGCTTGTCGCAAATCTGCCGCAGCTTTTGCAGATAGCCCTTGGGGGCCGCAATCACGCCCGTCGATCCCGCCATCGGCTCCACGATAACTGCGGCGATGGTCGAAGCGTCATGCAGCGCGACGATATTTTCGAGTTCGTCGGCGAGGTGCGCACCCCATTCCGGCTCGCCCTTCGAGAACGCCTGATGTTCCTTGTTGTAGGTCGTCGGCAGGTGATCGACGCCCGCCAGCATCGAACCGTAGATCTTGCGGTTGGGCGACATGCCGCCCACCGAGATGCCGCCAAAACCGACGCCGTGATAGCCGCGCACGCGACCGATCAGGCGCTGGCGCTGGCCCTGTCCCAGCATATGGAAATAGCCAATCGCCATTTTCAGCGCGGTATCCACCGCCTCAGAGCCGGAATTGGCAAAGAACACGTGATCGAGATCGCCGGGCGCCATGGCGGCGACGCGCGTCGCAAGCTGGAACGCCTTCGGGTTGCCAAAATGGAACGGCGGCGAGAAATCCATCTCCGCCGCCTGCTCCTGGATCGCCTTGACGATGGGTTCGCGACTGTGGCCGGCGTTGACGCACCAAAGGCCGGCCGCGCCATCCAGCAGCTTGCGGCCTTCCGGCGTCCAGTAGTGCATGTCCTTGGCGCGCGACAACATGCGCGGCGCTTTTTTGAACGAGCGGTTCGCCGTGAACGGCATCCAGTAGGCGGCGAGATCGTTGGGCGCGGCAGTCGACATGGGGACTCCTCCAAAGTTGGCGGTTCATAGCACGGGCTTGGCGCATGTGGAATGTCAGCGGCGCGACGCGCCAATATTTTGCTCCGTAACCACAGTGCAAAGGGGTTTCGCAAAGGCTCGCAGCTAGCTGTCGGCGATCGTCACTTCATCGTGGAATTCGTCGAACTGCGCGACATGCGGCGCCCGCACCACTGTCACCGTGCACGGCGCTTCGGCGACGACGCGCGCTGATACGCTGCCCAGAAAGCGTCGGTAGCTGGGCGCCGCACGCGAGCCGATCAGCAATTGATCGACGTGATTCATCTTCGCGTAATCGACCAGCGCCACCGCAGGGTCCATGTGTTCAAGCACATGAAAAGTGACGCGTTCGGGCGACAGGCCGAGCGTTCGCGCCCACTCCTTCAGTTCGACCAGACGCAGCACGTGAATGCTTCGCCCTTCTTCATCGAAGGTCGGGTTGATGGTGAGCAGGCTCAACTTCAATACAGTAACGCAGGCCACCCGCACGCCAGGCGAGACCAGCAGCAATCGCTTGAGGTAACTTCGCACCTCCTCCGTCAACATTTCCGAGGCTGGAGCGAAGTCGATGGCGGCCATGATGATCGGCGCCAGATTGATTTGCGCCTCGCGCGCATGAAACTGCTTGTCACTCTGGTTGCGCATGGCGAAACGCTTGCGTAACGCGGTGAAATAGCTGGAGCGCTGCAATCGCTCCGCCCGTTCCGTCAGCGCCACCTGCGTCGGATTGACAAACGCGAATGACAGTTGCGCCGCCGTCTCGTAACGCTCATCCGGGTTTACCTCGAGGCATTTCAGGATGACCTCCTGTAGCCACGGCGGCAGCTCCGGCGCCAGCTTTCGCGGCGGCGGCGGATCGCGCCAAATGCGCCGGCGCAATTGGCTTTGGGCTTGCGGCAAACCGAATGGCCGCACATTGGTGGCGAGATAGTAAAGCACGACGCCGAGCGAAAAGATGTCGGAGCGCGCGTCAGAGCGGTTCTTCATCACTTGCTCCGGCGCGATATAAGGGCCGGTGCCCATCGGCACGTGGAACTCCTCTTCCAGCAAATCCGGCAGCAGAAGATGCCGCGACAGGCCGAAGTCGATGAGCGCCGCCTCGCCGCTTTCGCGCAGCATCACGTTCGACGGCTTGATGTCGAGATGCAGCACCTTCTGGCGATGCAGATCAACAAGCGCCGCAGAAACGCGCCGCCCGATCGAAGCGACCTCCAGTGCTGGCAACGGCGCTTTTGAGAGCAAGGCAAACAGCGAGTGGCCCTTGATCTCCTCCATGACGAGATAGGGCTGGCGGGCAAAGTCTCCGACCGCATAGAACCGCGGTACATGCACGCCGGTCAGGCGTGGCAATATCATCATCTCCATCTCGAAGCCGACGATAACTGTAGCGTCGTCGGAATCCTCGATGTTCGGTACTTTCATGACGATGGGTTGATCGATGTCGGGGCGGGTCACGCGCCAGATCGTCGCCATGCCGCCCGTATGAACTTTTTCGACGACGCGGAAGCCGTCGATTTCCTGGCCCGGCTCAAATTCGTAACGCGGCATGGCCTTCCTATCTGCCGATGAAGAGGCGCGCCGCGAGGATTTGCGGCAGTCCGGCGGTGCGGATTTTGGCGGCCGCCGTATCGACGTCGTAGCCGACGCGATGGTAGACGATTTCATTCTTCGCCGTATCGAGCAGACACCAGGCGGCGGCGGGGTTCTGGTCGCGCGGTTGGCCAACCGAGCCGGCAACGCAGAGCCATTTGCGCGAGGCCATCAACGGCGCCGGCGCTCCGCTGACAGGCGCGAAATACTTCGGCGGGCGTTGCGGGGCCATATGATAGAGCTGGGGTCGATGCACATGACCGCAGAAGGTCAGTCGCGCCGTCGTCGCAACGAGGCTGCGTTCGGCGCTATCAATATCGGTGATGTAATTCCAGTCTTCCGGGTGTGACGCTTCGGCATGAACGTAAAGCCGGTCTTCCTCGACGACGGTCATCGGTCGCTGCGCCAACCACTGCTTGCCCTCTGCATCGAGCGCCGCATGGGTCCACTCGATCGCGGCGCGGGCGTAGTCGTTCATGTGCTCGGTGTCGCAATTCACCGCCGCAATGTCATGGTTGCCCAGCACACACAGCGCCCCGTCAAGGACTGCCTTACGCACCCGGTCGATGACATAGTTCGGATCGGCGCCATAGCCGACAAGATCGCCGAGGAATACCCAGCGGTCCACTCCCTGACGCCGCGCGTGGGCCAAGCAAGCGTCCAGCGCCTCGCGATTGCCATGAATATCAGAAAGCAAGGCGATGCGCATAAATGACCCTGATTGCGGCCCTGGCGACAAAGCCTGGGTCGAAGCGCGCGACCACCCGCGCCAGTCTTTATCAGGCGCCGGCGTCCGGCTCGAACTTGAGGCTTACGCCGTTCATGCAGTAGCGCAAACCGGTCGGTCGCGGCCCGTCCTCAAAAACGTGGCCGAGATGGCCGCCGCAATCGGCGCAATGCACTTCAACCCGCTTCATGAAGAACTTGCTGTCATCGGATGTCTGGACCGCGCCCGGCATCGGGTCATAGAAACTCGGCCATCCCGTTCCTGAGTTGAACTTCGTTTGCGAATTGAACAACGGCTTGGCGCAGCCGGCGCAAGCGAACACGCCCTTGCCTTTTTCATGATCGAGCGGGCTCGTGCCCGCCCGTTCCGTCCCATGCTCGCGCAAGACGTAATAGGCATCTGGCGACAACGAAGTCTTCCACTCCGCATCGCTTTTCTTGACGGAAAAATTTTCGTCGGACGGCGGCTTGGAACCACCGAAAAGTGAACTGATCCCGGCCATGGAAGCGTCTCCCCTCTGGATTGCGGGCAATACTGGCTGCGGAGGCAGACTGGCGGATGCATGTCCGGCAGCTTTATCTTCCGCACCCATCTACATGGGGGCGGAGTTGGCCGGTGCAACCAGCCTGCCGCACCAATGGTTGTATTTCAAAATTCGCGCGGCAAAATACGCAAATGATTCGCGCCCAAGTTCGCCGGACAGGGCGCCCAAGTTCGCCGGACAGGCAAGCCCGGCCTCAAATCTTGCCGTGCGTCCCGTCGCACAGCGGGCGGTTTACCGCGTGTTTGCAGCCGCAAAAATACACCTTGCCGCTCTTTGTTGCGGTGTAGCGGATCGGCGTCATATCCGTCGGCTTGTGCGAACCATCGCAAAAAGGCTGCTTGCTGGATAAGCCGCACGCACACCACGCATAGGATTTCCCGGCTTCGACATCGACGGGATAGGGGGCCTTCTGGGCGATGGTCGGATGCGACATTCTCTAAATTCCTTTTTTGCGTCGGGGCGGCGATGGCGACCTAAGGGTTCGTTTGAAGCTGGACGGACAGGCTCGCTTACGCCCATTCGATAACGCAAGCTGGCGCTGCCGACAAATTGCCGGGTCTCAGGCGGCGGCGCGGGTTGCGGCGATCCATTGCCGGGCGCGAGCCTCCGGGTCGGCGTTGAGCAAAACGTCGGTCACGACGCATACACTGTCGGCGCCCGCCGCCAACACGCCAGGCGCCCGCTCGACGCTCATGCCGCCAATCGCCACAAGTCGGCGTTCGCCGAGGCGGCGTTTCCACTCGCCAACGCGCGCCAGTCCCTGCGGCCCGAAACGCATCTGCTTCAACACGGTTGGATACACGGGACCGAGCGCGACATAGTCGGGGTCGTGGCAGAGCGCCCGCTCAAGTTCGGCCTCGTCGTGCGTCGACAAGCCGAGCCGCACGCCCGCCTTGCGCAAAGCGGCGAAATCCGCCGCGTCCATATCTTCCTGGCCGAGATGCACGTAGTCGCAGCCGGCGTCGATGGCAAAACGCCAGTGATCGTTGACGACGAGTTGCGCGCCGGCGGCTTTGCAGAGATCGCGCGCCGCCCTGATTTCCGCCCGCAACATCGCCTCGTCGCCCTGCTTGATGCGCAATTGCACCAGCCGCACGCCGCATGGCAGCAAACGTCGCAGCCAAGCGGCGCTGTCGACAATCAGGTAGAAGGGATCAAGCATGGATTGCCCCGGTTTGCTGGCGAGCAACTGCGTCCGTCCTGCCGCCCCTCACGTAAACGCCCGCCCCAACGCCGGCGTCGAGGGCTGCGCCATATCGCGCGCCTCCATCGGATCCGCCGCGTGCGCAAGTCGTCCCGCCTCGATGGCCAGCGCAAAGGCTTTCGCCATCCCTGCGGGGTCGCCGGCACGGGCGACGGCGGTGTTGAGGAGGATCGCGTCGTAGCCCATTTCCATGGCGGCGGCAGCGTGCGAGGGGACGCCAATCCCCGCGTCGACCACCAGCGGCGTATCTGGAAAATGCGCCCGCAGAGCACGCAATCCGTAGGGATTGTTGAGGCCGCGCCCGGACCCGATCGGCGCTCCCCACGGCATCAACACCTCGCAACCCGCCTCAAGCAGCTTATCGGCCACCACCAGATCCTCGGTTGTGTAGGGGAACACCTTAAACCCGTCGCGCGACAGGATGCCAGCGGCCTCGACGAGGCCGAACACATCGGGTTGCAAGGTGTCCTCCTCGCCGATGACTTCGAGCTTGATCCAGTCGGTTTCAAAAACCTCGCGCGCCATTTGCGCCGTTGTCACCGCCTCAGTGACCGTGTGGCAGCCGGCGGTATTCGGCAACACCCGCACGCCAAGGCCCTGGATCAGCGACCAGAAATCCTGGCCCGCCTTGCCGCCGCCGGACTCGCGCCGCAGCGATACGGTAACGAGGCCGGCGCCCGATGCGCGCACCGCATCCGCCAAAATCGCCGGCGAAGGATATTGCGCCGTGCCGAGCAAAAGCCGCGAGGCCAATTTCACGCCATAAAATTCGAGGTCGCGGTTCATGCTGTCCCCTAACCTCCCTGACGCGGCACGACAACCTCGACCGCGTCGCCGGCGCTCAGCAGCGTGCGCGTACGATCGGCGGCGCGGACGAACTGCCGGTTGAGGGCGGTGGCGACTTTCTGCGCGCCGTAATCGAGCTCCTCAAGCAGCGCCGCGAGGGTCGTGGCGTGGACTTCAACCGGCTGGCCATTGACTTCGATCTTCATGCGACTTCCTTGCCCGACGGCGCTGCGACGACGTCCTGCATCAGTGCGTCGAAGCGCGCGCCTTCGAGCACCGCGCCTTCGAGCACTATGTCGGCGGCGCGTCGCGCCAGCGCGGGCGCCAGCAAAAACCCGTGGCGAAACAGCCCATTCACATAGAGCGTCCGGTCACGCAAACGCAGGCGAGGCAGATTGTCGGGGAACGCCGGTCGCAGCCCGCTGCCGGTCTCGACAATTTCCGCTTCGCCAAAACCCGGATGCAACGTGTAAACGGCGCTGAGCAACTCCAGCACAGAACGCACGGTGACACGCCCTTCCTCGGCGTTTTCGATCATCGTGGCGCCGATCATGAATACGCCCTCGCCGCGCGGCACGACATAAACCGGCATGCGCGGATGCAGCATCCGCAACGGCCGCGAAAAATGCAGCTCGCGATTTTTGACGATCAGCATTTCGCCTTTCACCGGGCGCAGGTCATTGAGCGCGTCGCGCGCCTCCAGCCCACGACAGTCCAGCGTCCAGTCGGCGGCGGGCGGCGTCGCGCCAAACGCAATCGTCACGCCGAAATCGTCGCGCAGACGCGCCACCAACGCCTGCAACGCGGCGCGCGGATCGAGGTGCGCCTCGCGCGGAAAATACAGCCCGCGCGAATGCACCCCCGCCAATTGCGGCTCCAGTTCGGCGATTTCGTTGGCCTCCACCCAGCGGAATTCGCTGGTGCGTCGGGCAAAACGCTGCAGCTCCGGCGCGTCCCGACGGGGTGCTACAACCAGCGTGCCACGCGTCACTGTGCCGGGAAATTCGCGTTGCCAGAAGTCAAGGGATTCGCGACCGAGGTCGCCGATCAGCGGTTCGGCAGTTTCGCATTCGCACCACGGCGCCAACATGCCGCCGGCATACCACGAACAGCCGCGCCCGGCCGCCGCGCGCCGCTCCACGATGGCGACGCTGGCGCCGCGTCGCGCCAGTTCATAAGCGCAAGCAACCCCGGCGATCCCGGCTCCAATCACGGTGACGCGACGCGCCAAAACGCTTCCTCCGGCAAACCGAGCAGGCTGGGCGTACGGAAATGGGAAGCAGGCTTCACCATCCCTCCGCCAGCATGAACTGGATCAGGTCAAAAGAGTCGTCGCGCGCTGTAAAGCCGGCGACCTCTCAGCCCCCTGCCGGGGCTCCCCTTGGTAAAGCGAATGTGCGGATCGACACCCGCAGTGTCAAGCATCGGGCGCGTTGCCGCGCTTTCACGACGCCAATCCGCTCGGCGAATTCCGCATGCATCACTGATCCCTGCACACGGGTCAGCCTGACAATCGTCGTATTGCCAAAGCGGCTTGAACCGGCTTTATTTCTCTCCAGACAGTCCGCATTGACGGGCTGCGGGATGGGAGACTTCTGAAATGTCCATGAAGCGTCGGCAATTCATCAAGGCGGCAGCGACCGGGGCTGTCGGTTCGGCTGGCCTCGCCATGCCGGCCATTGCACAGTCAGCGCCGGAAGTGCGCTGGCGGCTGACGTCGAGCTTCCCCAAGTCGCTCGACACCCTCTATGGCGCGGCGGAAATGTTTTCCAAAGCGGTCGCCGAGATGACCGACAACCGCTTTCAGGTGCAGACTTTCGCCGGCGGCGAAATCGTACCCGCGCTGCAAGCCCTCGACGCCGTCCAGAACGGCACCGTCGAAGCCTGCCACACAGCCATGTATTATTTCTGGGGCAAGGACCCGACGTTCGCCTTCGGCACGGCGGTTCCCTTCGGGCTCAATTCCCGCATGGAAGACGCCTGGATGTACCACGGCGGCGGCATCGACCTCTTCAATGACTTTTTGAAAGAGTACAAGGTTTATGCGCTGCCGGGCGGCAACACGGGCTGCCAGATGGGCGGCTGGTTTCGCAAGGAGATCAAGACGGTTGCCGACCTCAACGGCTTGAAATTCCGGGTCGGCGGCTACGCCGGCACCGTGTTGCAGAAACTCGGCGTCGTGCCACAGGTTATCGCCGGCGGTGACATTTATCCGGCGCTCGAAAAGGGCACCATCGACGCGGCGGAGTGGATCGGTCCCTACGACGACGAGAAGCTGGGCTTCAACAAGGTCGCGCCGATCTATCATTATCCCGGTTGGTGGGAGGGCGGCGCGATGCTGCACTTCGGCTTCGCGACGGAGAAATACGAAGCGCTGCCGAAGGCCTACAAGGTGATCGTGCAGGCCGCAGCCGCGATGGCCAACAAGGATATGCAAGCCAAGTACGACGCGTTGAACCCAGCCGCTTTGAAGCGCCTCGTGCAGGGCGGCTCCCAGTTGAAGCCGTTCCCGCAAGAGGTCATGGCGGCATGCCGCAAGGCGGCCGACGAGGTCTATGCCGAGACTTCCGCAAAGAACCCGAAGTTCAAAAAGATTCACGACCCCTACATGGCTTTCCGCGCCGACCAGTACCTGTGGTGGCAAGTGGCGGAATACAACTACGACAACTTCATGATCCGCTCGCGCTAAAGCATGATCCCGAAAAGGGAACGCTGGAAATGAGGAAGCCCCGGACGCGAATCCGGGGCTTTTTCTTTGTCGTCCAGATGCGGGGCTATGCCGCCGGCTGCATACGGCGCGGGTTCTGCGCCGTCGTCACGATAGTAAAGCGCTTGCGGGCTTCACTGCGGGTCTGCTCGGCCTTTGCGCGCCACGCGCCCTCAGCCTCATCGTAAGTCGTGAACGGGCCGATAGGCGGCGCCGCCTGTGAAAGTTCGCGGAATTCGAGACAGCTGAATTCGCCGCCGACAACCCAGAATTGCTTGATCATGATCGTTGTTCCTGTTTGCTTGTTGGGAAAGGTTTTTGGAAAAGTCGGCTTATTCCGCCGCCTCGCGCTGCGGCGCCGCGTGGAACTGTTCGGTCTCGGTAGAGCCAGACATGGCGGTCGTGGAAGAAGCGCCGCCGGAGATCGCCATTGCCACGGCATCGAAATAGCCGGTGCCGACTTCGCGCTGGTGGCGCACGGCGGTGAAGCCGTTGGCCTGCGCGGCGAATTCGCGCTCCTGCATCTGCGAATAGGCGCCCATGCCGCCGGTCGAATAGCCGCGCGCCAGCTCAAACATCGACAGGTTCAGAGCGTGGAAACCCGCCAGCGTCACGAACTGGAAGCGATAGCCCATGTCGGCGATCTGCTCCTGGAAAGTGGCGATGGTTTTGGCGTCGAGTTTGGCGCGCCAGTTGAACGAGGGGGAGCAATTGTAGGCGAGCAGGCGGCCTGGATAAGCGCGCTTCATTTCCGCCGCGAATTCCCGCGCTTCGCCAAGATCGGGGGAGGAGGTTTCCCACCACACGAGGTCCGAGTAGGGCGCATAGGCGAGACCGCGCGAAATCGCATGCGCCACGGAATGCGAATTGCCCTGCTTGAGGCGGTAAAAGCCCTCGGGCGTGCGGTTGGAGCGGTCAATGAAGGAACGATCGTAATCGTCGATGTCTGAGGTGATCAGCGTCGCCGAATGGGCATCAGTTCGGGCGCAGATCACCGTATCGACGCCGCTGACATCGGCTGCGAGGCGCGCCGCGTTGAGAGTGCGGATGAAGGTGCGCGTCGGCAGCAGCACCTTGCCGCCGAGATGGCCGCACTTCTTCTCCGAGGCGAGCTGATCCTCGAAGTGAACGCCAGCGGCGCCCGCCTCGATCATGCTTTTCATAAGCTCGAAAGCGTTGAGCGGTCCGCCAAAGCCGGCTTCCGCATCGGCCATGATCGGCGCAAACCAGTAGGTGTCATCGCCGCCTTCCATGCGCGCGATCTGGTCGGCGCGGGTAAGGGCGTTGTTGATGCGCTTGACGACCTCGGGGACCGATGACGAAGGATACAGGGACTGGTCGGGATACATCTGCCCGGCGTTGTTGGCGTCCGCCGCAACCTGCCAGCCAGAGAGATAGATGGCCTCAAGGCCGCCCTTGACCTGCTGGACCGCCTGATTGCCAGTCAAGGCCCCGAGACAGCGAACAAAGGGGCGTTCCGCCATGAGTTTGCGCAGGCGCTTCGCGCCGAGGCGGGCGAGCGTGTGCTCGACGCGAATCGAGCCGGACAGGCGATCCACTTCTTCGGGCTTGTAATCGCGGGTGATGGCCGGGTTGTAGGAGGCGTTCATGGTGTGAATCCGTTTGTAAATTTTTGAAGCAATTCGTTCCTGATTGCTGGATTGTATATAACTTCTAAAACGTAAAATTGGCAATATCTATATGATTTGTATGAAGAAAGATGGAAAATCATGAACTGATTGACAAAATCTATTTTGTAATATGTAATAAATTGTCATTTCGGAGTCAGGATATGCGGGCGGTTCGCGTTGGGGGAAAGCTGCGTCGGCTGCGTCAGGAGCGAAGGCTGAATCAGGTGCAGATGGCTGCGGAGCTTGGCATTTCGGCGAGCTACCTCAATCTGCTTGAATCAAACCAGCGGCCTGTCACCGTAAACGTGCTGCTGCGGCTGGCTGAGCGCTTCAAGGTCGATCTGTCGGTGCTGGGCGGCGACGACAATGAACGGCTCACCTCTGATCTCATGGAGGCCCTGTCCGACCCGCTGTTCGACGAAGCGGATGTGAAATCCAGCGACGTGCAGGAGCTGGCCGCCACGCTGCCCAACATGGCGCGCGCCATCCTGACGCTCTACCAGGCGCACCAGCGCGGCGGCGCAGCGGATGTTGCGCCCGGCGGGCTCGACAGCGAGCCGCCCAGCGTCGGCATTCCCTCCGAGGAGGTGACTGATTTTCTGCAGGAGCGGGGCAATTATTTTGATCCGCTGGAGAAGGCTGCGGAAGCCCTGTGGGACGAGCACAAGCTGGCGCTGTTTACGCTTCAGCGCGATCTCGTCAGCGTGCTCTCCGACCGTTTTGCCGTTGATGTCGAGATCGTGGCCTCAGAGGCGATGCCGGGCCTGCTGCGCAGATACGATCCATTGCGGCGCAAGCTGCTGCTCTGCGAAATGCTGCCTGCGCAAAGCCGCGCCTTCCAGCTTGCGCACCAGATTGCGCTGCTGGGATACAAACGCGAAATTGGCGCCATCGTCTCCGGCGGGAAGTTCACGTCGCCGGAATCAGACGCGCTCGCGTCGGGCGCGCTGGCGAATTATTTCGCCGCCGCCGTGCTCATGCCCTATGAACGCTTTCTCGCCTCGGCGCGGCAGACGCGCTACGACACGAACATTCTGCAACACCGCTTCAGCGTCTCGTTCGAGCAGGTTTGCCATCGCCTGACCAGCCTGCGGCGGGCCGGCGCCGAGGGCATTCCCTTCCATCTGATACGCGTCGACATCGCCGGCAATATTTCCAAGCGATATTCCTCCTCGGGAATACATATCGCCCGTTTTGGCGCGGCCTGTCCGCGATGGAATGTCTATGACGCGTTCGCGACGCCGGGGATGCTGCGCGTGCAGGTATCGCGCATGCCGGATGGCTCCAGCTATTTCTGCATTGCGCGAACGAGTGAGGCGGTGGCGCGCGCCACGCCGCGTGGCGGCTTGCCAACGCGCGTCGGCCAGCAATCCATCGGGCTTGGTTGTGGGCTGCATCTGGCGAAAGAGATTGTCTATTCGGACGGGCTCAATCTCGATGATCCACAGATCGTCACGCCAATCGGGGTTTCCTGCCGCTCCTGCCCGCGCAGCGATTGCAATGACCGGGCGATGCCGTCGCTTTCGCAAAAACTTGTGATCGACGAAAACAAACGTGGCCTTTCGACCTTCGCCAACGCCTCGGGATAAACGTCGCAGCCGGCGCTGGTACAAAGCACCCCCCCGTTTTGACGCGCTGGTTTTTGTTTCGGCGGGTCCCGCGTCGGGGCGCTTTACCTGTTTTGGGAACAGCGGGCCCCATCCGACGTTAGGCAAATGCCGGCTTATACGCCCGGTGTTCAAACGGAGAGCCTGAAATGACCAGCCATATGCCGCCAGTGCCGCCCGCCAACCGTTCGCCCAAAGGTCCGCAAACCTCAAAAGGCGATAGCCAGGCCGACACGTCCATAAAGGCGGATCGCGATCCCCACATCAACGAGCAGGGCGATAGCGCCAACATCAAGCAAAACACCACGAAAAAGGGCGGCGTTCACGGCAATCGCATGAAGTAGCCGGCGCGCTCAAAACTTGAGCGGCGGCAGGTCGCCAGTGTCGGGCGGCGGCGCGATGGATTTTATCTGCTCCTCGTATTGCTGCGGGGTCAGTTGCGTCTCGCCGGTTTTGTAAACCATCACCATCGACGGGATGAAGATAACCATCCCCACCATGATGAGCTGAATGACGACAAACGGAATGGCGCCCATGTAAATTTGCCCGGTCGTAACCGGTTCGGTCCGTTTTGACGTGAGGCGGTCGATATACGGCTCTTTCGGCGCGACCGAGCGTAGATAGAACAAGGCGAAACCAAACGGTGGATGCATGAACGAGGTTTGTATGTTGACGCCAAGAATGACGCCGAACCAGATGAGGTCGATGCCCAGCGCCGAGGCTGCCGGCCCAAGCAACGGAATGATGATGAAAGCCAGCTCGAAAAAGTCGAGGAAGAACGCCAGCACAAACACGAACGCGTTGACGAAGACGAGGAAGCCGATTTGGCCGCCCGGTAGCGAAGTCAGCAGGTGCTCGACCCAGTTGTGGCCGTTGACCCCGTAGAACGTCAGCGAAAACACCCGCGCGCCGATCAGGATAAACACCACGAACGCCGACAGCTTGGCGGTCGAGTCCATCGCTTGCCGCAGGAGGTTCCAGGTAAGGCGGCCCTTCGCCATCGCCAGCAGCAATGCGCCGGCAGCCCCCATGGCGCCGCCCTCTGTCGGCGTGGCGATGCCGACGAAAATCGTGCCGAGCACGAGAAAGATCAGCGCCAGCGGCGGCACCAGCACGATGATGACCATCTGCGCCATGTTCGACAACAGGGCGACGCCGGTCGAACGGTTGATCAGCGCTGCGGCGTAGAGCACACCCGTTGCCGACAGCGCCGACCAGACGCCGGCGTTGTCGGTCTGCATGTCGGGAAAATTTCGCGTCAGGTAAACGAAGGCGAGATAGCCGATGAGGCCGCTTGTCGCCATGACGGCCAAGGTATTGACGCGCGGCGCGGCGCCGAGGCGCGCAATGCCTGCGCCGAAAAAATTTCGACCGAAGGCGAGCAGGGACAGGCCGCATGCGCCGATCCACTGCGCCTTAGAACTGACCGCGCTGGTTTCGAAGCCAATCAGCCCGGCGATCCACAACGCGATGGAAATCGCCAGATAAAACGCCGGTGCGCCGACCAGCAGCAGCAGGATTGACGCGACCCCGCCCTGTCGCGTTGCGTGCTCCGGGTTTTCCGGAATGGTGCGCGCTTCCAGCGGCAACGCCGGCGCCGCCTCCGGCTTGAAGATTGTCACGAGAAATACGTAAACCGCGTAAAGCAGCGACAGAACGATGCCCGGTATGAACGCCCCCTTGTACATGTCGCCGACCGAGCGGCCCAACTGGTCAGCCATGATGATGAGCACCAGCGACGGTGGAATGATTTGCGCCAGTGTGCCGGACGCGGCGATAACGCCGGCGGCGAGGCGACGATCATAGCCGTAGCGTAGCATGATCGGCAGCGAGATCAGCCCCATGGAAATGACCGACGCCGCCACAACGCCGGTTGTCGCGGCCAGCAACGCGCCAACGAAAATCACGGCGTAGGCGAGCCCTCCGCGCACCGGGCCAAACAACTGGCCGATGGTGTCGAGCAGGTCTTCTGCCATGCCGGAACGCTCAAGTATGAGGCCCATGAATGTGAAAAAAGGAATGGCCAGCAGCGTATCGTTCGCAATCACGCCGAAGATGCGTTCCGGCAGCGCCGACAGAAACGGCCAATCGAGATTGATGACCTGATCGCCGACTTTTCGACAGACGGCCGAGATATCCTGACACTGGCTGTAGGGGGCGAGTTCCACGCCAACAAAAAAGAACAGCAGCCCGACCGCCGCCAGTGAGAACGCCACGGGGTAACCGAGCAGCAGAAACACGACGAGCGCCAGAAACATGATTGGCGCAAGATTCGTTGCAATGAATGCAGCCATGTTATGCGGCGCCCCTAGTTGCCGACAGCCGTGTCGAGTGGCGCGTGCGCGCTCGAGCCCGCGTGCGGGTCCGGTATTTCGCCGCGCATGATTGCGACGCGCTTGATGAGTTCAGAGACGCCTTGCGCCAGCAACAACGTAAAGCCGAGGGGAATAAGGAGCTTGGCTGGCCACAAAGGCAATCCGCCGGCGCTTGCTGAGACTTCGCCGCTGCGGATATCGCGCAGAAACACCGGCGTCGACAGCCAGATCATGATGAGACACAGCGGCGCAAGAAAGAACACGTGGCCGATCACGTCGATCCAGTTGCGCGTGCTCGTCGAAAGCTTCGCATTGATGATGTCGATGCGGATATGCTCGTTGCGTTGTAACGTGTAGGCGGCACCGAGCAGCACGACAGCGCCGAACAGATACCATTGCAGTTCGAGAAACGCGTTCGAACTTCTGCTGAAGGCGAAACGCACCAGCGCATTGACGGACGACACGATGACGGCGGCGAGGATGGCCCAGCTCATCGCCTTGCCGATACGCTCGTTCACCAGGTCGATGGCGCGGCTTACCTGTAACAGACCCTGCATGCGTGCCCCCCGCATTGCGCGCCCAATCCGACCGGATGCAGCCATTGCTAGCGTGCCGGTGGCGCGGGGTCCAGACGTTGCATCGCCCGGTCGTAAAATGCGCGCTACAACTATAACCGTAGATGGGCCAGCGGCGGCGCGGCAGATCCGTAGCGCGACATGCCCGACCGCATCGCCGGCAACGGACTGTGAAAACCTTGCGAACCAGAATCAGAATGGAGACAGCTTACGCCGCCCCGCCGCCCGCCGTTTTCAGCCAGGCGGCGCCGCAGGCCTTCGCCAGTTCGCGCACCCGCAAAATGTAGCTCTGCCGTTCTGTCACCGAGATAACGCCGCGCGCGTCGAGCAGATTGAAGCGGTGCGACGCCTTGATGCATTGATCGTAGGCGGGGAGGGCGAGTTCGTGCCGGTCGCCCCGATCGCCTTTTTCCAAAAGCGATTGGCATTCAGCTTCCGCATCCTTGAAGTGCTGGAACAGCAGCGCCGTGTCGGCATATTCGAAATTGTGCCGCGAGAACTCCTGCTCGGCCTGCTTGAAGATATCGCCGTAGGTGATTTTCTCCGTGCCCTCGCGGCCATTGAAATTGAGGTCGTAAACATTCTCGACGCCCTGCACATACATGGCGAGGCGCTCCAGCCCGTAGGTCAATTCGCCCGAGACCGGCGCACACTCAAACCCGGCCACCTGTTGGAAGTAGGTGAACTGCGACACTTCCATGCCGTCGCACCAGCACTCCCAGCCGAGCCCCCACGCGCCCAGGGTCGGGCTTTCCCAGTCGTCCTCGACGAAACGGATGTCATGCAGCGCTGTGTCGATGCCGATGGCGGCCAGCGAACGCAGGTACAAATCCTGCAAGTCCGGCGGCGATGGTTTGAGGATCACCTGAAACTGATAATAATGTTGCAGACGATTGGGGTTTTCGCCGTAGCGCCCATCCTTCGGGCGTCGCGACGGCTGCACATAGGCGGCCTTCCACGCCGCCGGGCCAAGCGAGCGCAAGGTCGTCGCCGGATGAAACGTGCCGGCGCCGACCTCCATGTCATACGGCTGCAGAATGACGCAGCCCTGCTCGGCCCAGAAAGTCTGCAAGGTTAGCAGCAGCCCCTGAAACGAGCGCTTGGGATCGAGCGAAGCGGTCATGAAGCGGCCTGTTGCAAAATCGCGCGCAACCTAGGCGGCGGGCCTTGCACGGTCAAATGGCCAGGGCGGGAAAGTTATGCATCGATAACCATCCAGGCGTTTTGCAGCGAGCTGAGGCGTCGCTTTAAGGCTGCCGAAACCTCGGGAGGCGCAATCTTGCCGCGCTCTCACCGACGGAAAAGCCATGACAGCGAAAACTTTTGGCCGCCGGGGCCTCCCGGCTTCCCAAGCGCCGAGACTGCAAATTTCACCCAGACTGCAGCTTGCGCCAGCGCGGGCCGTTAGCGCCCCTTCGTCAGAAGTCCTGGGGAATCCGCTGCAGGAAATCTACAATCGCGACGACGCTGCCCGCCTGCTGGCGGCGATTCCATTCCTCACCGTCGGCATAATTGCAGTTCTTTACGGAATATTCTGGCTCCAGACCGCCTATGCCTTCGATGTTGATCCGGACGGAGATATCAGCGTTGAATCACTGGTCGCATTCGGCGCGAGCAGTTACGATCGCGTATTCGGCGATGGCCAATGGTGGCGCGTTTTGCTGGCGCCCCTGCTGCACGCCAGTACTTCGCACATTGCCGGCAATTGCGTTGCGCTGCTTCTGGTGGGCGTGCGCCTTGAACCGCTGATCGGGCGCGGCTGGATGCTCGCAATCTATTTCATCAGTGCACTCGGAGGCGAAGTTGGCTCCCTGATTTTCAACGCGCCGGATATTCCTGGCGTCGGCGCTTCGGGCGCAATCACCGGAATCGTTTGCGCGCTTTATGTCGCCAGCTTTCATCCTTGCGCCCACCCCTTAGACCGGGAATCGATGCGCTGGTGGGCGCTGCGGCTGGGCGTTCCCGCGCTGGCTCCGCTGGCGTTCGGCTCCTCCGGCAGCACGGATTATTTCGCTCACGCGGGCGGCGCCATCGCTGGCGGCGCTGCGGTGTGGCTCGTTTGCGGATTCTTTCTGAGGGACCGCCATCAGCCGCTGCATTCAGGCGCCGCCATGATCGCCTCGCTTTTCATGATTGCGCTATCCATTCTGGCCGGCGCGTTCGCCATGCGCCATTTTGAAGCCTACCGGGTGGAAGCTGCGCAATTTATGCGCTCTGCAGATGATGCAGCGCTGTCGGACGATTCCGCGTCGTCGGAGGCGGACGACGCGACGTCATCGCAGATGGTTTGGCGTTACCCTGCCGACCCGCGTGCCCAAGTGATGCGCGGCTTTTACCTGTCTGAAAACGGGCGGTACGCAGAAGCGGAACCGGTGTTGCGGCGCGCGGCAAATCTGGCCTCAGCGTCGGGACTGCGCCGAAAATGGGGCGACGTCGCCAACGCAGGGCTGGCGCTCGTTGTATTGGAGCTGGGCCGTCGCGGGGAAGCTGTCCAGCTGGCGGCGCCGCTCTGCGCCAAGGGCAAAGCGGCGATTATGGAGATGTTCGAAAAGTCTAAACTTTGCGATTAAAACGCTCCGCGCATGAATGCGAAATGAACGCCGCCCTCAGACTGTGTTAAGGTTACGCCAACTAGAAGCCGCGACAGCCCGGGCAGCAAAGCGCTTGCTTCAGGCGAGGAGGGTTTTTCGATGTTTGGCGTTTCTGGCCTGAACAAGTCGGTTTTGGCGATAGCGGCAGTTTTGTTCGCAGCGGCGCCCGCTCTCGCGCAGGGGTTTCGCGGCGCGGGCGGCGATGGCGATGCGGGCCGACCGCATTTTGACCGGGGCCAGCGCCCGGCGCCGCAGCAACAGCCTGTGGCGCGGCCCGCGCCGCAGATGCAAGTACAGCCGCGGTTCGCTCCCCAGCCGCAGCGCAGTTACGCACCGCCGCAGGTGGTTCAGCCGCGTTATGCAGCGCCGCAGCAGCAACGCTTTGCGCAGCAGCCCCGCTACGCGCAGCAGCCGCAGTACCGGCAGCCGCCGCCATACAGGCAGCGCTATCGCCAAAGCGGTCCGACCTACTACCCCGTTCCGGTTCCGGTTCCGCAGCCATATTACGAACCCTACCCTGTGTACCAGCCGGCGCCGGTCTACGGGGGTTATGACGAATATCCGTCCTACCAGCCGATCTACCGGGGCAAGCGCTGCGTCATCCGCAAGGTCTGGGTAAACACTCCCTACGGCCCGCACCGCATTAAAAAGCGCTTCTGTCGCTGGTAGAGCCAAACTGAAACAGCGGGCCGGTCCACACGGACCGACCCGTTTTGTTTTCGATAGCTGCTATATGAATCACGCTCACTGAACTGCCAGAATTGCATCGCCCCGGTGCAAGGCAGCAGCGCGCGCGGTAAACCCACCGCTGGCCTCATGCAGGATCAGGCCGGGCAACAGGCGCGGTCGTGCCCGGCTGCCTTTGCGCCCGACGCACAACAGCCGGCTGGCGGCGGCGCTGTCGCGCGAATGCACCGGCAATATCGCCAGATCGCCAAAGCGTTTGTTGCAGCCGGCGAGCAGGTCGCTCAAATCCTCGCCGCGCACGATCATCGCCATGCGGGCGTCGGCGCGGGCCAACGCCGCCAGCGCCCGAATCCACGCTTCAAGCCCGCCGGGGCCGCTCACATGCGCCAGCGCCCGGCGCAGGTCCGGCGACAACCTTGCGCGCGAGGCTTGCTGCCACGGTGGATTGCTGATCAACACGTCGGCGCAGCCGTCTTCCAGCCCTGCTGCGCGACGTCCGGCTGGCGAAAGCAGATCGGCCTCAACAACGTCAACCCGGGCCGCCAAGCCATTCAGATCGATATTGCTGCGCGCCAGGGTCGCGCTTGCCGGGTCGATTTCGATCAGGGTCACGCGCAGCGCCGGCGCGCGTAACGCCAGCATCAACCCCGCCGCGCCAACGCCAGCCCCAGCATCGACGGCAAAACCTTCTGGCGCAGCAAGTGTCGCCGCCAGCAGCACGGCATCGGTGCCAACCCGATGTCCGTCGGCGGTTTGTCGCAGGCGCAATCGCCCATCGAGAAACGCGTCGACATCTGCGCCAGTTGCGCCCGCGCCCTCAACCACGGGCTTTTTCCGGGCTCAGCTCATGGCCGAACCCTGCATCGGTCATCAGCCGCCGGGCGCGCCACGTGTCATCGGCATGGGTCATCAGCCGACGTGGCAGAAAGCCGACAGATCCTTCGAGCGCGCTCATGTAGGCGTCAGCGACAAAATATCGCACGTTGTCGTCTTTCAGCATCGCCTCGACGAGCGAGATCAGCACGAGATCGTTGGTTCGCATCAATTCTTCCATGCAGGAATTTCGCATTAAGGCAAAAACCGCGCAAGCGTGGCGCCCCGCCGCCTTGCGGCCCCGCCGACGCGTCAATAGGATTGCTTTCTGCTTTGGCAAAAGGAAACACCGTGGGCGTCGTTGTTCCGCTCGACGATAAGGCGAATTCCGGCATCGAGGGTCTTGTCGCCCTCGTCGCCGCCGACATGGCGCGCGTCAACCAGACAATCCTTGCGCGCACCGGCTCCGACGTCAGCATGATTCCGGAAGTCGCCACCCACCTCATTTCCTCTGGCGGCAAGCGCCTGCGGCCGATGCTGACCCTCGCCACGGCGCGGCTCTGCGGCTATCGCGGCGAAGGTCACGTCAAGCTGGCGGCGTCGGTCGAGTTCATGCACACGGCGACCCTGCTGCACGACGATGTTGTCGACCAGAGCGACATGCGGCGCGGCAAAGCGGCGGCGCGAAAGCTGTGGGGCAACGAGGCCAGCGTGCTCGTCGGCGATTTCCTGCTTGGCCAGGCCTTCAGGATGATGGTCGAGGTCGGCTCGCTGCCGTGCCTCGATGTGCTCTCCACCGCCGCCGCAGTCATCGCCGAGGGCGAAGTCATGCAGCTCTCCGCCGCCAAGAACACCGAGACGACGGAAGATGAATATCTGGCGGTCATACGCGCCAAAACGGCGGCGCTGTTCGCGGCGGCGAGCGAAATGGGCCCGATTCTGGCAGCCCGTCCGAAAGCCGAAATCGCGGCCTGCCGCAGCTACGGCTCAAACCTCGGCATCGCCTTCCAATTGATAGACGACGCGCTCGACTACGGCGGCTCGACCGCCAAGCTCGGCAAGAATGTCGGCGACGATTTTCGCGAGGGAAAAATCACTTTGCCGGTGGTGCTTTCGTTCCGCCGCGGCGCAGAAGCCGACCGCGCATTCTGGCGCCGGACCCTTGAGCAAAGCGAAATTCGCGAGGGTGACCTCGAAGCGGCCCAGGCGATCATGCGACGCCATCGCGCGCTGGAGGATACGATTGAGCGGGCCCGCCATTACGGCGCCATGGCGCGCGATGCGCTGGAGCTGTTTCCCGCTTCGGCGTCGAAAAAAGCCCTGCTCGACGTGGTTGGCTTTTGCGTCAGCCGGGCCTATTAAGCCCGACTTTAGGGATGGTGCGCCGCCAGCCATTTAGTTAAGGCTTATTGTCATAACAACTTCATATCTTGCGTCCCTTGTGTCGCAGGATCAATAATCGAGTCGTGCCAATGAGCGTTGCCAACGAACCACCCGTAAATCCTAAATCTGCGGACGCTGAAACCGAAACCGACGAAACGGTCACCGTCATTGCCGCAGACGATGACGTTCTGGATGCCGTAGACGCGCCGCTCAAACGTCAATCGCGCCGGATTGCGTCAGCCATCAGCGGTCGAAAGTTTCGCAAGCGCGATCTTGTCAGCGTTGACCAATTGCGTCCCAGCCTCGCCGACCGCATCCGCGCCGATTATCCCGACTTGCCGGCGGACGCCAAAATCAGCCATCGAGAGCTGGCGCGCTATCGCATGATTTACGTCGAGGAGTTGCTGCAGACCGAACATGGCGAATTCAACGAACTTGACCGGCAGGTAGCCGAATCCATCGCCAAGCAGGACACCATTGCCGAGGATACGGAAGCCGAGTTCAGCGAAAAGCGCACCTTCGGGGAGATGCTTTCTGACCATCTCGCCAGCTTCGGTGGATCGTGGCCGTTCCTGATCTGGTTCGGCGTCGTCCTTGTCATCTGGATGGCGCTCAACATTTACGAGGGCGAGACGAAGGCGTTCGATCCCTATCCATTCATTCTGCTCAACCTTGTGCTTTCCTGCATTGCCGCGATCCAGGCGCCGATCATCATGATGAGCCAGAAAAGACAGGAGACGAAGGACCGGTTGCGCGCCAACAACGACTATCGCGTCAACCTGAAAGCCGAACTCGAAATTCGCCATTTGCACGAGAAAATTGACTATCTCATTTCAAAACAATGGCAACGCCTGGCCGAAATCCAGCAGATGCAACTGGAAATCATGCAGGAGCGCGCGCCAAACAAGTAGCCGGCTGGCAATTGGGAGTTTGGGGCTGCCCAAAGCCAGTTTCGACCCTTGTGTGCACCGCACATCAGGTCTATATGCCCGCCCTGCGGCCGCCGTTTTGTGCGGTTTAACCAGGCGCCCCCTCCATGACGACCGGTTCTGACGGGCTCAACGCTTCCAGCGGTGTGGTGTCAACGCTGCCTGCACAACCTCTCCCCCCAACCGCTGCGTCTCAACCAGTGGAGAAGCCGGTTCCAACTCCCGCCCAAACGCGTTTCTGGACGCTGCTCGTCGGCGCCATCGGGGTTGTCTTCGGCGACATCGGCACCAGCCCGCTGTACGCCTTCCGCGAAGCGGTGCTGGCGGCGGGCGGCACGCGCGAAGCGATCGCCCATGATGTCATTTTCGGCATTGTCTCGCTGATCGTCTGGGCGCTCGTCATTGTTGTGACCTGCAAATACGTGATGATCCTGTTGCGCGCCGACAATCAGGGGGAAGGCGGCACCCTGTCACTGATGGCGCTGGCGCAACGAGCCATGGGGAAGCCGACACGCCTCATATTTCTGCTGGGCGCTGCCGGCGCGGCGCTGTTCTTCGGCGACGCCATGATCACGCCGGCGATTTCGGTGCTTTCTGCGGTCGAAGGCCTCAAGCTTGTCGAGCCGCGCCTCGACCCCTTCGTGCTGCCGATGACGGTGGTGATCATCCTCGGCCTTTTCGCTGCCCAAAGCCGCGGCACGGCGCGCGTCGCCGCGTGGTTTGGCCCGATCATGCTGGTGTGGCTCGTCATCATGTCGGTTGGCGGAATCATGCAAATCGCCACCCAGCCGACCATTCTGCTGGCGCTGCTGCCCACCTACGCCATCGGCTTTTTAGCTAGCCACGGGGTTATTGGCGTGATTTCGTTAGGCGCGGTGTTTCTGGCGGTGACTGGCGCGGAAGCCCTTTATGCTGACCTCGGCCACTTTGGTCGGCGGCCCATCCAGCTTGGCTGGACCGTCATCGTTTTCCCTGCGCTGGTTATCAACTATCTCGGCCAGGGGGCGCTCGTCATGACCGACCCCAACGCCCTGGAAAATCCGTTTTTTCGCTTGTTTCCGGAATGGGCGCTGCTGCCTGTCGTTATCGCCGCGACGCTCGCCACCATCATCGCCAGTCAGGCTGTCATCACCGGCGCTTATTCGCTGACCAGCCAAGCCATCCAGTTGCGCCTGTTGCCGCGCATGGAAATCCGCCACACCTCGGAATCCGAGGAAGGTCAGATTTATATCCCTCAAGTGAACATCCTGTTGCTGATTGGCGTGCTTATGCTGGTCGCCACTTTCGGATCCTCCGACAAGCTGGCGACCGCCTATGGCATCGCGGTCACCGGCACAATGGTGGTCACGGCCTGCCTGGCGTTTATTGTGGTGTGGAAACATTGGGGTTGGTCGCTGCCGGCGGCGGCGCTTCTGATTGCGCCGTTCCTGCTGATCGATCTGGTCTTCCTTGGCGCCAACTCGGTCAAGATTTTTGAGGGCGGTTATGTGCCGCTGATGATCGCCGCCGGCTTCATGATCGTCATGTGGACTTGGACGCGCGGCGCCCGTGTGCTGGCCGAGAAAACCCGTCGCGACGACGTGCCGTTGCTGGACCTTATCCACTCGCTTGAAAAGAAGCCGCCGCACACGGTTCCCGGCGCCGCCGTGTTTCTCACCAGCGAGCCGCAAACAACACCCGGCGCGTTGTTGCACAGCCTCAAGCACTATAAGGTGCTGCACGAAAAAAACGTGATGTTGACGGTCGTCTCGCTCAATGTGCCGCGTGTCCCGGTTTCCGAACGCGTCAAGATGACGCCGATCAGCGAAAAATTCAGCTCCATCACCATTTTCCTTGGCTACATGGATGAACCCAATGTGCCCAAGGCGCTGCTGCAATGTCGCAAGCTGGGCTGGAAGTTCGACATCATGTCGACCTCGTTCTTCCTGTCGCGCCGCGCCATCCGCATCGCTGCCACGAGCCAGATGCCGTATTGGCAGGACAAGCTTTTCATCTTGCTGGCGCGCAACGCCAGCGACGCCAGCGCCTACTTTCATATTCCGACCGGACGCACCGTCGAGATTGGCGCGCAAATCACCATTTGACGTCGCCTCGCAGCGCCCCTCACTCTGGGTGCAACCTGGGGGCGGCGACCATGACCACACGACAGCACACCTTCGTACTCGTTCACGGCGCCTGGCATGGCGGTTGGTGCTGGCGTCGCGTCGCCGACCTGTTGCAGGCGCAAGGCCACAAGGTTTTCACGCCGACGTTGACCGGCCTTGCCGACCGCTCGCATCTGCTCAACGCGTCGATTGATCTCGACACGCACATCGCGGACATCGTCAATCTCTTCGAGTGGGAAAATCTGGCGCAGGCTGTGCTTGTCGGCCATTCCTATGGCGGCTGGCCGATCTCTGGCGCCATCGAGAAGCTTGAACAACGGGTTTGCTCGATTGTTTATCTCGACGCGTTCTTGCCGCAGGACGGAGAGCGTGGCGTCGATCTGCAACTGCCTGAAAATCGCGACGCGTTGCTCGCCATGCAGGCGCGCGGCGAGTTCAGCCGGCCTATCCCGAAGGCTGCGTCGTTTCACGTCGCCGATCCCGCCGACGCGGCCTGGGTCGACGCGCGCATGACGCGTCAGCCGCTTGGCGTCGCCTTGCAACCCATCCGCCTGACCGGCGCGCGCGAACGGGCGGCGCGTCGCACCTACATTCGCACGACGCTTTCACCGAGCCCGCTGTTCGACCGCTTCGCCAGCGAATTGCGCGGCCGCGAAGGCTGGCGTGTCTATGACGAGCGCTGCGGTCACGACATGATGGTCGACCAGCCGCAGCGCCTCGCGCAAATTCTTTGTGAAGTCGCATAGAGCGTGATCCCGAAAAGTGGACGCCGGTTTTCGGAAAAGATCCTGCTTAATCATACAGCTGGCGTGCGACGACGATTCGAAGAAGCGTCATCGCGCGCCAGTCGCGAAAACGTCGTTTGCAAAAGCCATTCAACCTTGCCGCCATACGCGCTAACGCAACACGGTCGCGCACACCCACCAACCCGCGTGAGCGCGGCGAACGGTTTTGGCGGCGGTAAGCGCGCCATGTCGGGTTTCGAACAGACCATAACAAGTGGCGCCCGATCCCGACATGCGCGTCAGTTTGCAGCCGCGCGCGGCGCCGATGGCGGCGAGAACATCGACGATGACTGACGCCAGCACTCCGGCGGGGTCTTCCAGATCGTTTCGAGCGTTGCGCAGCAGGCTCGCAAGGGCCGCGAATGCAACGCCGGAAGCGATGACGGGATGCGGCGAAAATCCGTGCGTTTGGCCCGGCGCCAGCGCCAACTTCGCAAAGACACTGTGGGTCGGCAGCGCGATCTGCGGATTGACGAGCATCGCATAGAGCGGTGGCAGTCGCACAGGCTCGCCAAGCTCATCGCCAACGCCACGCATGACGCGGGCGCGATTGCCGAGACACACCGGGACATCAGCGCCGGTGGCGCGCGCCGCCTCAAACAGTCGTGCGTCATCGGCCGCCATGCCGGTGGCGCGCGCCAGCAGACGCAACGCCGCGCCGGCGTCCGCCGAGCCACCGCCGACGCCCGCCGCAACCGGCAATCGCTTGGTCAAATGAAACGCGCCGACGCGCAAACCTTCGACGCGCTGTTGCAAATGTCGCGCCGCGCGTAAAACCAGATTGTCGTCGTCCGCGCCAGCCGCTTCGGCGCCCGGCCCCTCGACCGCAAGCGTCAAGGTAGGGCCCGGCGACAATGTTAATGTATCGGCGACGCCAGCGAACGCGACAAGACTTTCAATTTCATGCCAGCCATCCTCGCGCCGTCGCGGCACGTGCAGGGTGAGGTTGATTTTTGCGCGGGCGCGCTCGATCCACATCGCGTCGTTCGCCCTTATTCAGCCTGTCCGTTGCGCAACGCTTGTTGGGTCATCGGCGACACGATCTGCTGCTGCGCGGGTTCAACCATGCGATGCCATGCGGGGACATGCATGGTCGCGCCTCAGCCGCCGTTTTTTGAGGGTTCGACTTCAGCAGCGGCAGGTTTGGGTTCCTCCGGCAGACCGCTATCGATTTTCTTCAAAATCTTTTCGAGGTCGTCGGGTTCCGGCTTCAGGTCGCGCGCATGGTTCCACTGAAACTGCGCTTCGAGCTTGCGCCCGACTTTCCAGTAGACGTCGCCAAGATGGTCGTTGACGACGGGGTCTCCGGGTTTCAGCTCGATGGCTTTTTCGAGTTCGCGCAAGGCTTCCTCAAAATGACCGAGGCGGTAGTGAGCCCAGCCGAGACTGTCGATGATATAGCCGTCGGTCGGTCGCAACTCGACGGCGCGACGCAGCAGGCGCAAGCCTTCGTCGAGATTGATGCCCTGATCCACCCATGAATAACCGAGGTAGTTGAGCGCCATCGGCTGATCGGGAAAAAGCTCCAGCGACTTTTTGAAATCAGCCTCGGCTTTTGACCATTGTTTGGATCGCTCCCAGGAAATTCCGCGGAAGTAGTAATTCACCCAGTCGCCGCGTGAAGGCTTCTGGATGGCGTCGATCACTTTCGTGTAGGTCTGCGTCGCATCCGGAAATTCCTTGCGGGCGCGTTGCAGATTGGCGAGGGCTGAGAGCGCCTCGGTATCATTTGGCGATCCCGCGACAATCTTTTGCAACAGCGCGACGGCCTGATCCGATTTACCCATCGCTTCGAGAATAAGGCCGGACTGGGTCTCCGCGTTGCCGCGCAAAGGCGAGTTTTGCGGCACGCTTTCATACACGTCGATGGCGCGCTCGTATTGCTTCAGTCGCTCGTAGATGTCAGCGAGTGTGATAATCGCCAAGCTGTTTTCCGGCGCGAGATCCAAGCCAAGCCTGAGATAGATCATCGCCAGAAAGGAATCGTTCTGCGCGCTGCCGAGCGAGCCCAGTTGATAGAACACCTCGCCAGCGCCGCTGATGGCGTTCGTCACGTTGGGCGTGAGCCGACGGTTGGCGGCAAGATCGGCCAGCGCGGCGACGACCACCGGGTGGCGCGGCGCGAGTTGATCGAAATCCGTATAGACGCGACGCGCGTCGTCTGTCTCGCCGCGACGCGCCAGGAAACGCGCCCACGTGTCGACCAGACGCAAGGTTGTCTTCTCCGCTTCGTAGGCGGCCTTGAATCGTTTGCCTGCCTCAGCGGTGTTGCCGGCGATCTCGGCGATCAGCCCCATATGGTAATCGCGAAAGGCGGAGAAGCGCTCATCCTTCAGCCGTTCCAGCGTTTGCAGCGCGCGGCGCGTGTCACCGGCGCCAGCGTAGGCCCAGGCCGACAGCAGCGTCACCGTCAAGTCGCGCTGCCTGCCTCCGCCACCCTTGCCGAACTCTGTGCGGGCCTGCGCAAACTGCTTGTTTTTGAGCGCCCGCACGCCGAGCGTCATGTAGGCCAAGCCGTTTTTCGGGTCCAGTTTGAGCAGTCGCTCGGCCAGCGTGAAACTTTGCCGCATATCCCCGTTGGATACCGAGGAGATGAAGGCGCGTTCCAGAAGTTCGCGATTGCGCGGCGCAAATCGCAACGCCTCGCGCGAATAGGTGGATGCCGCCAACGTGTCACGGTCGGCCCCGGCGATCAACGCCGAAAGGTAGTTTCCCGACGGGCTTCCCGTAACCTCGAAAGGGGCGGTCACCACGGGGCCGCCAGTGGCGCTGTTGGAGCGGCCTTGCGCGACAGCGACGGCAATCGGCAAAGCCAGACACAAGCCCGTGGCGAGCGGGAGCATTCGAACACCGAAAAAGTGCGTCACTGGTTGTATCTTTCTGCTCAGCCTGACATGGAAAGCGGCGCGGAAGGCTGTCCAGCGCGAACATTGAATCACTTGCGAACATGGCGGTTTTGAGCCGCGCCGGCAAGCTCCGTCGCAGGCCCGCAAATTCGCGCTGGCGCTCTTACGTGCCGCGTACCTCGGGGTGTGCGAGCACCCAAACCCTCCGGAAGGTCAGCGAAGTCACCAGTCACCATTTGGTGACTTCGGGATGGCGGATGATGCGCTGCAACATAAACCATTGTACGAGCGTTGAAGAAGGCAAGGCCCAGCAACGTCTTGTCAGCCTGGGTCGCGAGGATGAGAGCAATGTCGTCGTCGACAAAGGGCTTGCGGAGGGCGGCCGGGTCATTACCGGAAATCTGCAGAAAATTGGCCCGGGCGCACCGGTGCAGCCGCAAGAGCGCTGACCCCCAGGCGCTGGCCCCCAAACCGCTGACCCCCAAACCGCTGACCCCCTTGGGGTCGCGCCGCATTCCGCCACACAAGAGACTGCGGCGGAAGAAAAACGACACAGCCTTGCCGCTGCGGCGCACTGCCACTAGGATGCCAGTCAAGTGGGAAACGCGCAGAGCCATGGACGGCGCGGTTTTGTGCAAGCATGACAATCACGCCGAATAGTCGGCGCATCAAGGGGCAAACATGGCTGAGTTGAACGAAACGGATTTGCGCGCAATTCTCGGCGACGACTACGATGCGGACGCCAATAACGCCGCACTGTTGCAAACGCCGGAGCAAATCGCCCGGCAACGGCGTGCCCGCATGGAAGCGCTTGACGACAGCAAGTTCCCCGCCTCTGTCACAATCTTCGTCGGCATGCTTCTCGTTGTCGCGGCGTGGTTCACCGCCAGTGGTCGTGAATTCCAGATTCAGGTCGCGGCTGGCGTCGTCATCGCCCTGCTCGGCGTCTTCTTCCTGACGAGAATTCTTCGCAAACTCAACGCGCTACGCGTGGAAATCGCCGCCTGAGCGGCGCCCGCACGGGCATTGCGTCGAGGCCGGAAAACGCACGCGCACGCCGCTTGATCGGGTTGCCGGAGGGGCCGGAACTCTTCACGCACGGCGAAGCACGCCCCGCTGCGGGCGAATTTTCGATTGGGGACCCCATGAATGCTTCCGAGAGTGATTCCGCAAGTTCGCAGGCTCGCCGCGCGCTTGCCGATCTGATTTTTCGCGTTTCCTTCGGGCGCGCCGAAATCACTCTGGCCTCAGGCCGCAAAAGTCATTTTTATTTCGATATGAAGCCGACGATTTTCAGCGCGGAAGGCGCGGCGCTCATTGGTAGATTGCTGACGCCGTTGATTTGGGAAGCCGGCGGCGAATACGCTGGCGGGCTTGAACTTGGCGCGGTCCCGCTGGCCGCCCTGGTCAGCCAGCAAAGCAGCCTCGAAGGCAAACCGGTGCACGGATTTTTCGTCCGCAAGCAACCCAAGGGCCACGGCGCGCGCAAGCTCGTCGAGGGATTGGCGCCTGGCATGTCGCTGGCGGGCAAGCGGGTTGTCATTCTGGAAGACGTCACGACTACCGGCGATTCCGCCTTCCAGGCGGTCGAGGCATGCCGCGACCTCGGGGCTGAAATCGTCATGGTCCTAACGCTCGTGGATCGCCTGGAAGGCGCCAGTGACGCGTTTGCGGCGCGCGGGGCGCCATTCAGGGCGCTGTTCACCGCAGACGAGTTTTTGTCGCGCGGTTAGAGCCCAAGCTGGCGACGACCCTTACTCGCGGGCGACAAAGCAGGCGGCTTTGACAGCGCGAAGGCGATCGCAAATCTGCGTCGCGGCGTCCTTGGACACGGCGGCCAGGCGCACGCGGTAGACCTTCGCCTCACGTGCGATCCCGGCGACGATCAGTAATTCGCGTTCGCCGAGGGTCGCGGCAAGGCGTGTTTGCAACCCGGCGGCGGTGCGCCGCGCATCCCCTTCGTCCGGTGACGCCGCGAGCTGCACAAAATATTCCGGCGCCGCTACAGCGGTCGCCGACGCGGTCCGTGCGGGTATGGACGCGGTTTGATCTTCGCTCACGTTGCCGGCGACGACGACTGGCTTGCCCGGCTCGTCGAGCCCCGGAGGAACTTCCAGCGCCGCCATGTTTCCGGCCGTCTTTTCTGCTTCAGGCAATGCCGCTAGATGCGCTGCGAGCCCGCTGGCTCGCGTTTCAAGATCCATCGATACGGGCGGCGATACCGCGCCAACTTCTACGGCGATGGCGAGCGTGCGCACCCGGTGCTGCGGCAATGCGGCGCGCACCGCAGCCCATGACTCGCCCGGCGCTTTGGACTCGCCCAGCGCTTTGGACTCGCCCAGCCCTTTGGGCTCGCCCAATCCGTTGGCGCCGGCAGCCAGGCGTTCCGACAACGGGCGTCCGGTGGCGACGACTTCGCGCGATACAGTGCGGGTTTTCACTTGCGCTATTTGCGCCACCTGCGTGCGCCCAGAGTCCATGGCGAGGTGCATCTGGGCTGGCGGCGGCTGGCGGACGCCGCGAGCGAAACCCGCTCCGACAAACCCCAGCGCAACGAGCCCGCAAAAGGCCAAAGCGCGACCGCTGGCAGAGCGATGGGATGGGTTGAATGCGGCCACTGCGCCAGCTCGCGAAAAAAACCAGCGCATTCCGCGCCACCGACAAATACAATTCGCCAGCCTGCGCCGGGAATGGTGAATGAAGCGTAAAAGCGGCTGGGATGCCCACCGTCCAATCGTCAATCTTCATATTTGAGATAGGCGTGCTGCGGATCGCCCTCTGGCGTGCCTTCCAGCGCGCCGCCGTCGCGACCCGGTCGCCACAGGATGACTTCCTCGATCTTGTGCGCCAGTTCAAAATCGCGCTCGCTCACCCCGTTGGCTTCATGCGTCGACAGTCGCACCTCCACACGCGCGTAAGACGCGAGGATCTCGGGATGATGCCACGCGACCTCGGCCAGATGAGCGATGGCGTTGACGACGAGCACAGTGGCTTTCCAACCGTTGGTTTCATAAGTGCGTTTGAGGCAACCGTCTTCATGGCGCCATCCCGCGAGACTGTTTTTCAATCGCGTGACTATCGCTGCTGGCCCGAGGGCCTTGGGCTTGGCTCGTTGCCTCATGTCACCTCCGGCTGCGCAACTGCGGCGCAGAATTGCAAACCGGCGGCGCCGGGGCAAGAGCGCCGATACGGCTAAGCGACAGGGGATGAAGTTTGACTGTTGAACCTTGGCTCGACAGGCGCCGGGCCGGGCGCTATGCCTGCGCGCACCTTTGCCCCAACCTCGCGTAAGGAAACCTTTCGATGCGGCTTTTTGCTACCGCCCTTTGCGCGCTGGGCTGGCTCACGGCGCCAGCATTTGCGCAGGACAAACTGAAGCTTGCGACCGGCCAGCGCGGCAACTGGGATTCCTCGATCGGCGAGATCGGACAGCGCGCCGGCATTTTCAAAAAGTATGGCCTCGAACTCGAAATTCTTTATACGCAGGGCAGCGGAGAGACGCAGCAGGCGGTCATTTCCGGCGCCGTCGATATTGGCGTCGCCGCCGGCATTGTTGGCGCCATGAGCGTTTTTTCGAAGGGCGCGCCGGTGCGCATCATCAGCGCCGAAACAACCGGCGCGAGCGATCTGTACTGGTATGTGAAGGCGGATTCGCCGATCCGCACGTTGGCCGACACCGCCGGCAAGACCATCGCATTCTCGACCAAGGGCTCTTCAACGGATGGCGTCGTGACGGCGTTTTTGCGCGAGCAAAAGTTGACGGCCAAAGCGGTGGGAACCGGTAGCCCGCCGTCGACGCTGACGCAGGTAATGTCGGGGCAGGTCGATGTCGGCTGGGCGGCGCCGCCGTTTGGGCTTGAACAACTCGACAAGAAGGAAATCCGCATCGTCGCTATTGGCAACGATACTTTGTTCAAGGGACAGACGGTGCGCGTCAACATTGTCAATCTCGATGCGCTCAAGGCGAAGAAGCCGCTGATCGAGCGTTACATGAAAGCCTACCGGGAGACGGTGGACTTCATGTACGCCGACGACAAAGGGCTCGAAATTCACTCAAGCTGGCTCGGCATTCCGCTCGATCTGTCGCGCCGCACGCGCGATGGCTTTTTTCCAAAGGCGTCGCTCGATCCAGACAAAATCGTCGGCCTCGATCTGGTGATGCCCGATGCGGTCGCGATGAAATTCATCGCCGAGCCGCTGACCCAAGCGCAACTCGACGAACTGATTCAAATCCCGCCGCGCTAATCTCTTGCCTGCCGACCTCGCATGAAAAACGCGCTGACGCTTCGCACTGGCGTCAGCCGCGTGGAAGTTTCAGGAACGGTTGCGAGCCGCGCCGCGCCAGTTCGTCGGCGCGTTCGTTCATCGGGTGGCCGGCGTGCCCCTTGACCCATCGCCACTCAACTTCATGGCGTTGCCCGGCAGCCTCCAGCCGCTGCCAGAGATCAACGTTTTTCACCGGCTTGCGGTCGGCGGTGCGCCAGCCGTTGCGTTTCCAGGCATGTATCCAGGCCGTGACACCCTGCCGCACATATTGGGAGTCCGTGTAGAGATCGACCGCGCACGCGCGCGTCAGCGTCTCCAGCGCCATAATCGCCGCCATCAGCTCCATGCGGTTGTTGGTGGTTATCGCCTCGCCGCCGCACAACTCCTTTTCAACGTCGCTGCAGACGAGAATGGCGCCCCATCCACCGGGGCCGGGATTGCCCGAACACGCGCCATCCGTATAGGCGACGACCCGCGCGCTCACCGCAACATCCCGTAGTCGCGGGCGCTTGCTGCGTGTTGGTGAAAGCGCAACTTGCCAAGATATTCCAGTGGGTCTTTCGGCTTGACGAGCGCACCTTCGGGCCGGTTGAGCCAGTCGACCAGCCGGGTCAGCAGAAAGCGGATGGCGGCGCCGCGCGCCAGCACCGGCAACGCGTCAACTTCCGCGTCCGACAACGGACGCAGGCGCTCGTAGCCATTGATGAGCGCCATCCCCTTGGTGATGTTGAAAGAGGCATCCGGCTCGAAACACCATGCGTTCAGGCATATGGCGAGATCGTAGGCATGAAAATCGTTGCAGGCGAAATAGAAATCGATCACGCCCGAAACTTTTCCGTCGAGAAAAAACACATTGTCGGGAAACAGGTCGGCGTGAATGACGCCAGCGCTGATCTGTTTCGGCCAGTGACTGTAGAGATAGGTGATCTCCTGCGACAGCGCCGCCGCGAGGCCCTCCTGCACCTGGCTGGCGCGCGCTTCGGCAGCGCGAAACAACGCCAGCCAGCCGCGAAACGCCAAGGCGTTGTCGCGCCGGATGGCGAAGCCTTCCCCGGCGCGGTGCAGTTTGCCAAGCGCCTCGCCAATCATGCCGCAATGACGCGCTTCCGGACGCCGTACCGAGACGCCATCGAGAAACGTGACGATGACGGCGGGTCGACCGGCGAGCCGCCCGAGGGCGCGACCGCGACGATCGCGCACAGGTTGCGGACAGACGACGCCCTTGAGGCCAAGATGTTCAAGCAGGCTGAGGAAAAACGGCAGGTCGGCTTCCTGCACGCGCTTTTCATACAGCGTCAGAATGAACGCGCCGCGTTGCGTTCGCAGCAAATAGTTGGTGTTTTCCACGCCCTCGGCGATGCCCTTGAAAGAAACCACGGCGCCGAGGTCGTAGGCTTCAAGGAATGCATTGAGTTCGTCATCGGCGACTTCCGTATAGACGGCCATGGGTGCGGGTCCGGATTGAGGTATGCGCTTTGCTCACGTTGCCCCTCGTGTTAGAGCATTTGGCGCAAATGTGGAGTCTGGCGAGCCTCGGCGTTGGCTGACGAGCCGCCACAAAATATTCCGCTGCGGTCTGGCAGGAGCTTTTCCTGACCGGGGCGGGGCAGGCGCGAAGGGACCGCCGGAAATGTTCGCCGTCGTTCCCGCATGGCTGTGGGTGGCGTTCACTGTCACTGCGGCTGCCGCGCAAACCGCGCGCAACGCCATGCAACGCGATCTCGTCAGCAAGATCGGCGCGGCGGGCGCCACCTATGTCCGCTTTGTCTTTGGCCTGCCCTTCGCGTTGCTTTTCCTGCTCGCCCAGCGTTATGCGACCGGGACCCCTGCGCCCGATATCAGCCTCGCCATGCTGGCGTGGTGCTTTGTCGCCTCGATGGCGCAGATCGCCGCCACCGCGTTGATGCTGCAAGCGATGCGCCAACGTTCTTTTGTGGTTTCCATCGCCTACACAAAAACCGAACCAGTGCTGGTGGCGCTGTTCAGTATTGTCTTTCTGGGCGAGGCGCCGACCTTGGCGACGGCCCTCGCCATCGCCGTGGCGACGCTCGGCGTGATCCTGATGTCTATACCGGAGGGTGTCGCGGCATCGTCCGGCAACCCCTGGAAACCGGCGTTGATCGGCGTCGCGTCTGGCGCCTTCTTCGGCCTGTCCGCAACCTGTTATCGCGGCGCGATCCTGTCCCTGTCGTCGCCCTCGTTCGCGATGACGGCGACGACAACCCTGGTGACCGGGCTCGCCATGCAGAGCTTCGTCATTGTCTTCTGGCTGGCGTTCAACGACCGCAACTTGTTGCGACAGATCGCGGTGAACTGGCGACAGTCGATGCTGGCCGGCTTCATCGGCGCGTTCGCCTCGCAATTCTGGTATCTCGGTTTCGCTATATCGACCCCCGCGAAAGTACGCACGCTGGCGCTCATTGAGGTGCCGTTTGCGCAGTTGGTGTCGCGAAAACTCTTTCAGCAGGGGATGAAGGCGCGCGAAGTCGCCGGCATCGTTTTGATCGCGAGTGGCGTGGCGATCCTGCTCAACTTCTGAACGATCAGCTGCCGGCGCGCAATTCGCGCGGTAGCGGGAAGAACATGTTCTCCTGCGCCGTGGTGATGGTTTCCACGCCGACCTCGTAGCGGGCAGCGAAGGCGGCGACGAGTTCGTCGACCAGAATTTCCGGCGCCGACGCGCCGGCTGTGATCGCCACCGACGTCACCTCGCCCATGGCGACCCAGTCAATATCGGTAGCGCGCAGCACCAGTTGCACATAACGGCAGCCGGCGCGTTCGGCGACCTCGCGCAAACGCTGCGAGTTGGAAGAGTTGGGCGAGCCTACCACCAGCATCGCATCCACTTGCGGCGCGACTGTTTTGACAGCGTCCTGACGGTTTGTCGTGGCGTAGCAAATGTCGTCGCGCGCTGGCCCGACGATGCCGGGAAACTTCGCGGTCAATGCAGCGAGGATGTCGCGCGTGTCGTCAACCGACAAGGTGGTCTGCGTGGCGTAGGCGAGCTTGTCCGTATTTTCAGGCGCCAGCCGGGCCACGTCGTCAACCGATTCAACCAGCCAGACGGCATCGCCTGGCAATTGGCCAAGCGTGCCGACCACCTCGGGGTGACCGGCATGGCCGATGAGGATGATCTTGCGACCGCGCTTGTGATGTATGAGACATTCTCGATGCACTTTCGTCACCAGCGGGCAGGTCGCGTCGATGGTGTGCAGGCGCATCGCTGCGGCCTGCGCGGGAACCGCTTGCGGGACGCCGTGCGCCGAAAAAATCACCGGCGCGCGCTTGTCAACGACATCCTCGAGATTGCTGATGAACACGGCGCCCTTGGCGCGCAACGCGTCAACAACGTATTTGTTATGCACGATTTCGTGACGCACGTAGACCGGCGCGCCATGTATTTCGAGAGCTTTCTCGACCACCTCGATGGCGCGCACAACGCCGGCGCAGAAGCCGCGCGGCGCGCAGAGCAAAACACGAAGCCTGGGTTTTTTGCTCATCGTCTGACCATCTCACCGCAGTGTGCACAAGTCTTGTCGCCAGATGTCTTGTCTTGGCGCCACCAGTCTTGCCCCATATACAGGAAACCCCTATTTCAGGCCATTGCGACCGGCTTTGGAGTTGACCTGATGAACGCGCCGTCGACGGCGGAAGACTTCGCCGTTTTCACGCGCGGCTCGACGCTGCGTCATGTGCTGGTCATGACGGCGACAAGCTCGATCGGCTTGATGGCGATTTTCGTCGTCGAGCTGTTTTCCGTCCTCTACATTTCCTGGCTCGGCGACCCCGGCTTGACTGCCGGAGTTGGCTTCGCCAGCCAGGTTATGTTCTTCGCCGTTTCCATCAATATCGGCATGTCCATCGGCGTTTCGGCGCTGGTGTCCCGCGCCATCGGATCGGGCCAGCGCGAGACAGCGCGTCAACTCGCGGCGAGCGGCCTGGTGCTGACGTGCGTTGTGAGCAGCCTGTTCGCAGTGGCGCTGTTTCCGTTTCGCATCGCGCTGCTCGAAGCCATCGGAGCGCGCGGCAGCGCCTTGAGCGGCGCGACATTGCTGCTCGACTGGACCATTCCGTCGATCCCGCTGCTTGGCCTTGGCATGGCCCTGCCGGGGCTTTTGCGTTGCGTTGGCGACGCTCGTCGCGCCATGTATGTGACGTTGTTCGGAGCGCTCGTCGTCGCGGTGCTCGACCCCATCCTGATCCTTGGACTGCATATGGGCCTGCGCGGCGCGGCCATCGCCAGCAACGTTTCCCGCGTCGTCTGGATTGGCGTCGGCCTGTGGGGCGCGGTAGGCGTCCACAACATGGTGGCGCGTCCGCTATTGTCGCGAGTGGCGAGGGATGCCGGGCCGTTGTTGCGGGTTTCCGCCCCCGCCGTCCTGACCAACTTCGCGGCGCCGATCGCCATGATCTGGTCGGTCCGTGAAATGGCGCATTTCGGCGACGCCGCGGTCGCGGCCGGCGCGATCATTGATCGTCTGGCGCCGGTTGCGTTTGGTGTCCTGTTCGCCATGTCCGGCGCGGTTGGGCCGATCATTGGTCAAAACTTCGGCGCCGGGCAGATCGCGCGCGTGCGCTCCACGCTGACCAACTGTTTCGTGTTTTCGGCCACCTACGTTTGCATCACCTGGCTGGTGCTGTGGTTGCTTTCCCCGGCTGTCGTCTGGCTGTTCACTGCGCAGGGCGAGACAGCGCGGTTGGTCACATTCTTTTGTACGTGGGGGGCTTCCGGCTGGGCATTTCTGGGTTGCCTGTTCGCAGCCAATGCGGCGTTCAACAATCTCGGCTTCGCTTTTCTGTCAACGTTTTTCAACTGGGGGCGCGCCACGATCGGCACCATCCCCTTCGTGACGCTGGGGGCGCTGTATTACGGGCCGCAGGGCGTCATCCTCGGCTCGACAGCCGGCGCCTCCATCTTCGGCACAGCGGCGATGGTTTGCGCCTACCGGATTGTTACGCGACTGCAAAATAATTCGACGGACCGAGCGCAAATGTCTTAATACCCAGGCGTAAATGTCTTAATGCGGGGTGTGGATCAGCAATCGGCGGAAGGCCGCCATAATATTTGGGGATATTTCATATGATGAATTTGAACGACATCGTGCAAGCCGCCCAGGGCGGCAAGGCCACTGAAAATCTGGCCGATCAGTTTGAGCTTCAGCCGGCGCAAGTGCAGCAGGCGTTGCAGGCGTTGCTGCCCGCCATCTCGATGGGCTTGCAGCAGCAGATGCAAGGACCGAACTTCGCCCAAACGCTCGTCCATCTGGCGACGCCGCAGAATCAAGCCGCGTTCGAGGATTACACGGCGGCGCAGAGCGATGAAACCATTGCGTCAGGCTCGGACGCGCTGGACCATTTGTTTGGCTCCAAAGATGTCACCGCACAAGTCGCCACACTTGCTGCCCAGCATAGCGGCGTCAACGAAGATCTGTTGCAATCCATGTTGCCGGTCGTCACCGCGATCGTGATGGGCGGGCTGGCCAAATCGCTAACGCAGAAGGGCGGCCTCAGCGGAATTTTTGCTCCAGCGCCGCACGCTCAAGCGCCAGTGGCGCCGCCGGAAAGCGGCGACGTACTTGGTGGTGTTCTCGGTGGCGTTTTTGGCGGAGCTACGGGCGGCGCCCAGCGCGCGCAGCCTGCACAGGCGGCACCTCATGGGGGCGGCATTGGCGACATTCTGGGGCAACTGGCGGGCGGCACAGCGGCCGGTGGCTTGCTCGGCGGCTTGCTGGGCGGCGCGCAACGTCCGCAGCCCGGCCAAACCTCGCCGCAAGCCGGCGGCGGCCTCGCCGACATTCTCGGCGGATTGCTGGCGGGCGCGCAACGTCCGCAAGCCGGCCAGATCGCGCCGCAAGCCGGCCAAGCCGCACCGCAAGCCAGCGGCAGCCTGGCTGACATTCTCGGCGGGCTGCTCGGCGGCGCCCAACATCCCCAACCCGGTCAGGCCACGGGCGGCGGTCTCGGCGACATTCTCGGCGGATTACTCGCCGGGGCCCAGCGTCCGCAAGCCGGCCAGCCTGCACCGCAGGGGGGCGGAGGTCTCGGCAATATTCTTGGCGGAGTGCTTGGCGGGGCCGCTGGCGGCGGTCTCAACCCGGCGCTGGTTCAGGCCGGGCTTCAGCAACTCACCAATATGTTCGGCCATGGAACCAACGCATCGCCGGTTTTGCAATCTGGCTTGAACAGCATTCTCGGCCAGATGCTCGGCGGCGGCCGACGCTGACGACGCAAAGTGCTGCCAACGTACAGAGCCACTACTGACGCGCCTCGCGCCGTGCGAGGCGCCATATTTGGGGAGAAACAGCGTGGCTAAGCCATGGCTCGTTTCGGGTTGCGCGGCGCTGCTGACGATATTCGCTCCGGCGCTAATGTCAGCGCAGGAACAAAAAACCCTGCATTTGATGGTTGGCGCCGCTGCCGGCAGCGATACCGATCAGCTTGCCCGGCTGGTCGCCGCCCGGTTGCCGGCGCACCTGCCGGGCGTCGCCAGTATCACGGTTGAAAACCGGGCGGTTGCCGATGGCGTCGAGGCAATGAACAGCTTCGTCGCCACCGCGCCGAAGGATGGCGCCGCGCTGATCTTACCGGGGCCGGCGAGCGCGTTGATGCAGGCGCTGAAGAAGTCGAACGTGCGTTATGACGCTGGCGGCCTCGGTTACCTCGGTACCTTATCGCGCGCGCCGAGTGTGCTGGCGACGTGGTGGGTGACAGGCTTCCGCAGCGTTGACGACGGACGGCGCCGGGAAATGAGCCTTGGCGCCCTCAACGGGGCCGGCGTTGGTGCGCTCTATCCAGCGGTTATCAACGCCATGCTGCGTACCCGTTTCAGTCTGGCGGCGGTGTATCGCACCGAAGCCGACATGGACGCGGCGATGGAGGGCGGGGAAATCGGCGGGCGCTTCATCTCATCAGCGTCGATGCTCGCCAACCGGCCCGGCTGGGTGGCCCAAAAGCGGGTCAACCTGCTGGCGCAGGTGGCGCCCATGCGGCACACAACGCTGCCCGACACGCCAACCCTTGTCGAACTGGCGGGCAATGAACGCGATCGCGCACTGATGTTGTTCGTGTCGCGCGACGCCGACCACGCCCGCGCGCTCGCCGTGCCGGAGGGGACGCCGCCAGAACGGCTCGCAGCCCTGCGAAAGGCCTTCGACGCGATGCTGCTCGACGCACAGTTCATATCGCAGGCGCAAGCGGCGAGGCTCGACCTGTCGCCAGCTTCAGGCGATCTCACAGCTCAGGCGGTCGCCGACGAATTGCAAACGCCGGACGCTGTTGTGGCGCGTATGAGAGCCCTGGCTGGCCAGGAATTTCAGTGAGGCTTGCGAAGCGCTTTTAATTCAGGCCGGCCGACAGCGGGCCCAGCCACTTGGAGTTCAGGGTGTCGCCAATGAGGCGTGCGCCGACAATGCACAGAATGGACAAGCCGGCGCCGATCATCCCGTATTCGATGGATGTCGCGCCTCGTTCGTCACTCCAGAATTTGCGTGCTAACGCCATGATGACTCCACTGCTGGAGCACAATGCGTTACGAAATTTATTTTTTGATTAATTCGCTGCCGCGAAAAGTTCCCCATTGGCGTTTTGCGCGGTTGTTCGCCCTTTGGACGCCCCGCCGGATTGTTGCAAGCCGTCCCGCTGCCGCCTATGAAATGCAGGCGACGGCGCAATAGAGCGTCCGTTCCGCACGGTTCCGGAACATTGAATGGCCCGCGACGTATCCGATGAAACTCCGATCGCGTCGCGCGACGAACTGGTGGCGTGGTTCGAAAAAGGCTGCAAGCCACCAAGCGAGTTTCGCCTCGGCACCGAGCACGAGAAATTCGTTTACTATACGGCAGATCATTCGCCGGTTCCCTACCTTGGCCGTCCCGAGGCAGGCGTTGGCGGAATTCGTACGCTGCTGGAAGGCATGCAGCGTGCGACGAAGTGGTCGCCCATCGAAGACAATGGCTGCCTGATCGGCCTGTTCGAGGAAGGCGGCGGCGGCGCCATTTCTCTCGAACCCGGCGGACAATTCGAACTCTCCGGCGCGCCACTCGATAACGTGCATGCGACTGCGAGCGAACTCGACCAGCACCTCGCCGACGCCAAACGTGTCGCGGCGCGCGATGGCATGGCGTTCCTCGGGCTCGGCATGAGCCCGCAATGGAGCTTGGCGCAAACCCCTGTGATGCCGAAGAGCCGCTACAAAATCATGACAAACTACATGCCGAAAGTTGGCAGTCGCGGTCTCGACATGATGTATCGCACCTGCACGGTGCAAGTGAATCTCGACTTCGCCTCGGAAGCCGACATGGTCCTGAAAACCCGCGTCTCGCTGGCGTTGCAGCCTGTGGCGACGGCGCTTTTCGCCAATTCGCCGTTCACGGAAGGCAAGCCCAACGGCAGACTGTCGGAGCGCTCGGAAATCTGGCGCGACACCGACAACCAGCGCGCCGGCATGATGCCGTTCTTTTTTGAAACCGGCATGGGCTTTGAACGCTATGTCGATTACGCCCTCGACGTGCCGATGTATTTTGTCAAGCGCGGCGCCATTTATCACGACGTCGCCGGCACCAGTTTCCGCGATCTTCTGGCCGGCAAGCTTGCGGCGCTGCCTGGCGAGCAGGCGACGCTGTCGGATTGGGCGAACCATCTGTCGACGATTTTTCCGGAAGTGCGGTTGAAGCGCTACCTTGAAATGCGCGGCGCGGACGTTGGGGGACGCGAGCACATCCTCGGCTTGTCGGCGTTTTTCGTCGGACTTCTCTACGACGGAGCGGCGCTTACGGCGGCGTGGGATCTGGCCAAACAGTGGAGCGCGCAACAGCGTCAGACCTTGCGTGACGAGGTTCCAACCCTCGGCCTCGAGGCGCGTATCGGCGGGCGTAGCCTGCGCGACATTGCGAGGGATGCCTTGGCGATTTCCCGGCAAGGCCTCTCCAATCGCCGGCGCAAGGACGCGCGCGGCCTCGACGAAGGCCGCTATCTGGATGGGCTCGACGCTCGCGTTGCGAGCGGCCGCGTGGCGGCGCGCCTGTGGCTCGACAAATACGAAGGCGAATGGCGGCGTTCCGTCTCGCCGATTTTCGAGGCCGCCGCGTTCTGACGCGCACATGGTTAACAAGGCCTTGGCAATCTCATCCGGATTTCGCGGCAATGCGCCAACAGCTCGTTGGGCATGCACGCCGAAACACCACGTATTCGCTATTTTTAGCGCTTTTTAACCGCGCCGATTAGCACATTGGCGCCTGCCGTCACTGCATTCTCTGCGCATGGAAGGCGACTTCCGTGCAGCAGGGAACGGCGTGATGCAATCGGCGACAAACCACGAATCCAGTTGTTCCACCGGCGCGTGGCCTGACGCTCCGCCGTGCGACGTGACATTGGATCGCACGCGAATTGGCCGGCGCCAACATATTGCGGGCGTCGTCATGACGTTGAGCAAGCCGGTCAGCGATTTTCGCGGCGTCGCGCTTTGCCTCCACCTGTCGGCCACCGGACAGACGTGTTTTCGCGTCGTCCTCTGGCACAACGACCGCGAGCTTTCGGTGACGCTATTCGAAGCCTTGGACGATCACGACGTCGTCGCTGAATGGAAGCAATGGGCGTCATATTTCCATCTGCCGAAATTTGTCGAGCGCGAAGCCGGGATGCTCGAAGGCGCCGAAAAGCATCTCGGCGGCCTCGTGCTGGGTCGCAGAACCCGGCTGCGTCGGCGTGGCGCTGCGGTTTCCCGCCGTCGTCCGAAAGCCCCGTTGCGCCGCAAGGCCGCCACTACCTACACCATGCAGAAATTTCAAACGCGCATTTTAGTCAACGTATTGGAGACCCCATGACATTGAAACCGCATAACAGTATTCGCCCTCCCGCAATCGGCAACCGGCTGTTTCGCAATCGCGACGCGAAGGACCATTCATGGAGCGAAGACTGGCCGTTTGCCGGTCGTCGTCGCGGGCCCGGACCGAGCGAAACATTTTCCTGCGCGCGTGGTCAGGCGCGTGACGAGAGGCAGGCGGTCACGCCACCCCCGCAGCGCCCGACGAACTGATCTTCAGGCGGCGAACCCCTCGATCGCCAGGCCTGCAAACAACAGCAGGCCGGCGTCGCGGTTGGAGCGAAACAAGCGCAACGCGAGCCCGGCATCGCCGGGCCGCACACGCCAGGTTTGCCATGCAAGGTGCGCGGCAAAGGCGGCGACGCCAAGCATCGCCCATGTGCCGCCGCCGGCCAGCCGTACCGCCAAAGCCGCGAACCCAACCGCGACAAGATAGAGCCACCCGACCGCTTGCCGGACACGCCCGCCAAACAATCGCGCGGTCGAACGCACCCCGACGATGGCGTCGTCGCGCGCATCCTGCAACGCGTAGATCGTATCGTAGCCCATGGTCCAGGCGATGGCGGCTGCATAGATCGCCAACGCTGCCGACGAAAGCCCGCCGAACGAAGCCGCCCAACCCATCAAGCCGCCATACGCGAAGGCGAGGCCCAGCACCGCCTGCGGCCATGAGGTGATGCGCTTCATGAATGGATAAACGCCGACGATGGCGAGCGACGCGAGCCCCAACCCAATCGTGAACCCGTTGAACGAAAACAACACGGCGGCGCCAACCAGCGCTTGCGCAACAAGCCACCCCTTCGCGCTGCGCACGCTGATGCGTCCGGAAGGCAAAGGGCGATTGCGCGTGCGCTCGACGCCCGCGTCAATTTGGCGATCCACAATGTCATTGTAGGTGGAGCCGGCGCCCCGCATGGCAATCGCGCCGACAACAAACAGGGCGAGATGAACGAGGTTTGGCCCGCCGCCCCGCGCCACGCCGGCGAGCGCCGCCGACCACCAGCAGGGCGCCAACAGCAGCTGCCAGCCGATAGGCCGGTCGAAGCGCGCCAATTGCAGAAAGGGTTGCCATGACGGCGGCGCCAGTTGCAGCGCGACGGAATGAACTGAATCGGGCAGCCGGTCGCCAGCGGCGCCAATCGACGGCGCAGCCGGCTTTGGCGACGTCACAAGGGTCCGGACGGCAATTTTACTGTAGGCTGCGCGGCCGGGCCGCCAGCTTGGGCCTGACGACCTTGCTGCGCTTGCAACTTGCGCATCTTGGCGACCTGCGCCGCCGCATTGCACGCCTGCCCGGCAATGACCGGCGTTTTCGAGAAACTCTGTTTCATCGAGTCGATGGTTTGATCGGGGATCGAACACCAATCCTTGTTCTTGATCATCCACGCCTTCATCGAATTCTCGACGCTGACCAGATTGCGGAAGCGAGGGCAGGCCGCTGCCGGATCGAGTTTCTTGTTTTTGGAGCCGCGCATCAGATTGTTGATCTGGCCGATCGCCGCTTCACGGCGCTGCTGAAGTTGCACCATTTCCTGCTCACAGGACGATGCCGATCCAGCCTCCGGCGGGGCGGACAATTCGGGCGGCGACACAACGCTTGGCGAGGCGCCATCGGGCGCCAACGGCGACAGACCCGGCGCACCCAGCATGGAAGGCGCCTGCGCCAATGCGCTCGCCGCACCAAACGCCATCACGACGCCAGCCAACGCGAGGCTTCGCAAAACAGAAGACATAAAAAACGCCCGGCTCATGTTGGCTCGCCCCGCTCGATGGCAACTTTTTCTCATAGCAAGGGTGGGTCGCCGCTTCAAGGCGGCAGCCTTGATTGCAAACTGCCGGACTGCAAACCGCCAGATTGCAAATCCTCGGGTAGCGGAGAAAAAAGGCGACTTCGGGGCGACTTTCCAGCTGCCTCAGGCGGCGGCGAATTGCGGCACGCTGGCGCCACCGGGCCGATCCTCGAACACCACGCGCAGCGGCATGTCACAGCGCACATCCAACGGCGCGACACCAACGACATTGGTGAGCAGCCGCGGCCCCTCTTCAAGTTCGACCAGCGCGACGACGTAGGGCACCTCCTGCGCGTAGGCCGGATGATAGACGCGATCATAGATGACGAAACTGAAGACTTTTGCGCGTCCGCTGACCGGTGTCCATTGCACTTTTGCCGACAGGCAATGCGGGCAGGTTCGCGATGGCGGAAACCAGTACTGCTGGCAGGCTTCGCATTGCGGCAACTCCAGCCGATGCTGTTTGGCGGCTTCCCAGTAGGGCATGGATTCGGGCGCCGGTCGCGGCTCGGGTTTCGGTGGTGGCGGCGCCGCAGGCTGGCTCATCCTTGCCTCCCCAATATCAATGTCGAGTGGCAAACCTGATTGCCGCCGTGCCCGGAGACGAGCGCGATTTCAGCGTCTTTGACCTGCCGTTCGACGCCGTAGACGCCCTGCAACTGGCGCACGCCCTCGACGATTTGCAGCACGCCCTCGGCGTGCGCCTCCGACAACTGGCCGCCCGACGTATTGGTCGGCAACGCGCCATCCAGACGCAGCGCGCCAGAGGCCACAAACTCGCCGCCTTCGCCCTTTTTGCAGAAGCCGTAGTCCTCGAGCTGGGTCAAAACCATGTAGGTGAAGCAATCGTAGATTTGCGCTGTGTCGATATCGCGCGGTCCCAGCCCTGCCATCTTGTAGGCGGTCTCCCCTGATTGTTTGGCTGCGGTAACCACCATGTTGTCGTCGGCGAACCAGCCTTTGAGATTGTTGTGGGTGCCAAAGCCCTTGATGACGACAGGACGCTGGCGCAGATCGCGGGCGCGCTCGCGACTGGTGACGAGGATGGCGCCGGCGGCATCGCTGCGCAAACTGCAATCAAACAGCCCGAAGGGTCGTACGATGGAGCGCTGCGCGTGGTATTCCTGCAGGCTGAGAGGCTGCTTCATTTGCGCCTGTGGATTGCGCAAGGCGTGCTCGCGGAAATCGACGGCGATGCGGCCGAAGTGTTCTTTCGTCGTGCCATAGAGATGCATGTGGCGCGTCGCGCCGAATGCGTGTGTGGCCGCCGCTCCATAGTATCCGTACTCCGGCCCAAATTCGCGCGGCAACTGGCTCGGCGGACGGGTTTCATTCCGCACGCGCGCCGCCTCGTTGGCGTGTGTGCGCGACCACGCATCGCGCCCGTAGCCACAAATCACGGTCGAGGCGAGGCCATGACGAATGGCCATCACGGCCAAAGCGACGGAAAGAATCTGGCTGGCGCCGCCGTTGGTGAGGGTGGTCGAAAAACGCGCGTTGATGCCGAGCCGCTCGCCGACCATTTGGTGATGGCTGTAAATGTCATCGGGGCCACGGCACAGGACGCCGTCTATATCTTTTGGATTGACGCCGGATTCCTCGATGGCGTTGCGCATGGCCTCGACGATGAGATCGAGGCTGGAAACGCCGGGCACTTTGCCGAGACGCGAATTGCCGACGCCGACAACGGCGCAGATATCGCTGAGGTCGCGGGCGGTTTCGATCATGCGGGCTCCAGATTGAGGTTCATCGCGCCAGTTCCCGCAAGCGCTGCGCCACGTCGGCGGGCGCGGCGTAAACACGCTCCAGCAGCGCGTTGATGGTGGCGCCGTCGACGGGATCGATCTCGGCGTGTTCTTTGGCGGCCTCGGCGAGGAATTGCGGGTCTTTCATGGTCGCGTCGAAAGCATCGCGCAGGATTTTCACGCGATCTGCGGGAACGCCGGGGCCAAGCAGAAACGGGCGGCCCATCACCTGCTCCGCGAAGGCGATTTCGAAAAGCTGCTTTTCTTCCGCCGTGGCGACAATCTCAAGCGCCGTCGGCACATCGGCAAACGCTGCATCGCGCGCCATGCCCATTTGCAGGATGACGCGCGCCTTTCCCTGCTTCACCCACGGCGTAAAGCGGTTACGAAACTGCGCCGAGGAGCCGCCGGATATATGCGAATCCGTTTCGTTGCGTTCGACCGCCATGAGGCATTCCTGCGAGCCGGCGTAACCTTCGATCACCCGTAGTTTCGAGCCGTAGAAGGCGTTCAGCATTCGCGCATAAACCGAACTCGGAGACGAATGCGCGGTGGAGCTGACGGTCAGTTCGCGGCCACGAATATCATCGATTTTTGTTACGCCGGTTTTCGTGTTGATGACGAAAAGTCCGGTTTCCTGCTGCGGCGAACCCAGCCACTGAAACTTGCGCGCATCAAACTGTATGCCGGCGTTGTTAAAATCGTAGAACTTCGCCAGACCATTGTTGCGCGAGACCCCGCCGATGATGGAGCCGTCCTGCGGCGCCACGGAGTAGAGATGGTTGGACGCCTTGAGGCCCTCCGCGCCCGGCATGTTCTGCACCGTAATCGCCGGTTCGCCGGGAATGTGGCGCGGCATGTGGCGGGCGATGAGCCGGGCGTATTGATCGTAGCCGCCACCTGGCGAGGCGGCGGTAATGAGCGTCAACTTGCGGCTGCGGTAAAAGTCGGCTGCGGTTCGCGCGTGGGCGAGACGAGGCAGGGCGAGCGCGCCGGCCAGCGACAGCGACATCGCCCGGCGGCGTGTTAATTGCGGTTGTCGCATGTCGCCTCCGCCGTCACGTTTGCAAATTGAGTTGCGCCAGCACTTCGCGCGTGTGCTCGCCCAATTCGGGCGACGCCGAATGAATTTGGGGCGGTGTTTCAGACATCCGCAGAGCGTTTCGCACCAAGCCCACACTACCGAGTTTGCGATGCGGCACGTCGACGCGCATCTGCAGGTGCTGCACTTGCGGATCGTTGAAAACATCATCGAAATTGTTGAGCGGCGAGGACGGCACGTCGAGTTCAAGCAGCCGCGCCAGCCAGTGCTCACGCGTGGCGGTTTTGAACACCTCGGCGAGTGCGGCGTGCAGAGCGTCGTAGTTTTTGCCGCGCGTCTCCTTGCTGGCGAAGCGCGCATCTTGCAAAAACTCCGGCTTGCCGGCGACCTGCGTCAGTCCCTCCCAGAATTTGTTTGGCGATGAAAGATGCACGACGAACGGCTTGCGGTCGCAATCGACGAACGCATACACCTGCGCCCGATGGGTGCGCGTGGCGCGGCTCGGCGTTTTGCCGGTTTCAAAATAATTGGCGGCGTTCTCGCCACAGAAAGACAGCGTCGCCTCGAGCAGCGAGGTGTCGACGCGCTGGCCCTTTCCGGTCCTGCCGCGCGCGACAAGCGCCGCCAGCACGCCGTTGCAGGCGACCATTCCACCGAGATGATCCGACAGCGAGATTCCCATCGGTTTTGGGTCCTCAAGGTCGGTTAACAACGACAGCAAACCGCTCATCGCCTGCCCGACTGTGTCGTAGCCGGGGCGCGATTCATATGGGCCATCGCTGCCGAAGCCGGTGATGGCGCAATAAATGAGTCCAGGATTGTCGGCCTTCAACACATCGTACCCGAGGCCCAAGCGCTGCATGACGCCGTTGCGAAAATTCTCGATAACGACGTCGGCGCTTTTCGCCAGCGCGCGCGCCGCCGTCTTTCCCGCCGGGCTTTTGAGATCGAGTTCGATGCTTTTCTTGTTGCGGTTCACGGAACCAAACGTCGGGCTGTATTCAACCCGGCCCCAGCCGCGAAAGGGATCGCCCTTGCCCGGCGTCTCGACCTTGATGACCTCAGCGCCAAGGTCCGCCAGCAACATGCCGGCGTAGGGACCCGATACATAATTTGCAAATTCAATCACGCGGATTCCGGTCAGCGCGCCAGTCAAAAATGCCTCCTTTGACAGCCTTCGCAATTTTACGCCAAGCTGCGCCACCTTACGCCAAGCGTCGAACCCGCCAAACAGGATTTCGCCGGCCCGGCGTAAAGCTTGGGAATGGCGGCCGGAGCTGGCATGAACCTCGGCATTTTCATTCTGGGCTGGGCGACGAGTGTTGAGCGCTGGCCGCTCGTGGCGGCGTGCGCGATCACCGGGTGGGTCCTGTCCGCGCTTGTGGCGCGCGCCGCTCGTTACGCAAGCGCCGGCGTCGCGTGGCGCGTTTCAATGTGGGTGTTGATCTGCATCGTCGCGGCGCTTGCGGGACTGGCGGGCCGCCTTGCATGGGAGTGGGTCGACGCTGGCCAGCAATGCGCCGCGCCGTTCGCGCCCACCCGACCCTGCACGCTTGCCGAATTTGCGCTCAGCCCTTACCGCGCATTGACGCTGGTGGCGTTCGACGCTCCGCTCGCGCTGCTTGCGGCGGCTCTAGCGACGCTGACGGGATGGCTGGCGTTTGCGCGGCGTCGCAAAACAGTCGCGTGAAAAACCCGCCGGGCTATTTGCCGGTGAACTTTGGCCGGCGTTTTTCCATGAACGCCGTGCGGCCCTCGCGATAATCCTCACTGGCGAGGCAGGCTTCGCTCAGCGCCTTGCACTTTTCGCGGTCGACTGAAGTGAGGGGATCGGCGAGCATGTTGATCATCTGTTTCGACGCCGCCATCGAGAGCGGCGCATTCTCCGACAGCGGCGCAATGTAGGCGGCGAACGACGCTTCAAAATCGGCGACCGGCGCCACTGCGTGCACAAGGCCGCAGGCGGCAGCCTCCGCCGCAGTATAGCGCTTGGCGGTGATCAGCATTTCGCGGGTGCGGGCGGCGCCAACGATGCCGTTGAGCCAGGCGAGAAAATCCAGCCGGTAGGAGATGCCGAGGCGCGCCGCCGGAATCGAAAATGTCGAATCGTCGGAGGCAAATCGCAGATCGCAGGCGGCGGCCAGCCCCATGCCGCCGCCAAAGCAGAAGCCGCGGATTTTGGCTATGGTGGGCTTGGGAAAATCGTGCACGAGATTGTACATCCGCGACGAGATCAGCGAATAGCGCGCCGCCGTCTCGGGATCGTTGCGCGTCTTGCCGAACTCGGAGATATCAGCTCCAGAAATGAACGATTTTTCGCCGGCGCCGGCTATGACGAGCAGATGAACCTCGGGATCAACCGCGTATTGCTCGAGCAAATCGCCAGCCTGTTGCGACATCGCGATGGAGATGGCGTTACGGCGCGCCTCATTGTCGAACAGGAGTTGCGCGACGCCATTTTGTTTGGATCCGACGATTTGTCCTACACTCACGCAAATCTCCCGAAACCCTGACCGCGTCGACGCCAAAACGCCTGGAGTCGCCGTGCAACCCGGCCTTTGTCGCGCGACACTATTCGTCCTCACCGAAACGACTGGCGACGAGCGCCTCTATGGCGTCCAACGCGCATTTGGCCTGCTCGCCTTTGGCAGCGACCGTTATGGTTGAGCCGATGCCGGCGCCCAGTGTCAGAATGCCCATGATGGACGTGCCGCCGACAACATCGCCGCAGCGGCTGAGAAACACCTCGGCGGCTGAAAATTTCTCGACGCAATGGACCAGCTTCGCTGTGGCGCGAGCGTGCAATCCCTTGCGATTTACAATCTTCAGTCTTCGCACATCGCAGCCGGGAAAATCAGGCTCCGGGCTGCACGGCTCGTCAACCAACTCTTCGTTCATTTTACCGTCAATATCTTGCTGGCAATGGAAATATATTTCCGTCCCGCCTCCTGCGCCTGCGTCGCTGCTTCGGACAAGGTGGCGGTTTCGCGCACAGAAGCAAGTTTGATGAGCATCGGCAAATTGAAGCCGGCGACAACATCAATCCTGGCGACTTCCATTGCGGATATGGCGAGGTTGGAGGGTGTGCCGCCAAACATGTCGGTGAGCACCAGCACGCCTGCGCCATCATCGGCGGTACGAATGGCGTCGAGGATATCCTTGCGCCGACATTCGATGTCGTCGTCAGGCCCGATGCTGACGGTCTCGATCCGCTTTTGCGGGCCGACGACATGTTCGAGAGCGGCGCGAAACTCGATCGCCAGCCTCCCGTGGGTCACGAGGACCAAACCAATCATAGGACAAACCGTCCGTTATGGGGGCGCCACCAGCACAAAGGCGACCGGGGTCTGCAAAGGAACGCCATTTTGTGCATTGCGACGCCCTTGGCAAGCGAAATCAGGGTGAACCCCAGGGCAATCGGGTGAAGAACCTCGTGACAAACTGGTGAAGTACTGAATCTGTCGTCGTCCACTGATTCTGTT
>JAYTTW010000149.1:0-1808 GCA_043744855.1 Hyphomicrobiales bacterium
ATCAACACCGCCCCTGCCCTCGCCCTGCCCGGCATCGTCGCGGTTTACACAGGCGCCGATCTTGTTGAAGCCGGCATGGGCGTGCTGGTCAACGAGGCGGCCTATGTCAATCGCAACGGCGCCCCCATGCACAAGCCGCCGCGTCAGATCTTGCCGGTATCGCAAACGCGCTTTGTCGGCGAGTGCCTCGCCATGGTGGTGGCCAAAACTCCGGCACAGGCCAAAGACGCCGCAGAAACGATCGAGATTGAATACGAAATATTGCCGGCGATTGTCAGCTCGGCGGCAGCGCTGAAAGCCGGCGCACCGCTCGTGTGGCCGGAATTTGGCGCCAACGAGGTCGTGCATTGGGAATACGGCGAGCGCGAGCGCATTGAATCCCTGCTGAAAACCGCGCACACGCGCGTGAGCGTCGATCTCGTCAACCAGCGCATTGCGCCCTCGCCGATGGAGCCGCGCGTTGTGCTCGCCAATTATGATGCAAAGACCGATCAGCTCATTGTGCAGTCGCCAACCCAGGGCGGCAGGCGCATCCAGATGATGCTCGCGCGCGTATTGCTCGGGATGCCGCCGCAGAATGTCCGCGTCATCTCGATCGACACCGGCGGCGGATTTGGCGTGCGCAGCAAAATGTTCCCCGAGACCGCGATGGTCGCATTCGCCGCCAGAAAGCTCGGCCATCCGGTCAAGTGGCTAGGCGATCGCACAGAAACCTTCGTCAGCGATTACCACGGCCGCGACCAGATCAATCACGCGCAAATGGGCCTCGACAAAGACGGGCGCGCCTTCGTGCTGAAAGTCGAGACGTTGCTAAACGTCGGCGCCTACCTCTCGGAAAACGGCCTTCGCTTGCCCATGGAAGGCGGCGGTCGCATCATTCCCTGCGCCTATGACATTCCGGATTTTTACTTCTCGGTGCGCCCGACATTCACCAACACAGTCTGCACGGACACCTATCGCGGCGCCGGGCGACCGGAAGCCAATTATCTGATGGAACGATTGATGGACAAGGCGGCGGAGGCCTGTGGCCTGCCGCGCGAGGAAATCCGCCGTCGCAATTTTATCCAGCCCTCGCAGTTCCCCTACAAGACCCATCTTGGCTTCGTCATCGACTCCGGCGATTTTGCCGGCACCCAGAAAATGGCGCTCGACCACGCGAACTGGGCCAGCTTCGCGGCGCGCAAAAAAGAATCAGCAGCGCGCGGAAAGCTGCGCGGCATCGGTCTCGCTTTCTTTATCGAGGGCGCCGGCAGCCGCCCCATTGAGGGAATGCGTGTGCGCTTTGAAAGCAATGGCGATGTGACTGTCATCGCCGGCACCTATTCGCACGGCCAGGGGCACGCGACGGTATATTCCCAGCTCGTGCATGAATTTCTCGGCGTTGATTACGACTGCGTCAAACTCCTTGATGGCGACACGGCAACAGCGCCGCAGACATCCAACGGCACCTTCGGATCGCGCTCCTCCATGGTCGGAGGCATGGGCATCAAGCAGGCCTGCGACGCGATCATCGCCAAGGGCAAAAAAATCGCCGCGCATCTGCTGCAGACGGACGCGGCGCAGGTAACCTTCGAGGCCGGCGTGTTCGTTGCGCAATCCGCCAGCGTCAGCATCGCCGAGATCGCCGCCGCCGCACGCGACCCGAAAAAACTCCCCGACGGAATGGCGCCCGGCCTCGACGAGAGCGTCGTCTATGAAAACAATACCGAGAACTTCCCCAATGGCGCGCATGTGGCGGAGCTTGAGGTGGATCCCGAAACCGGCATCCTCGAAATCCTCAATTACGTCGCCATCGACGATTGCGGCGT
>JAYTTW010000150.1:0-1805 GCA_043744855.1 Hyphomicrobiales bacterium
GTGGACGGCGTGCCACGGCTACAATCATCCGCATATCGCGCAGGCCATTCGCGCGCAGCTTGAAACAATGCCGCATGTCATGTTTGGCGGCCTTGCGCACGAACCCTCCTGCAAACTCGCCGCGCGTCTCGCCGCGCTTTTGCCCGGCGATCTGGATCGCGTATTTTTTACGGAATCAGGTTCCGTCGCGGTCGAGGTCGCCATCAAGATGGCGTTGCAATACTGGATGAATCGCGGCGTCAAAAGCAGGCGCAAATTGCTGAGTTTTCGCGGCGCCTATCACGGCGACACCTTTGCAACGATGGCTGTGTGCGATCCGGATGAAGGCATGCACGCGATGTTCGCCGGCGCCCTCACTGAGCATGTTATCGCCGAACTCCCGCGCGATGAAGCCGGGATGGTCGCCTTGCGCGCCATCATCGCCGCGCAACGCCATCACCTCGCCGGCATCCTCGTCGAGCCCCTCGTGCAGGGCGCCGGCGGCATGTTGTTTCACCATGCTGACGTGTTGCGCCGATTGCGCCGGCTTGCCGATGAATTCGATTTATTGCTGATCTTCGATGAAATCTTCACCGGCTTCGGGCGCACCGGAACGATGTTCGCCTGCGAGGCCGCCGGCGTTACGCCTGACATCATCACCCTGTCGAAAGCGTTGACAGGCGGCACGCTGCCGCTGGCCGCCACCGTCGCTAACCAAAAAGTCTTCGATGCTTTCTGGTCTGATGATCCCGCCCATGCGCTGATGCATGGCCCCACTTACATGGGCAACGCGCTCGCCTGCGCGGCGGCCAACGCGTCGCTCGATCTGTTCGAGCGCGAGCCGCGGCTGGCGCAAGTGGCGCGGATTTCAGCGATGCTGGCAGAAGGGCTGGAACCCTGCCGCCGCGCGCCCGGCGTGCGGGACGTGCGCGTGCTGGGCGCTATTGGCGTAGTCGAATTCGAGGCTGAACCGGACCGCCGCGCGTTGCAGCAACGGCTGATTGAACGCGGCGTCTGGGTGAGGCCGTTCGGGCGGATTGTTTATCTGACGCCGGCTATGACCACGCCGGAGGCGGATGTGAGAGCGATGACGGGGGCTATCCGGAGCGCGGTGTAACATATGAGTTGACACTGTAACTCAATTGGTTACACTCCTTCTTGTGATCTCGACTTTCAAAAACAAGCAACTGGCCGAACTGTGGGCAAGTGGCCGGGCCGCGAAAATCGACTCGCGATTGCATTCGCGAATTCTCCGTCGCCTCGAAGCGCTTGACGCGGCGGGTCGCGCCGAAGACCTGAATCTGCCGGGGTTTGATTTTCACGCGCTGCGCGGGTTCCAACCGACGCGCTATACGGTCCACGTCAATGGGCCGTGGTGCATCACTTTTGCCTTTCACGACGGCGAAGCGATGGCCGTCGACTTCGAGCAATATCATTGAGGACAATTCCATGACCCTGCACAAAGCCAGGCGTGACCCCGAGCGCCCGCCCGTCCACCCCGGCGAAATTCTGCGTGACGACGTGCTGCCCGCGCTGAACATGCCGGTGAGCGTCGTCGCCAGGCACCTTGGCGTGACCCGTCAAACCTTGCATCGCATTCTCGCCGGCGCAGTCGCGATTTCGCCTTCTATGGCGCTGCGCCTCGGAAAATTCTGCGGCAACGGGCCAGTGCTCTGGCTCAATCTTCAGAGAACCTATGATCTGTGGCACATGGAGCGCGCGATGAAGCGGGATCTCGATAAAATTCCGCGTCGTGGCGTCGCGGCTTGAACAGCGCGTATTGACCCCTCGCATCCACACCGCCTATCACTTCGCGTCAACTCCAA
>JAYTTW010000151.1:0-1802 GCA_043744855.1 Hyphomicrobiales bacterium
TTCAGCGTTTCAGCGGCGAGCGTGGCAGCCGGCAAAGGCTCGACATCGAGCGCCGCCTTCTGCATTTCCGCAAGAAACTCAGGGTCTTTCACCATCTCAATAAAACCATCTTGCAGCGCCTTGAGCGCAGCGGGTTGCGTGCCCGGCGGCGCGATGAAGGCGCGGCCGATGGCGCCGCCGCTGGCGTAGAGGCCAAACAGCGCCTTGTCTGCCGGTGTGTCGCCAAGTTCGCCGAGGGCGGGCGTATCCGGCAATTCAGGGCTGCGCGTCGGCACATCCTGCAAAATGATTTTGATTTTCTTCTCGCGCAGCCAGTCCTGTTTGCCGATGCGCACCGCCGCCCACGAACCGGCCGCGCCTTCGACCTCGCCGCGCTCCATGGCGAGCATGCCCTCCGCCGAGGCGGGATAACCGGAAATCACCTTGAATTTTGTGCCGAGCACAGCGTTGAGCAGATTGGGGACGACTTCGGAGAGATTGCCCGCGCCGGCGGCGGCGACGGGCGATATGGTTTTCCTGGCTTCTTCCACAGATTGCACTTTCGCAGTGTGCCACTGAAAGTGGATATTGTTGGAGGAGGCGACGCGGCCAACCCAGTTGAACTTCGCCGCGTCAAACTGCACGGCGGGATTCGACACCGCCTGCTCCAGCGCCAGCGTCTCGGTGACGATGCCAAGCGCGGTGCCGTCTTTCGGCGCAATGGAATATATGTAATTGGCCGCCTTCAGCGTGCCGGCGCCCGGCATGTTGGAAGCGACGATGGCGGGATTGCCCGGCAAATGCTTGCCGAGGAAGCGCGCCACCATACGGCCATAGAGATCATAGGAGCCGCCGGCGGTGTTGCCGATGTTGATGGTTATGGTTTTGCCCGCAAAAGTCGCCTCGCTCTGGGCGTTTGCAGGAACGACGAAAAAACTGCTGGCGAGTGCAAGGCTGCTGACGGCGGCGGCGCGCATGGAGGACTCCGATGGGGTTTGGGCGGCTTTTAATGCAATTTGAATGTCGGGGAAACCGGAGCGCGCTGGCCGCGCGTTCCGATGGCGAATGGTCGCATTATTTCACCCGCTGCCAGACAAGGTTGGTCACGACTTTCGAATTCGGCACTTCCATGCGAATCGTCATGAGGCCCGCTGCATCGATCGAGACCTTGCGCGTGCTCGCTATGCCGTTGAACGCCGCAAACGTGCTGCCGGCTATGAACAACGTAATCGATCCGTTCGCGTCATCGGAGGAATAAGCGCCAAAATAGGCGATCGCGCCCTTGGCGATCTCATTGTTCTGGTCCTGCGTGCCGGACGTTCTGGTTTCGAATTTGGGAAGGTCCGAGCGGATCAGCATCATCGAAAAGTGGCTTTTCCCATCAAAATTGAGATATCCGTAGGGGGATGGTCCCCATGATTTAATTGTTTTTCCGTCAGGGAATACAAGATTTTCATCAACCAGCATCCAGCTCCCGGCAATTTTTGCCTGCGTCGTCGGGTCTTGCGCCACGGCGACGATCGAGGATATCGCCAGCAACAATATTGCTGACAGGGTCTTCAGAAAAGCAGACATCGTTGGCTCCAGACCGGTCAGCACGGACCGTTCGAACGCAAAGATTAGGGCATGACCGGTTCGGTGGCCAGCGCTGGCGGCGCGGCGGGCGGGTTGAGCGAGGTTGGCTCCGGCGAACCGATGATCTGGCGCAGCGAGGGCTGCGCGATCACCGCCTCAGCCATGCAATCCCGGCGCCTCATGCCCGGTACGGGCCACGTATTCCGTGTAGCCGCCGCCATATTGATGGATGCCCTGCGGCGTCAGCT
>JAYTTW010000152.1:0-25872 GCA_043744855.1 Hyphomicrobiales bacterium
CGGCACCACGCTGCACGCGGCGGCGAAACTCAAGCGCCAATGGATCGGCATCGATGTCACGCATCTCGCCATCGGGCTCATCAGGCGCCGGCTGAACGAAGCCTTTCCGAAAATGAATTTCGAGATCGTCGGCGTGCCGAAAGATGTTGGCGGCGCGAAGGAGCTTGCGTCGAAGGACAAATACGAATTCCAGAAATGGGCGCTGTCGATGATCGATGCGCAGCCCTACAAGGGTGGCAAGAAGGGCGGCGACGGCGGCGTTGACGGCTATCTCTATTTCAAGCCGGACGGCAAGAAGACCGAGAAGGCCATCGTCTCGGTCAAGGGCGGCCAGAGCCTGACGCCGGCGATGGTGAAAGACCTCATCGTCACGGTCGATCAGGAGGGCGCCAAAATGGGCGTGTTTCTGACCTTGGAGCCGCCGACCAAAGGCATGATTGCGCAGGCCGCCGCTGCGGGGTTCTACAAGCCTGAGGGCGACATCAACTGGCCGAAGCCGTTTCCGAAAATCCAGATCGTCACGGTCGAGCAATTGTTCCAGCCGTCAAACCCGATCCAGATGCCGTGGCAGGACAATTCGATGTTCAAAAAGGCGAAACTTGAGACCACGGAAAAGCAGACGAAAATGAATTTGTAAGGCTGCGCCAGAAAACGTTCGATCCTGAAACGGGAGCCAAACGTTGCCGTGATTACGCTGGACACTTCCAATTCCTTTTGGTATATCCTTTTGGTATATCTTCTCAATGTTGCGTCCGGAGGGTTATGCTGTGGACACCGCCAAAATCTTCTGGTCCGGACGCTCGCAGGCCGTGCGGCTTCCCAAAGCTTTCAGGATCGACGCCGACGAGGTGCGCATTCGGCGCCATGGCAGTGCGGTGATCCTTGAGCCGGTGGCAAGGGATTGGGCCTGGCTGGACGCGCTCGCCGGCGCCAAGCCCGACGATGATTTCTTTGCCGAAGGCCGAGGCCAGCCCGGGCCGCAGGAGCGACCGGAACTGGATCGCGCTTTTGACTGATGCACTATTTGCTGGATACGAACGCCGTCATTGCGGCTCTGAACAACGTCACCTCGTCGTTGGCGCTCGCGCTCAGACAGCATAGCTCTTCCGACATTGGCCTGTCGGCAATCGTTGCGCACGAGCTTTATTACGGCGCCTTCAAGAGCGCTCGCCAGCCACATAATGTCGCCCGCGTCGATGCCTTGCAGTTCGAAATCGTTGATTTTGACAAACAGGATGCCATCGCCGCTGGACAGATCCGGGCATGGCTCGCCAAAGCAGGAACCTCCATCGGCCCCTACGATGTGCTGATCGCCGGGCAGGCGCTTTGCCGCGATCTGACCCTTGTGACCGCGAATACGGATGAATTTCGGCGTGTACCCGGCCTGAAAATTGTCGATTGGTCGCGCTGAGAGAGCGTGACGCGTTTCCCCCACCTCACCACTGGCTCGTCGTCCACCTTTGCTTCACCATTCGATGGTAAACGCCGGGTGAACGAAGCTGTCGCCCAAACCCACATACGGATTCGCCATGTCCCAACACGTTGCTGTCCTCATGGGAGGCTGGTCGTCGGAGCGCGAGGTGTCGCTTCGCTCGGGCGCAGCTTGCGCCAAAGCGCTCGAAGGCGAGGGGTTTCAAGTGACGCGCGTCGATGTCACGCGGGACATCGGCCGCGTGCTGGCCGATCTCAATCCTGACATCGCCTTCAATGCGCTGCATGGGCCGTCGGGCGAGGATGGCGCCATTCAGGGCGTGCTTGAGGTGCTGCGCATTCCCTACACCCATTCGGGCGTGCTGGCGTCGGCGCTGGCGATGCACAAGGAGCGCGCCAAGACGGTGATGGCGGCTGCCGGCGTGCCGGTGCCGCAGGGCCGCCTGGTCGACCGAAAGGAGGCGGCGAAGTCGCACGTGATGGCGCCGCCGTATGTGTTGAAACCGGTCGCCGAGGGCTCCTCCTACGGGGTGTTCATCGTCAAGCAAGGGCAGGCGGCGCCGCCCAGCGAACTCAACGCCGCCGACTGGAAATACGGCGAACAACTGCTGGCCGAAAAGTTCGTCGCCGGGCGCGAGATGACGTGCGGCGTCATGGGCGATCAGGCGCTCGGGGTCATTGATATCCGGGCGGCGGACGGCGGCTGGTACGACTACAACGCAAAATATTCAAAAGGCGGCTCTATTCACATCCTTCCGGCTGAAATTTTACCGAATATTTACCAAAGGATTCAACAGTTGGCGGTAAGGGCGCACAAGGCGCTCGGGTGCCGTGGCGTGAGCCGTTCGGACTTCCGGTACGATGATCGACCCGGGGGAACCGGCGAGCTTGTCCTCCTCGAAGTCAACACTCAGCCCGGCATGACCGAGACCTCGCTGGTGCCCGAAATGGCGGCGTTCGCCGGTTTTTCGTTTGGTGGGCTGGTTAAATGGATGGTGCAGGACGCTTCCTGCGATCGATAATCGGGACCCTGCCGGCGTTCGCGCCGGTGGCCGGGTCACGGCCTGCATTCGCCGGCGCGTCAACGGTATCGGCGTATGAGACGCCCCGGCCAAAAGTCCGGCGCGAGCGCCAACGCCGGCTGAGCGCGCCTCAGACGGCGCTGAAAATCTTTGCGGCGCGCAGCGCGTCGCTGGTGCTGGTCGTCCTCGTGCTGGGCGGCGCTGCTGGTTACGGATTTGTGCGCGGCGGTCAATACGACACGTTTGTCGGGCAGTACGGTGGGCTCGGCGATGTAGCGGCTCGCGGGCTGGGTTTCGGCATCGATGTCGTCACCATCCACGGCGCGCGCGAACTGCACGAAAATGAAATCATGCAGGCTGCCGGTCTCAATGCGCGCAACTCGCTGGTCTTTCTCGATGTCGCGCAAGTTCGCGAGCGGCTCAAGCAAGTCCCGCTGGTCGCCGAGGTGGCGGTGCGCAAACTGTATCCCGACCGACTGATGATCGATATTACCGAACGCACGCCCTTCGCCCTGTGGCAGAAGGACGGCGTGGTCATGGTGATCGCCGCCGACGGCACGCCGATCCAGGAAGTCGACGACGCCCGCTTTGTCGAGCTGCCCTTCGTCGCCGGCGTCGGCGCCAACAAGCGCGTCGATGAATTCGAGAAAATTTTAGCGGCAGGCGGCGATTTGCGCGGGCGTGTACGCGCCGGCGTGCTGGTCGGCGAGCGGCGCTGGAACGTCAAGATGACGAGCGGCCTCGATGTCAGACTGCCGGAGACAAATCCGGCCGCCGCTTTCGCCCAGTTCGCGCAATATGTGCGCGGCCAGCGTCTGCTCGACAAGGATTTGCTGTACGTCGATTTCCGCATCCCCGGGCGCATGTTCGCCCGGCTCAGCGAAGAAGCTGCTGCGGCGCGCGCCGAAACGCAGGCCCGCAAAAAGGCCAAGGCGGGTCCGACATGATCCCGAGCAGCGTCACCCCGCGGATGCGCCCGCTGGCGACCCGCAAAAGCCAGATTTACTGCGTCATCGACGTCGGCACCTCGAAGATCGCCTGCCTGATCGCGCGGCTGATGCCGGTTGAGGCGCCAGGCTCGTTGCGCGGACGCACCCACTCGTGCCGTATTCTCGGCATCGGCCATCAACGCTCGCGCGGCCTGAAGGGCGGCGCGATTGTCGATATGGACGCGGCTGAAAGCGATATCCGCATGGCGGTCGACGCCGCCGAGCGGATGGCGCGGATTCACATCGACCGCGCCATCGTCAATATCTCCGGCGGGCGTCCCGGCTCGCAACTCTATCACGCGCAAGTCAAGACTGGCGGACGCCCGGTGAGCGAGACCGACACGCATCGCGTGCTCGAAGCGGCGGCGGCGCGCACCGCACAACAGGGCCGCGCCGTGCTGCACTCCATACCCAACGGCTTTTCGCTCGATGCGGCGAACGGGATTCGCGACGCCAAGGGGATGATGGGCGATGTGCTGGGCGCCACCATGCACGTCGTCTCCTGCGATGCGGCGGCGGCGCGCAATCTCATGTTGGCGGTCGAGCGCTGCCATCTCGACATTGAAGCGATGGTGGCGACGCCCTACGCGTCGGGCCTCTCGGCGCTGGTTGACGATGAATCCGAAGTCGGCGCCGTCGTTGTCGACATGGGCGCCGGGTCAACGTCCATAGCCGTGTTCAATGAGCAAAATCTTGTGCATGTCGACGCTGTTGCGGTCGGTGGCAATCACATCACGATGGATGTTGCACGTGGCCTCACGGTGCGCCTCGCCGACGCCGAGCGTCTGAAAACGTTTCATGGCGCCTGCACCGTGTCGACGTCGGATGAACGCGAAATGTTGTCGGTTGCGCAGGCCGGCGAGGACGTCGGCGATACCCAGCAGATTCCGCGCTCGCAGCTTGTGCGCATCATCCGGCCGCGCGTTGAGGAAATCCTTGAGCTGGTGCGCGAGCGGTTGAAGACCGCCGGATTCTCCCCGCAGACGGGCCGTCGGCTGGTGCTGACAGGCGGTGGCGCGCAGCTCACCGGGATGAGCGAAGCGGCGCGCCGCATCATCTCGCCGCATGTTCGCATTGGACGACCGCTGGGCGTGCAGGGTTTGCCCGAAGCCGCCAAGAGCCCGGCTTTCGCAGCGTCCGTGGGGCTGCTTGTCTATCCGCAATTCGCCGGCGTCGAACATTTTGAACCGCGCGGCAGGAATCAAATGCTGGCGACAGGAACCGACGGTTACATCAGCCGCGTCGGGCGCTGGTTGAAGGAAAGTTTTTAACCGCCGGAAGTACGACGGCCGCGGCGGCCATCGTAATCAAGGCGAAAGCTGAACCCGGGCAAGAGTTGCGCCCAAACGTCGAGAGGCCAAGACCATGACGATCAACCTGAAGGCTCCGGAATTGCGGGAATTGAAGCCCCGCCTGATGGTGTTCGGCGTCGGCGGCGCCGGCTGCAACGCGGTCAACAACATGATCACCTCCGGCTTGACCGGCGTCGACTTCATTGTCGCCAACACTGATGCGCAGGCGCTGACGGATTCGCGCGCGGATCGCATCATCCAGATGGGCATGCAGGTAACCGAAGGCCTCGGCGCCGGGGCGCAGCCGGAAGTTGGGCGCGCCGCCGCAGAAGAGGCGATCGAGGAAATCCGCGATCATCTGGCCGGCGCGCACATGTGTTTCGTCACCGCCGGCATGGGCGGCGGCACCGGCACAGGTGCTGCGCCTGTGGTGGCGCGCACGGCGCGCGAAATGGGCATTCTCACGGTCGGCGTTGTCACAAAGCCGTTCCAGTTTGAGGGCGCGCGCCGCATGCGCGTTGCCGAGGCGGGCATTCGCGAATTGACCGAATGCGTCGACACGCTGATCGTCATTCCCAACCAGAACCTGTTCCGCGTCGCCAACGAGCGGACGACGTTTGCCGACGCGTTCGCCATGGCCGATCAGGTGTTGCACTCGGGCGTCGCCTCGATCACCGATCTGATGGTCAAGAAAGGCCTCGTCAATCTCGACTTTGCCGACGTGCGTTCGGTCATGCGCGACATGGGGAAAGCCATGATGGGCACCGGCGAAGCTTCCGGCGACAAGCGCGCCATTCAGGCGGCCGAAGCCGCCATCGCCAATCCGCTGCTCGATGAAGTGTCGATGAAGGGCGCGCGCGGCCTGCTGATCTCGATCACCGGCGGCAATGACATGACGCTCTACGAAGTCGATGAGGCGGCGAGCCGCATCCGTCAGGAAGTCGACGACGAAGCCAATATCATTCTCGGCGCCACGTTCGACCAGAGTCTGGAAGGCGTCATCCGCGTCTCCGTGGTGGCGACCGGCATCGACAAGGCGATGGGCCAGCACGAAGCCGACGCGACCGAAAGCCGGATTGCCGAAGCGGCCCAACGCTTGCGCGCCCAGGCCACCCAGGCGCAGCGCGTGCAGCCCGCGCCCGCCGCTGCGTATTTGCCCGCCTCGCATTCGATGCCCCATGGCTATGCGGGCGCGTTGCAGCCGGCGCCGGAAGAGGCGCCCGCGCCCGCGCTGCAAGCCGCGCATCCGGCGCCCGCGCCGGCGCAGATGTCGATGCACGAAGTCTATGTCCAGCCGGTGCGTCAGCGCGCTGTCCCCTATCCCGAGCCGCAGCCGGAGCCGCGTCGCGCCGAATATCCGCATCCCCAGGGTCCCTATATTCCCCCGGCGCCGGAACAGCCGGTGCGCGCGCCGCGCATGCCAACGATCGACGACCTGCCGCTGCCCGCCCAGGCGCAGATGCGCGCGCAACGCTCTGCCCAGCCGGTCGGGGATCACGCGGCGGAAACCAAGCGGCGGACGTTGCTGGAACGCCTCGCCGCGTTCAGCAAGAGCCGTTCCGACGATCCAGCCAGCGCGCCCGTGCGTCGCACAACGCCGGCTCCGCTGCAGGCTGGCGCGCCGGTGCGCTACAACACGCCAATCGGCGCCGAGCCTGCTTCGGAATTCGCCAAACGACCGGCGCAGCCGCGCCAGCAGTCGCTCGACCCGCACGGACGGGTTGCGCCCGCGCCGCGTCTGCATGAAGAAGACCAACTGGAAATCCCCGCCTTCCTTCGCCGGCAGGCGAACTGACCCAGAGTTCGATTGACAATTTCTTGTGGGCAAGGTCTTGCGGCGTCCTTTGATGAGTGCCGCAAGTATATGAAATATATAGTTTAGTTTCTGTAACGCAGCCTTCCGGATTATGTAACAATAAGTAAGAAATGGTGATTTGGCGCGACTGCGCAGCGCGTGTATCACCAAACTTGTTTATGGCTTTTGTCGGGTTTTCCGGCGAGCAATTCGGGGTCCGCCACGGCGTCTTTCGCGGCGGAAATGTGGTTCAAACGCAGGTTCCGCTCAAACGCAGGCAGCAATGTCTCGTTTCGGGCGCGGGTCCTGCCGGGTGATACCGGGGCACTTTTTGATGCGCGATAGCCGACAAACAACGCTTCGCTCGACGGTGAAAGTCTGCGGCGAAGGCGTCCACAGCGGTTGTGCCGTGGAACTCATCCTGCATCCTGCCGACGCCAATTCCGGTATTTGTTTTCTTCGCACCGGCCTCGCGGATGGCCGCAAGCGGCTGATCGAGGCGCGCTGGTCGCAGGTCTCCATGACCGAGCTTTGCACGGCGATCGGTCGCGTCGACGGCGAAACGGTTTCGACGGTTGAACACCTGCTGGCGGCCCTCGCGGGTCTCGGCGTCGATAATGCTCGCATCGAGATCAACGGGCCGGAAGTGCCGATCATGGATGGCTCGGCGGCGGCTTTCGTCGCGGCGATCGACAAGGCTGGCATCGTCAGGTTGGCAGCGTCGCGCCGCTATCTCAGGGTGCTCAAGCCGGTCCGCATCGAGCAAGGGCGGGGTTTTTCGGAGTTGCGCCCCTATGAGGAGGGCTTTCGCCTCGATGTCGAGATCGACTTCGACAGCAGCGTCATTGGCCGCCAGCGTAAGGTGTTTGAACTCGACGCCGCACGATTCCGCAGTGAAATCTCGCGCTGTCGCACGTTTGGATTCATGGCCGACGTGAAGCGCTTGCGGAGCGCCGGGTTGGCGCTCGGCGCGTCGCTCGAAAACAGCGTGGCGATTGACGAGAACCGGGTGCTGAACCCGGAAGGGTTGCGCTTCCGCGACGAATTCGTCCGCCACAAAATGCTCGACGCCATCGGCGATCTGGCGTTGGCCGGCGCGCCAATCCTCGGCGCCTACACGTCCTATTGCGGCGGCCACAAAATGAACGTTGCTGTGCTGGAAGCGCTGTTCTCCGATCGTTCGGCGTATGCCTACGTCGATGCGACGCCGCGCCGCGAAAGCGCCGTCGCCGCCGGGCGCTACGTCGCTGCGGGCGTGGCTTACGCCGGCGAAATCAACTAACCCGCATCGGTGTAGGTATCGAAAGATGCGACGGTGGATGGAGCCGACGCATTCGCGCCGCATTTGCCGGCTTGTGTGAAGCCTGCGGTCGAGGCCTTCGCTTTTGCTGCCTCCCTTCTCCCACTTCGCGGGAGAAGGCGCAAACTTCCGGCGCGCTGCAAACGGTTTGGCGCAACGGTTTAGCGCGAAATATTTGGCGGCATTGGCGTCAAAGCCCAAATTGGGTTATGACCACCCAACAAGCGCGGGAAGCGCCGCCAGACGGTCGGCTTTTCCGTTGTTTCTGTGTATGCTCAAGGATGCTGTAATGCTGCAGTTTGCCCAATTGACGCAGAGCGCCGTCGCCGGTTTTTGCTGGCGCGCGGGGTTGGCGCTGGCGCTGGGATTGTCGACGACGGGTTGCTCGACGCTTGAGGGTCTAAACCCTTTCGGCGGCGAAAAATATGTAACCAAGTTGTTGCCCGATGAGCCGCCAGATGAAATTTATGATCAGGCGCTGGCCCGCCTGAACAAGGGCGATACGGATGGCGCGACGAAAAAATTTGGCGATCTCGACAAGCAGTACCCCTTCTCCTCGCACTCGCGGAAGGGGATGATCATGACCGTGTACTCCAATTACGAAGGCCACAAGTACGAAGAGGCGATCACCTCGGCGCAACGCTATGTTTCGCTGTATCCGTCCTCGCCCGACGCGCCCTATGCGATGTATCTGGCCGGCATGTCGTATTACAACCAGGTGCCGGATATCTCGCGCGACCAGGAACGCGCCGACCGGGCGCTGGTGGTTTTCAACCAGCTGGTGGAGAAATATCCGAAATCGGAATACGTCGATGACGCCAAGTTCAAGATTCAGGTGATGCGGGACCAACTCGCCGGCAAGGAAATGTCGGTCGGGCGGTACTACCTCGGTCGCCACATGTATCAGGCAGCGGTCAACCGTTTCCGCGACGTGCTGGCCAAATACCAGACCACCCGGCATGTGGAGGAGGCGCTGTATCGCCTGACGGAATCCTACGTCGCCCTCGGCATCACGCCGGAGGCGGAGACGGCGGCGGCGATATTGGGCCACAACTATCCCGACAGCCCCTGGTACAAAGACGCCTACAATCTTCTGCAGAAAGGCGGTCTGTCGCCCAACGAAGTTCGTGGTTCGTGGCTGTCGCGTATGTTCCGCAAAGTCGGCTAGGGCTGGTATTGATCCGCACACGCGCGCCAAGTTTCTCTTCGACGCACCGGCATCCACTTTGCCGGAAATGGCTCTAACTGGGCACAGCCCCCGATGCTCGTTCAGTTGTCGATCCGCGACATTGTCCTGATCGACAAGCTCGATCTGGCGCTTGGGGCCGGGTTGATGGTGCTGACCGGGGAGACCGGCGCGGGCAAATCCATCTTGCTCGACGCTTTCGCGTTGGCGCTTGGCAGTCGCGGCGATGGCGCGCTGGTGCGACATGGGCAGCCGCAGGGACAGGTCACCGCCGCCTTTGACGTCGAAGCCAACCACCCGGCTCGCCGGCTGGTTGAGGCTGCTGACATGGATGTCGATGGGGATATGATCCTGCGCCGCGTGCAGATGGCGGACGGACGCACGCGCGCCTTCATCAACGATCGGCCGGTCAGCGCGCAAACCCTGCGGGCGGTTGGCGCCGCGCTGGTGGAAATTCACGGACAGCATGACGACCGCGCGCTTGTCGATGCGTCCCGGCATCGCAATCTGCTCGACGATTTCGGCGGCCTTGGCGGGCAAACGTCTGAAGTGCGTGAGGCGTGGAGCGTGTGGCGCGCCGCGCAAAGCGAACGGACGCAGGAAACCGCGCGGCTCGAAAAAGCCCGTCTCGAAGCGGACTATCTGCGTCATGCCCACGCCGAACTCGACAAGCTCGCGCCGCACGACGGCGAGGAAGAAACCCTTGCCGCGCGGCGCGCGCAAATGATGCAGGCGGAAAAAGTCACAAGTGAATTGCGCGAGGCGCACGAGGCGCTGGCGGGCGAGCATGCGCCGACGCCGCATCTGGCGGGCGTGTTGCGGCGGCTGGAGCGTCGCGCCGCGCAGGCGCCCGAGCTGATCGAAGCTTCGTTGAAATCGCTGGATCAGGCGATTGATGCGCTGGAGGCCGCCGAACAGACGTTGGCGGCGGCGTTGCGGGAAGCGAAGTTTGACCCGCGCGAACTGGAGCGCGTCGAAGAACGACTTTTCGGCTTGCGCGCAGCGGCGCGGAAATATTCAACGCCTGTCGACAAGCTCGTCGCGCTGACGCAGAAATTCGCCGCTGATTTGACCGCGCTCGACAAGAGCGAAGCGCGGTTGAAGCAACTCATGGCGGAGGAGACGCAGGCGGGCGAACGCTTTGCGGCGAAAGCCGCCGCATTGTCGGCGGCGCGCAAGAAAGCCGCAGCGGCGCTCGACAAGGCGGTCAACCGCGAACTGGCGCCGCTCAAACTCGAACGTGCGGCCTTCCTGACGCAAATCGGCGCGGAGGCTGGCGCGGGGCCGGAAGGCCTCGACCGGGTCGAGTTCTGGGTGCAGACAAATCCGGGCACCAAGCCGGGGCCGCTGATGAAGATCGCTTCGGGCGGCGAGCTGGCGCGCTTCATGCTGGCGCTCAAGGTGGCGCTGGCGGATCGCGGCTCGGCCCCGACCCTGGTTTTCGACGAAATCGACACCGGCGTGGGCGGCGCGGTGGCCGACGCCATCGGCCAACGTTTGCTGGCGCTGGCGTCGCGCGTGCAGGTGCTGGCGGTGACGCATGCGCCGCAGGTGGCGGCGCGCGCCGGCGGGCATTTCCGCATTGCCAAAGACGACGCCGACAAGGGCAAACGTGTGGCGACGCGCATCGCGCGGCTGGAGCCTGCCGCGCGTCAGGAAGAAATCGCACGCATGCTTTCCGGCGCAAAGGTGACGGATGAAGCCCGCGCGGCAGCCGGACGATTGCTGGAAAGCGCGGGGTAGGCGGCGCCGACGCGAGGCTGGCTAAAGCGGTGTTCGCGGCCCGATGGACCGAAAAATATCCTGGGATTCCCCGCTTGACGCAAATTCTTCCGGCAACTCGATTCCACTTCGCCGCAAAACGCTCTAAAATCCATCCGCATGAAAAAGCCTCGACCTGTCCCTCACGCCAGCGCGGCTCCCCCGCGCAACGAGCACCGACGCCTCGCCGGCGAAATCGCCGCGCACGATATCGCCTATCATCAGAGGGATGCGCCGACGATTTCCGATGGCGATTACGATGCGTTGCGGCGGCGGCTGGAAGCCATCGAGACGGCGCATCCCGAACTCGCTGACCTCGCCGATCTCGCAGACCTGGCGGTATCGCGCAAGGTCGGCGCGGCGCCGGCGGAGCGTTTCGCCAAGGTTCGCCATGTCGTGCCGATGCTGTCGCTGGGCAATGTGTTTGACGACGCCGAGGTCGACGAATTCGTCGGGCGCGTGCGGCGGTTTCTCGGGCTTGGCGAGGCGGCGCCGCTCGCCTTCACCGCCGAACCCAAGATCGACGGCCTCTCGTGCAACTTGCGTTACGAGGGCGGCGCGCTGGTGCGCGCGGCGACGCGCGGCGATGGTTTTGAGGGCGAGGATGTCACCGCCAACGTTCGCACCATCGGGGATGTGCCGCAAACCCTGCGCGGCGCCTCGCCCGACGTGTGCGAGGTGCGTGGCGAGGTTTACATGAGCGCGGCGGATTTCGCGCAACTCAATGCGCGACAGGCGGCGGCGGGCGAAAAAACATTCGCCAATCCGCGCAACGCAGCGGCGGGGTCGCTACGCCAACTCGACGCCGCCATGACGGCGCAGCGACCGTTGCATTTTTTTGCTTACGCGTGGGGCGAGATGAGCGCCATGCCTTCGACAACCCAGCACGGTATGGTCGAGGCGTTCGCGGCGTTTGGTTTCACGACGAATCCGCGCCTGGCGGTGCGCCACAACGCGGCGGAACTGCTGGACCATTACCGGGCTATCGAGGCGGAGCGTTCGCAGCTTGGCTATGACATCGACGGCGTCGTTTACAAAGTCGACGAACTCGCGTTGCAGGCGCGGCTTGGTTTTGTTTCGCGCAGTCCGCGCTGGGCGGTGGCGCATAAATTTCCGGCCGAGCGCGCGACGACGCGCCTGCGCGACATCGAGATACAAGTCGGGCGCACGGGCGCGTTGACGCCGGTGGCGCGGTTGGAGCCGGTCAACGTCGGCGGCGTCATCGTCACCAACGCGACCTTGCACAACGAAGATGAAATCGCGCGCAAGGATATTCGCATCGGCGACACGCTCGTTGTGCAGCGTGCGGGCGACGTTATCCCGCAGGTGGTGCAGGTGGTTGTCGCGCAACGCCCTACAGGCGCGAAAGCCTACGAGTTTCCGCAGCTGTGCCCGGCGTGCGGCTCGCCTGCCGTGCGCGAGGTTGATGAGAAGGGCGAGGCGGATGTTGTGCGCCGCTGCACCGGCGGCCTGGTTTGTCCGGCGCAGGCGGTGGAGCGCCTGAAACATTTCTGTTCGCGCAACGCGATGGATATTGAAGGGCTCGGCGACAAGCAGATCGAATTTTTCTACGAGAAAAATTTGATCCGCACGCCGGCGGATATTTTCACCTTGCAGGCGCGCGATGCGGCGCCCGGCGCGTTGTCGCGAATTCGTAATTTCGAAGGGTTCGGTGAAACCTCTGTGCGCAATCTCTTCGCCTCGATTGAGGCGCGCCGCGAGATACCGCTCAACCGGTTCATTTTTGCGCTCGGCATCCGGCGCATCGGCGAGACAAACGCGCGCCGGCTGGCGCGACATTTTGGTTCGTTTGAGGCGCTGCAAAGCACGGCTCGCAGCGCCGGCGAGCCATTGAGCGAGGCGCGCGCCGAGATCAACAACATCTCGGGAATTGGCAGCGTCCTCGCCGAAGCCGTCGCGGAGTTTTTCGCCGCAGCGAATAACGAAACCGTGCTTGCGGCGCTGCTTGCGCAGGTGCGGCCACAGCCCATGGAAGCGGTGGCTACGGGGACGCCTGTGGCTGGCAAGACGGTGGTTTTCACTGGCGCCCTGGAGCGGTTTACGCGCGAAGAAGCGAAAGCGCAGGCGGAACGCCTCGGCGCCAAGGTCGCCGGTTCCGTGTCGAAGAAAACCGATATTCTGGTGGCCGGGCCTGGGGCTGGGTCGAAACTGGAAAAGGCGCGGGAAGCCGGCGTCGAGGTCCTCACCGAGGACGAATGGCTGGCGCGCATCGCGGAGGGTCTGGCATGATCGACAGGCGTCAATTCTGGCTGGTCCTGGCGTGGGTCTGCATGACGGGGGCATCCATGATGGGGGCCGGCTTCGCGCAGCAACGAAGCGATCCGCGCGCGATCGTCGAACAAATCTACAAGATTTCGGCGGGGCCCGACGGGCAATACCACGGCAAGTCGGTGTTTCAGTTGCCGGAACCGCGCCGGCGCTTGTTGACGAAATCGTTGAACGGCGCGCTCGACGCCATGGACCGTAAGTCGAAACGTCTCAACGAACCAATTCTGGATTTCGATCCCATCACGGATTCGCAGGACCCGAGCGCGCGCAACCTCACGCTTGCCACGCAAAGCGCGACAGCGAGGCAGGCGGTGGTGGTCGCGAAGTTCTTCGCGCAAGACGAGACGCAGCCGACGCAGGTGCGTTACGTGCTGTTGCTCGAAGGCGGAACCTGGAAGGTCGACGACATCAGCGGCGGCCGGGCGGGGCAGGCCGGCTGGAGTTTGCGCAAGGTGATCCGATAGAGGCAACCGGCGCAGCTGTTTGGCGCAGCTATTTTTTGCGTAGCGGCCGGGTAGCATCGGCGAGCCACGCCTTAAGGTTCTTGTCGAGGGCGGGCGACAGCAGCTTGCGAACGCGCGCATGGTAAGCGTCGAGCCAGACGAGTTCTGCATCGCTTAGCAGCGCGAGATCGATGAGCCGGCGGTCGATGGGCGCCAGGGTCAACGTGTCGAAACCAAGCAGCGGCCGCTCGGCGCCTTTTACTTTGCGCGATTGCACTAACACTAAATTTTCAATGCGAATGCCCCAGTGACGGGCTTTGTAGTAGCCCGGCTCGTTGGAGACGATCATTCCCTCCTCAAGCGGGGTCGTGCCAAGTTTGGCGATGCGCTGCGGCCCTTCGTGGACAGATAAATACGAGCCGACGCCGTGGCCGGTGCCATGCTCGTAATCGAGGCCGGCCTCCCACAAACTTCGGCGCGCGAACGAATCGAGTTGCGCGCCCGAAACGCCCTTGGGAAACACCGAGGTCGCGATGGCGATGTGGCCTTTGAGCACGCGCGTAAACCGGTCGCGCATTTCAGGCGTCGGTTTGCCGATGGCCAGCGTGCGGGTGATGTCGGTGGTGCCATCCTCATACTGGGCGCCGGAATCGAGCAGAAACAGGCCCGGCCCAATGCTGCGATTGGACGCTTGCGTGACGCGGTAATGCACGATGGCGGCATGCGGACCGGCGCCGGAAATGGTGGGAAACGAGACATCCTTGAGTTTGCCGGAGTTGCGGCGGAAATGCTCAAGCGCCTTCACCGCGTCGATTTCCGTCAGCTTGCCGCGTTTGGCCAACGGTTCAAACCAGGCGAGAAATTGCACCACCGCCACGCCATCGCGCAAATGCGCAGCGCGGGCGCCAGCAATCTCGACACTGTTCTTGCAGGCTTTCATGAGCGCGATGGGGTCGGCGCCCGTATCCGCCTCGCCGCCGGCGCGCTCAAGCGACTGCACGAGCAGCATCGGCGCGGTTGCTGCATCAAAGCGCACGCGGCGGCGTTGTGCGCCGATGGCTTCGAGGTGGTCGACGAGTCTTACCGGCGGCTCGATGGCGACGAGTTGTTGCAGGCGGTCGCGCACAGCGGGCGGCAACTTTCGCGAGTCAATGTAGAGCGACGGGCGACCGTCAGCCGGCACAATGGCGAAGCAAAGCGTGACGGGCGTGTGCTGCAAATCGGCGCTGCGAATGTTGAGCAACCAGGCGATGCAATGGGGATCGCTGACGAGGAGGGCGTCGTTTTTGTCGAGCCCGGCGCGGACGCGGGATATTTTCGACGCGGCGTCCTCGCCGGTAAAACGCGGCGGATGCAGCGCCACGAGGCCGCGTGGTGGTTGCGGGCGATCTTCCCAGACCATGTCGATGGGGCTGTTGCGCACCGGCACAAGGGTCGCGCCGGCGGCTTTGGCGGCCTTCTCCAAACGCCCGACCTGGCCCGGCGTGTGCAGCCAGGGATCGTAGCCAAGCCGCCACGACGGACGCAGGTTTTCGCTGATCCAGCTTTCTGGCGTCGTCTGCGAGGAATCAAACGGCGTGAAGGTCTTGTCGTCGACCTCGTTGCGCACTTGCAGGGTATAGCGGCCATCGACGAAGATCGCCGCTCGGTCGCGCAGCACCACCGCAACGCCGGCGGAACCGGTGAACCCAGTGAGCCAGCCGAGGCGCTCGGCGCATTTTGGCGTGTATTCGTTCTGATGCTCGTCGGCGCGCGGAATGACGAAGCCTTCGAGGCCGCGTTGCTGGAACAGCGCGCGTAACGCGACGAGACGGGCGGGATCAACGCGCGCCGCCGGCACATCCTCAAAACTCTGGAACAGACTTTCAAACATGGGCGCAGAGTAATGGGCTTGTCGCGCGCCGGCAAGGCGAGGTGTGTATTAGGTTTGCAAGTCGAGGTGCTACTGCGGAAACGCCTGGCGCCGCGACGCCGCACCGCCACGGCGCATCAACAGGCAGGACCAGCCTTCAAGTTGGCGGTGACGCGCCAGCGCAAATCCTTGCGCGGCGTAGGCGGTGAGCACGCCCGGCACGTCGCGCGCCAACAGGCCGGACAGCACGATATCTGCGGTGTGCGTGGCGAGCCCGCAAAGCGAGGGCGCCAGCAAGCGCAACGGGCGCGCCAGAATGTTGGCGAAGACAAGATCGTATGGCGCGCCGGCGGCGATGGCGGGATGGCGGACGCCCGTGGCGACGACCGGGTGCAGCCACGGGGCGGCGCGATTGAGCCGCGCGTTGGCGGCGCAAGCCTCGACGGCGATGGGGTCGATATCGCCAGCCGTGATTTTATGACGTAGCGCGCGCGCCGCAGCCAAAGCCAGCACGCCGGTGCCGCAGCCGACATCCAGCACACGGCGCGGGCGGCGCTGCTTCAGGATGTCGTCGAGCATCAACAGGCAGCCGCGCGTCGTGCCATGGTGGCCGGTGCCGAAGGCCAGCGCCGCCTCGATTTCGAGGCCGATGTCGTTGACGCCGACGTGATCGCGATCATGCGAGCCGTGCACGAGAAACCGCCCGGCGCGCACCGGCGCCAGACCTTCGAGCGAGGCGGACACCCAATCGCGCTGCGAGACGCGATCAAAGACGAGCGCAGCGACGATTTGCGGCGAGGCGACGCTGGCGACGAGGTCGCGCACCAGCGCTTCATCGGGCGCTTCGGCGAACCACACTTCCACCGTCCACGGCCCGGCATCCCAACTGGCGGCGTTGGGATCCTGCTCGAAGGCGGCAGCGGCCGTCGCGGCGGGGTCGAAGGTTTCCACGATGATGTCGGCGATGGCGCGGGCGTTCGCTTCATCGCAGACAAGGCGCATGACATGCGCGGCGTTGTTGGGCGGGATTCCTTCCAGCATGGCGCCGCCTAGCACGCCCGCGCGGGGCTGTCATGCCGAGTTGTCTTGCGTCTTGCGCGGCTGTGAAGCGCAGCGCGGCATTCGTTAACCAACCTGTAAGTCGCGACGGGCATTCTAGTACCCGGAATCAAGGATTCCGGGTACGTCGTTTTTGTTGAAGTATCCACTTATCATCTCCAGAAAGCGCGTCACTGCGTGACTCACTTTCTTCCGATGGTGGATTCTTGCGGACCTTCCCGAAGCTGGCGAACCGCCTTCATGTCCATGCCATCTGCGTCGCGCGCGTCAGCCGTCGCTTTACTCCCAGCCGACGCGGGGCGCCGCGCCATCACCGGCGCTGTCGCGTTGATCGTCGGCGGGCTGCTGTATGCGACAGCGTGGCCTGACAGTGGCGATGTCGTCGCCGACCGCTACTGGACGCAACAGGATCGCGGCGTGCTGATGGCGTTCGCTGGATTTTTGCTGATCGGGCTGAAGTGGCCGGCGCGCAGTAGCGAAATGCGTTGGGGGCGCGGCTTCGGAATTTGGCGTCATCGGGTCGTCATTTTTCTTGTCGCGGTGGCGGCGCTGTTCGCCGCAGCAGGTTCGCGCTGGTTGCTCTGGGGCTTTGCGTTCAGTCGCGATGAAGCCATGGCGGAGTTTGATGCAAGCATCTTCGCCGGCGGTCATCTTGTGGCGCCCATCGACGCGGCTTGGCGACCGTTCGCCGATGCGCTGGGCGTGTTCTCAACATTTGTTGCGACGGACCACAGCGCCTGGGTTTCCCGCTATCTGCCCGTCAACGCCGCGTTGCGCGCCGCTGCGATGCATATGGGGGACGCCGCAATCGCCAACGCCACCCTGAGCGCGGTGGCCCTCGTGTGTACGCACCATGTGGCGCGCCGTCTGTGGCCGGCGCGGCCCGATGCGGCAATGCTGGCGCTGCTCATGCTCGTGTTGTCGCCGCAATTTCTGCTGACAGCTACAACGCCTTACGCGATGACGGCGCATCTTGCGTTCAACATGCTTTGGCTGGTGTTGTTTTTGCGCGGCGGCGTCGCCGGCCATGCGGGCGCCATTGGCGTCGGCGCGCTGGCGACCGGGTTGCACCAGTTTGTGTTTCACCCGCTGTTTGCCGCGCCATTCGTGCTGCAACTTCTGACGCAACGGCGCTATCGCGAGGGCTTGTGCTACGTCGCAGCCTACGCGCTGATTGGCTTGTTCTGGACGCAATATTTTCGTCTGTTGTCGGACTTCGAGGGGTTTGGTGGCGGCGCGCCGAGGGATGTCTGGCGGCTGGCACTTGAGCTACTCGGCAATCTCGACGGCGGCGCCGTGCGGGCGATGGTGCGCAACATTTTGAGATTTGTCGGCTGGCAGCCGCTCGTCTGGGCGCCGTTGTTTGTTGCGGGATGTGGCGCGTTGCGGGGCGCGGATCCGTTGCTGCGCGCGCTGGCGCTGGCGATGGCGCTGAGTGTGGGCGCGGCGCTGCTGCTGATGCCGTATCAGGGCTATGGCTGGGGCTATCGTTACCTGCACGGTTTGCTCGGCGCCGGTGCGCTGCTGGCGGCGTCGGGATGGATTGCGTTGACGCAAGGCTGGACGGCTAATGCCAGGACTGGGATTGCAACGTCGTTGTGGACGCGCCGGCTCGGTTGCGGACTGGCGCTGTCGCTCGCTGTTTTGCCCCTGCGCATCGGGCAGGCGCGCGATTTTGTGGCGCCATACGCGCACGCCGCCCGAGCGATCTCGGCGGCCGACGCCGACGTGGTGATTGTCGATCCCAGCGGTTACCGCATGGCGTTTGATCTGGTGCGCAACGATCCGCTGTTGCAACGCCGGCCTATCGTCCTCGATGCGACGTTCATACCGCCAGCGCTGCTGGCGCAACTGTGCGCAGGTTTCCGCGTGCAGCTTTTCGGCGCCCAACAGGCGCGCGCGTTCGGAATCCCCGCGCACGCTTCGGAGCCGGAGGCCTTGCCGCTCGCTGCGGCGGTGGTCGCGCAATTGCACGCGCTGTCGTGCGACGCGCCGGTGCAGACCGGGCTTGCGCCATGAGCTCCACATCATGAACGTCACATCATGAGCAACACACAGATGATCGCGGCTGCGCCGGTTCGGATGCGTGACGAAACGGCGTTGCGTGCGCCGTTCTGGCTTGCCGCGCTGTTGTTAATCGCCGCCATGCTCCATGCGGCGGTATATCCGGAAACTGGCGATCCCATCGCCGACGTGTTTTATCTGCATCAGGATTTTTACTGGGTGCTGGGGATTGCGGCGCTCGCCATCGCGGCGCCCTTCGCGCCACAATGGCTGTCGCGAGATGGGCAGGCGCGAGATTGGCTGACGACAACCTCGCAACGCCGCGCGTACCTGGTCGTCACGTTTGCGGCCGTCGCCGTGACGGCGTTTATGGGTCGACATCTTCTCATGTTCGACTATTCCATCAGCCGCGATGAAGTCATGGTCGATTTCGACGCCAGCATTTTTACCTCGCTGCGATTGCAGGCGCCTGTCGCAGCGGAGTGGCGCGACTATTTCCGCGGATTGGGCACAATCTACATGCAGCCGGTGGCCGCACATGCTGCGTGGGCGTCGCAATATCTGCCGGTCAATGCGGCGTTGCGCGCGATCGCCGGCGGGCTTGGCTCGCGCGCGCTCGAAGGCGCGGCTCTGGCGGTTTTGACGCTCGCCTGCGTTTACAGCGTGGCGCGCAAGCTGTTTGCGCAGCGGGTCGACGCGGCGTTGCTGGCCGTGCTGCTGACGGCGTTGTCGCCGCAGTTTCTGCTCACCGCCATGACGCCGTTCGCAATGAGCGCGCATCTCGCGTTGAACATGCTGTGGTTGGCGCTGTTTCTTCGCGGCGACGGGCGCGGGCGCGGCGCGGCGATACTTGTCGGGTTCTTCGCCACAGGGTTGCATCAATTTGTTTTCCATCCGGTCTTTGTTGCGCCGTTCGTGCTGCAACTGTTTCTGCAAAAGCGTACCCGCGAGGCTGTGCAATTGACTCTGGCCTATGCTGCGATTTGCGCTTTTTGGACTCAGTATCCGGTGTTGCTGCAATACCATTTCGCCAGCGCGGACCAAGCTGCCTCCATGCCCGGCCTGCTGGCGCGGGTGCGGACGCTGCTGGAACCCTTCGATGGCGGGGAATTGCGCGTTATGGTGCGTAACCTGTTGCGCTTCGTCAGTTGGCAGCACCTGATGTTGCTGCCGTTGTTTATCGCGGGGTGCGCACGTTTGCGGCGCGCCGATCCGGTGTTGATGTCTCTGGCGGCGGGGATGGCGCTGACCACGGCCATCGCCTTCGTGCTGATGCCGTATCAGAGCTACGGCTGGGGATACCGCTATCTGCACGGGTTTATCGGCGCGGCGGCGTTGCTGGCGAGCTATGGTTATGTCGAATTGTCCGGCGCGCTTTCAGGTGCGGCGGCGTCGCGGCTGCGCACCGCGTGCGTTGTCGCCACGATGCTCACGGCGACGTTGCTGCTGCCCTCGCGCCTTTGGCAGGCGAGACAGACTGCCGAACCTTACGCGACGGCGTTCGCCTTCGTGCGCAACGCTGACGCCGACGTCGTGTTGATCGATCCAACGGGCCATCGCATGGCGGTTGATCTCGTGCGCAACGAACCGGATTTGGACAATCGACCTGTTCTGCTCGACCTGAAGTTTCTGCAACCCGGTCAGGCGCGGCGCCTGTGCGAAAGGTATCGCGTGCGCGTGTTTACGCCGGAGCTGGCGCAGCAATTTGATCTGCCAGCGATGCCGTCACTCGAAATCGCCGACCGCATGGCTGCAACTGTGCGCGAGGAACTGCGTCAGGCGCATTGCGATACGCCGCTGGCCTCGCCGGAAACGCTGGAGCGCGATGACGCTTCTTCGAATCGTCGTCGCACTCCAGGTTTTTGATTGAGCATGATCTTTTCCGAAAACCGGCGTTCCCTTTTCGGGATCATGCTCTAGCGTCAGCCGAGCCGCCCGAGGATGGCCCAATGGGTGGAGGCGTAATTCCAGGCGAACAGCAACAGGGTCGCGACGGGCGCGGCGATTGCGACAGGCACGGCCAGCCCCGAGCACAACAAAGCGAGAATGGCAAAATTGATCGGAAACCCTGTCGCGAGGCCAGCGGCAAAACGCCAGAAGGTCCGCCACGAGCGCGGCTCGATGAAAGTGACAGCCGTATGCAGGAGATAGCCTGTTGGCGTGACCACGACAAAGGAAAGCAAGGTGAGTGGCGCGTAGTGAACGCCGGCGACCCCGCCGGTTATCATGACAGCGTTGTGCACCAGCGCACAGACAACGCCGACGCCGAGGTAACGCAAGGCGCGCTGCGGGCGAAATGCGTCGAAAGCTTTTTCCGGTCCGATCCAATCAGACCGGGGCGCCGGATCTCGGGATGGATGTGTTGTCTTCATGCGAACCGGATTCCACTTGGTGTTCAACTTGGCTTGAAACGCTCGCAAACCCTCAGGCGGCTGCGGCGCTTGTGGCGCCAAGGTCGGGGTGCACAAGGGTGGCGAGATTGTTGCTCCACGGCGCCAGCCGGGCCTCATCGACGAGCGCCGCTTCGCCGAAAGTTGTCGCAAGACGGCGGCGCATTTCCTCACGTTTCATGAAGGCGACGCGATCACCGGTGAGCCAACGGTCTGACGCGTGGCACATCCAGTGGATCGGCGCGTTTATTTTCTCCCAATCCTTGAAGACAAACGCGCCGCCGGGGGCGATTGTAGCGCGGGCGGCCTCCAGCAACTCCTGACGCATGGCGGTGGGAACATGATGCATGACATCGCTCAACAGCACCAGATCATAGCTGGCGGGTTGGCGCGCCGCGATGTCCTGCACCGGACATTCAATAAAGGTTACCCGATCTCGCGGGCCTTCAAAGAGACGCCCGAGACGCGGCGTGATGTCGATGGCGGTGATCTGCGCCTGCGGGTAGGCGCCGACCAGACGTTGGGTGACGGCGCCTTCGCCACAACCGATTTCGAGAATCCGCTGCGCCTGCGGGCGCCAGCGCAGCAGCGTCGCCACGTAGGAGTCGATGTCGATGTAGATGGAGCGGTAGGCTTCGGCAATCTGGCGTTCATAAGGGCCGAACATGCGGCGCACGAGAGGTCCGATGGGCATGTCAGAACGCGCCTCCGATTTTTGCGCGCAAGCGCGGCGCCAAGCGCTCAACAATGCGCGAGGCATGAAAATATGTTCTTGCACCGGCGGGGCCGAGGCGCAGAAGTTGCGCGATGGCGCCGGCCAGACGGCGATAATCGCCTGCGGCGGCGCCAGCGAGCGCGACGTTGAGGCAAATCGAGGCCTGCGCGGCGGCCATCACAGGCGCGCCGGCGCGCGACAACCAGTCGGCGTGGCGAGCCAGCACGCATTGCATCTGCCGGGCGAAGTCGTCGAGGTCGCGACTGCCGGTTGCTGTCAGCGAGTGGGCGTGGATGCGGAACGCCGAGGTGACGACGTCGTGATAACGCACGGGCCCTTGGCTGGCGAGCTTCAACCAGAGGTCCCAATCGGCGGTGTACCAAAGCGCTTCATCCAGGCCGCCGCAGGCAAGCCATGCATCGCGGCGGAACACCGGCGCCGGCGCCGCGATGAAGTTCTGCACCAGAAGCGATTGAAGCAGGGTTTCGGCGCCCACCTCGCCCGGTTGCAACGGACAACGCCAGACGCCAAGCCGTTTGCCGTCTGCGTCGATGATTGCGCAGGGCGCCAGATGCAGCGCGGCGTCGGGCGCGTTGTTGATCCATTGGCGCAGGGCTGCGATGCGGCCGGGCAACCAGAGATCATCGGCGTGCAGCCAACACGCATGGGCGGCCTGCGCCTGCGCGACGGCGAAGTTGGTTTTCGAATGCCACATGTTGAGATCGGGCCGCTCGAAAATACGCAGGCGCAGACGGTCGGAATAACCGCGCACGATGTCGAGGGCGCTGCTGTCCGGGCTGCTGTCGATGACGAGGATTTCAACGCCGTCGTCAGCCTCGGCGGCGAGCGAATCGAGCGTCGCGCCGATCCAGCGTTCGCCGCGATAGCAGGGAAGAATGACGCTTAGCCAGGGTGTGCGCAGCGAGCTTGGCGCGCCCTGAATTTGCGGCGCCAGGGGCAGCGTGGACCGCGTTGTTTCAGCCAGCAGTGGCACGACGCGGCTCCCCGGGCTGCTGCGTGGCGGCGGGCGCCGGGCTCGCCCATGTTGCAGGCGTTTGCGTCGCAGGCGTTTGTGTCGCCGGTGTTTGCGCCAGAAAATTCGCCTCGTTGCCATTGATGATGGCGAGCAGGAAACCGCCGAGCATGTTTTGCATGCCAAGCACCAGAGCGCCGGCGCCAAGGACCGCCGGCAGCACGTTGCCGATGGCGCCGTATTGCCCGGCTGACCACCAGGCGAGAATTCCGAGCCCGCCGCTCAGGCCAAGACCGGCAAGCGCCAGGCCGGATAACAGCATGGTCTCCAGCGAAACCCATTTCGCCAATCGCGTTGTCCAGGCGCTGCTGCGTCGATAGCCGGCGCGCACGCCGTAGAGTTGCGTTGCGGCGGCAAGCAGCAGGCCAGCGTGGCTGACGCCGAGCATGGCGCCGGCGAGAATCACCCAGTAATTGCCGACGCGGGTGACGCCGGAAAGACCCATGAACGCCATGACGCTCGCATAGGCCAGCACGAGCAGCGCGGCGACGCCGAGCAACGCCGCCGGTGCGCCAAACAACCACGCCGGGCTCAGCATGAGCAGATAGCGAAGGTGGCGCCAGCCATCGCGCCATGGCCGCAGATGCGGCGGGCGGTCGCGCATGTCGCGCTTCAAGGTCGCCGGCGTTTCGACGATGTCGACTTTTTTGAGCGCCGCTTTGATGACCATCTCACTGGCGAATTCCATGCCGGCGCCGGTCAAGCCGAGTTCGTCAAAGCAGCTGCGCGTGAAGGCGCGCAAACCGCAATGGGCGTCGCCAACGCCGGAGCGAAACAGCAGGTTGAGCCCACCGGTCAGCACGGGATTGCCGATGTAGCGGTTCTTCCACGGCATGGCGCCGGCTTCGATGCCGCCGAGAAAGCGGTTGCCCATGACGAGATCAGCGCCGTTGCGCAGCGCCGCCACCATGTCGAGCGCTTCGCAGAAATCGTAAGAGCCGTCGCAATCTCCCATGACGATGTAACGCCCTTGGGCGGCGCGACAGCCGCCGATGAGCGCCGCGCCGTAGCCGCGTTGCGTCACCTCGACGACGCGGGCGCCGAGCGATTCTGCGAGCCCCTGGCTGCCGTCGGTGCTGCCATTGTCGGCAATGACAATCTCGCCGTTCATGGCCAGGCGCTGGCGCATCAAGCGCAGCGCCTCGCGCGCGTTGGTGATGCAGATGGGCAGGCACAGGGCTTCGTTGAGGCACGGCATGACGATGGTAACGTCGATGCGCGCCGGCTCGCCGATGGGGAAATCCAGTGCTGTGGCAGTCATCGCAGGCTCCGACCCGTAGGGCAGGCATACGGCGGCAACCCTTAAGGTTTCGTTCATTTTTTCTGGAACTGCCCAAACTGGCTGCAAAAAGTTGGCGCAGCGGCGTTGATCGACTAGGGTTGGCGCATGGAGATACTCATGCATGTGTTGCGATTTTCGGCGATGGCGGCGGCGTTGCTTGGCGGCGCTTATCTGACTGCGCTGGCGGATGCGCCGCGCGCGTTGCCGACGCCGAAGGCCACCATCGCGCCGCTGAGTGTGATGTCGTTTGGCAAGGAAAACGCCAGTTGCGCCGAATGGACCGACGCCTGTCAGGTGTGCAACCGCGACGCGCAAGGGGCGGCGCAATGCTCATTGCCGGGCATCGCCTGCACGCCGGGCGTGCCGGTATGTCGGGCGAAGTAGAAGGCGCTGGGATCAGCGCTTTTCCGCGCTTTGGCAACCGACCGTTGGGCAATTTACGCCAAAGCCGCGCGCGTCCGTCGTGCAGGCAATGACGGATGCACCGCGGAATTTGACGCCGCGGCAACTGGCGTCTGCTTTGCAAGCATCAACGTTGCGGTGTCGCCCGCAGGCGTCGCCGGCCGGCGCAGGGCACCAGTCGTTGTATTTCATTCCACAGGAACCGCTTTGAGCCGCAGCGGGAAGCGAGGCGCACAAACTCACCAGCAGGAACACGGTCGAACGAATGGTTGACCTCATCGATCATCTCCTGGGCTTTTCGACTTTAGTGCCTGTGATTGAGCCTGATCTTTTCCGAAAACCGGCGTCCCCTTTTCGGGATCATGCTCTAGAAAACTCAATGGTGCATGCTGACGTGTGTGTGCTGCAACTCGAAATAGCGCCGCACCGGGTTGAACGGCACGTGTTTCAGCCGCGCCAAGCCCGCCGCCAGTCGCGCCTCTTTTTGAACGAACTTGGCGATCAGCCGGTAGCGGTAGTCGGCCGCGTCCTTCTTCGGCAAGAACAATTCGTTGGTGTCCGTCACCATATGATTGAAGGTGTGATGATCGGCGCGGATATCGATCTTCCGCCCGGTTTCCGACGCATACATGTTGGCGATGAGGATGGCGTAGAACTCCTCCTCGGTATCGTAGAGGAACCCGAGTGGCAGCGGATTGAAGATGCCGCGCATCTGCCGGGTCGCGTGAATCATTTCATGGAACAGGATTTCGTCCGGATGCGCGCCGCATTTATGGCCTTTTTTTTGCTGGCTGCAGTAGTTCGTCCAGGTCAGCGGATTGAATGAGACGGTCGAATTGCTGCCGCCGCCCTTACCGATAATGTTGTGGCCTGCAGCGTTCTTCAGCAAGCTTCCGTCGGCGCCGCTGCGCTCGGCGCGTCCCCTTTCCGAGGCACGGTCATAATCGTCGCCGGAGGCGAACGCGTTCAGAACGTTCTCCAGGGGTATGATTTTCATAAGATGGTGCGAGCGCAGTTCAAACTCCTCGAACACCGCCGCGCCAGTGTGGCTCTTGTGAATGTTGCGCAGCAGGCTGACCACCGCGTTCTCGTAGGTGGCCGGCGCCGGATAGGACTTGGTGCCTGTGCCATCTATGGTGATGTGATGGAAATGTGCGTGCACGGGCGCGTGAACGTGCTTGTGCGGCAGATGCTGCGAGGGGTGGGGCGATGGGCGCGGGAACAGGCTCATGATTTCTTCCCCTTCGGATGGCGCCTGGCTAGCTCGGCGCTGATCTTCTGCACTTCCTCGACAGTGAGATTGACCTTGTAATCCTTGGCCCACTCAGCGATTTTGGCGGGATCGGTCTGGCCGTCGGAGAGCGCCCGCTCAACCAGTTCTTTTTTTTCAGGGGTCGCCCAGTTGATGACGCCAGCCGCGCCAGACGGGGGTGCTTCCGGTTTCTGCGCCATCGCAAAACTCCATTTCTTGAGGGGTGGAAAGCCGTCGGCTTGATGCTTGGGAATAGCGTATCGTTCTGTCTCCCATGAGCGACAGGCAAAAGATCGCGACGTCGAGCGACTCGTCCTCCAGGGGGACGTGGGCGATGTCGCAGGCGATCACGCGCTTGTCGATCGCAACGTGGTC
>JAYTTW010000153.1:0-6887 GCA_043744855.1 Hyphomicrobiales bacterium
GCGGGCTCGTCCTCTGCGAGCTTTACCGGGGTCTTTTCCGCGCGCTTGTCCGCGATTTTCGGAATTGCCTGCACCGGCACACCCTTGACTGGCAGTGCCTGCGAACGCGCCATGCCAACGCCCAGCGCTTCGACGGCGCGCAAAAGCAGCGCAATCGCCAGTACAATTGCGGCTGCCGAAAGCGCCGTCGCGCCGGCGATGACTTGCGTCCAGCCGCGCTCCACCTGCACAATCGACCATCCGTCGATGAGCGCAGTGCCGCCAATCCCCGCCAGTATCGCGACCAAGGCATATAAAAAATATTTGCTCATCGCTGGTTTCCCCTGCGGTCCCGCTGGCCTTCAATGGCGGAGCGAATTGACCAGCCCCTCAACTTGTGGCGGTTGGGCCGTTGCTTTACCGCGCCCCGGCAACCGGGCAGGATGAAGCGCCGCCTGCTGTTGCAGACCCGATTTGGGAGACCGCGCTTGACGTCTGTTTTGCAATCGCTCGAGCGAACTCTCGCGGCAGGGCTGGTGCTGGTGATCGCCATCGTCGTTATTTCCGGCATGGTGACGGGACACTGGATACGCGGTGATTTCGCCTGGTGGACCTTCGTCGCGCGCTGGCTGCATATCATGAGCGGCATCATGTGGGTTGGGCTGCTTTGGTATCTCAATTTCGTGCAGATCCCAACGATGCCCAAAATTGAGCCCGTGGAACATCGCGCGGCGCTGACCAAATACATTACACCGGGTGTGTTGTTCTGGTTCCGCTACGGCGCGCTGTCGACCGTCGTGACCGGACTTCTGCTGGCGTGGATGAAAGGCTTCCTGTGGACCGCGCTGAGCTTGCAGAAAAGCAATTTCGGCATCGGCGTCGGCATGTGGCTGGCGCTCCTCATGGCCTACAATGTGTGGTTCATCATCTGGCCCAACCAGCAGCGGGCGCTCGGCCTCGTCGAAGCGACGCCCGAGGCGAAGGCCAAATCGGCGCGCATCGCCATGCTGGTGTCGCGCGTCAACACGATGCTTTCCGTGCCGATGCTCTACTGCATGGCGGCGTCAAGCAATGGCGGTCTGTAGGGGCGTCGAACGCGCCGGCGGCGCGCGTCGCCAAGGCTGTAACGCGGGCTCAGGCCTGTTTCGGCTCAGGCGTGGACGACGGACTTCAGGAATACCTCGATGCTGTCGCTGACCTGGCGGCCTTGTTGTGACATTTCGTTGGCGGCGGCGTGAACCTGAGCGGCCGACTGGTCTGTCTGGGCGACGATCGCGGTCAGATTTTCCATGTTGCTGGCGGCTCGCTCGGTGCTGGTGGCGGCTTCGGTAGCGCTGCGCGAAATCTCATTGGTGGAGCCGGCTTGTTGTTCAACCGCGACAGCGATGCCGGCGGTAAATCCCTCCGCCTGATTCATGGTTGCGGCGATCGAGTTTATCGCGACCACGGCGTCGCCCGTGGCGCTTTGGATGGCGTCGACATGCTCGGCGATGCGGTCGGTGGCGCGCGCCGTCTGGCTGGCCAGCGATTTCACTTCCTGCGCGACAACGGCGAAGCCCCTGCCGGCTTCGCCGGCGCGCGCCGCCTCGATGGTGGCGTTGAGGGCGAGCAGGTTGGTCTGCGCGGCGATGGCCTGGATGAGGCCAATGATTTCACCGATTTGCTGCGCCTTGTCAGCCAGCCCTTCAAAAGTCCGCGTCGTCTGGGTGGTGGTGCGCGCCGCGTCGAGCACGACGGTGCGGGTGCGCATGACCTGCCGTTCGATCTCGCCGATGGAAGCCGACAACTCCTCGGAGGCGCGCGCCACGGTGCGCACATTGGCGGAGGCTTCGGCGGTGGCATGGGCTGCAGCCTTGGCGCGACCGGCGCTATCGGCTGATAGCGCCGACAGCCGCTCGGCGGCGCTCGTCATTTGATCGGTTTGCGTCGACACCTGGCGCAACGCCGCGCCCATGGTCGTGCGGAACTGCTGAATGAGGCCGTCGACGCGCTTCTGGCGTGACACGGCGCTTGAGTCGGAGCGCTCCACTTCATCGCGCAGACGCAGCCGCTCCGTCAGGCCTTCCTTAAAACATTGCACGGCAGCCGCCATGCCACCGATTTCATCGCGCCGTTCGAGCGCCGGCACGAGCGTCGTCAGGTCGCCGTCGGCAAGGCGCTTCATTGCCTGCGTCAATTCCTCGAGTGGCGCGGTGACGCGCATCAGCAGGACGTTGACGACGGCGGCGATCGCCCCGACGACGACACCGCAGGATACGCCGATCCACAGCAATTCCGTGAGGTTAAAAGAGGCGCCGCGAAAGGCGAATTGCAAAACGCCCATCAGACTGAGCACCACCGCGCCGACGACCATCATGACCTTGCCAACGATGGCGTGGCGCAAACTCAGAGCAGAAAACGCATCGATGGGCGCTTTGGCGGACGCGACGGTGATTTTAGCGGACAGGGGCAGAGGCATGTTGAGGCTCGCGCGAGGCATTGGACCGGCGAAGCGGCAGGTCACCGACGCGAGGTTAGGTTACGGAAATTAACTTGCAGTTAAACACGTTGGTCCCAGCGCGACAGCCGTGCGCCGGCCGCCGCCAATGTTGTGGCGAATTCCGGCGATAGCAGAAAGCGCAGTTCCTGTTCGCGGCTGCCGGTGACCGGGTCCGCCGCGACGAGCCCTGCGTCGACGGTGCCGGGGTGGCACATGACGAGGTGGCGTGAACCGGGCGCCCGCAGGTAACGAGCGAAGCTGGCGGCGTAGTCCGACGTCGCTGAAAAGTTGGAGAAGCCGGCAAAGCCGTCGTTGCATTGAAAGCCATGCGCCCGCGCCAACGACGCAAAGCCGGCGCCCAGCGCGGTCAGCAGCACGGCCTTCGGCGTGTAGCTGTTGCGGGCGAGAATGCGCGGCAGGCGGTCGGCGCTGTCGCGCAGCCAGAGCCGCCCGGCCCAGCCGCGCGCGCTCAGTTCCTCGATGACGACGCGGCGTACCCCCGGCAGCACCTGCACATGCTGGTGCCCGTCGAGATAGTCGGGGGGGCGACCAAAAGCCGCCACGAAGGCGTCTATTTGCCGCACCAGTTCGGCCCGCAATTCAGCCCTCGGCAGTTGGCCGGTGAGGCTATCGCGAATCACCCGGCCGAGCGACGGGAACCGATTGTTTGCAGCAAATTGCGGCATCGGTCCCAAGGGTGCGGCCAGCGTCAGGTTGAAATGCAGGCCGACGGCGACATCCGGCACGAAGGGCTGTAGCGCTGCTGCGGCGTGCGGCCAGGATTCCGCTGTCGTCATGACGCTGGTGGCGTTGAGGCGCCCCGCGTCAAGCGCCGCAAGGATGCCGCGGCTGACGCCTGGCGACAGCGCATAATCATCGGCGCAGAGGATCAGATCGTAAGCCATTTGAGTTGTTATCGGCGGGTGGCTGCAATGTGGCAAGGTGAGCAGCTTGGTGAGCGGCTTGCGCCAGGGCGGCGTGACGATTAGGGGAGACGCTGGCGCGGGCGGAGGGTTCGGCGATGGCGGTAACCGATGCGGCGGACACTGTGCCGCGAACGCGACCCGAAATCGCTGTGGTCGCGCCTGTCTTCAACGAGGTCGGCAATATCGAACCGTTGCTGGCGCGGCTGATTCCGGCATTGGATCGCTGCACCGGCTCGTTCCAGATCGTTTTCATCGACGACGGTTCCAGCGACGCCACGCTTGACACCATCCGCCGCGCGCATGAACGCGACGCCCGCGTGACCGGGATTTCGTTCTCGCGCAATTTCGGCAAGGAGATCGCCATCGCCGCCGGCCTCGACCACGCCGAGGCGGATGCGGTCGTCATCATGGATTCCGATTTGCAACATCCGCCGGAAGTGATCGAAGCGTTTGTCGACAAATGGCGGGAAGGCTTCAAAAACGTTTACGGCCAGCGCGTCGACCGCGACACGGATTCGGTATTGCGGCGGGCGCTGGCGAAACGCTTTTATTCGCTGTTTGCGATGTTTGGTGAAACGCCGCTGCCGCCTGGCGCCGGCGACTTTCGGCTGCTCGATCATGTCGCAGTCGAGGCGTTGCGCGCCATGCCGGAACGGGCGCGTTTCTCCAAGGGCTTGTATGCGTGGATCGGCTTCAGATCGGTGGGCGTGCCGTTTCAGGTGGCCGAGCGCGCCTCCGGGGATTCGAAATTCAGCTTGCGCAAGCTGACGCGCTTCGCGCTCGATGGCCTGATGTCGTTCTCAACCTTGCCGCTCAAGGTGTGGAGCTATGTCGGCACCCTCATTTCAGCCTTCTCGCTGGTCATGGCGGCGTTCTTTCTCATTGAGACCCTGCTGTTCGGCGCAGATGTCCCGGGCTTCGCCTCGCTCATCGTATCGGTGATGTTCCTCGGCGGCGTGCAGTTGCTGTCGCTTGGCGTGCTTGGCGAATACGTCGGACGCATCTTCGCCGAAGTAAAACGTCGGCCTTTGTATCTGGTTGCCGAACGCGTTGGCGCTGCAGCCGCCGGCGAGCGTGGACCGGCGCCGCCGGTGCGGGCGGCGGGGCGGACCTGATCGATGTATCGCAATCTGTTTTCCGTGGCTGGCTTCACCATCCTGTCACGCGCCTCGGGCTTCCTGCGCGACGTCATGCTGGGCGCGGTGCTCGGCGCTGGCTTCGCCGCCGACGCCTTTTATGTGGCGTTCCGGTTGCCCAATCATTTTCGCGCCATCTTCGGGGAAGGCGCGTTCAATGCCGCGTATGTGCCGACCTATTCAGCAACGCTGGAGACGAGCGGCCATGACGCCGCGAAAACTTTCTCCGGACAAGTGCTGTCGTTGCTGCTCGCCTCGCAAATCGTCTTGCTGGCGCTGGCATGGCTGTTCACGCCACAACTTGTCGGCCTGCTGGCGCCGGGTTTCGAAGCGGAACCGGAAAAGTTCGCGCTCACTGTAAACCTGACGCGCATCACCTTTCCCTACTTGCTGTTTGTAACGCTGGTGACGCTCTATTCCGGCACGCTCAACGCCAACCGGCGTTTTGCGGCGGCCGCCTTCGCGCCGGTGCTGCTCAATCTCGCCATGATCGGTTGCCTCGCCATGGCTTTCGTGTTTCCGGGCGCCGCCTATGCAGCGGCGGCGGGCGTCGCCATCGCCGGTGGTCTCGAACTGGGCCTCGTTGTCGTCGCAGCGAGACGCGCCAACCTGCTCGCTGGCTTGCGCCGCCCGGCCTCGACGCCGGAGGTACGGCGGTTTTTCAGCACGCTGCTGCCCGCTGTCATCGGTTCCGCCGGCGTGCAGATCGCGATTTTCGCCGACACCATCATCGCCTCGCTGTTGCCAACCGGAAGCGTCTCGGCGATTTATTACGCGGACCGCCTGTATCAACTCCCCATTGGCGTGATCGGCATCGCTGCGGGAACGGTGCTGCTGCCGGAAATGAGCCGGCGCCTCGCAGCGGGAGATGAGGGCGCCGCCTTCCACGCGCAAAACCGCACCATGGCGCTGACCCTGGCGCTTGCCGCGCCGTTTTGCGTAGCGTTCCTGACGATTGCGCAGCCTATTTTGCGCGCGGTTTTTCTGCGCGGACGCTTTACCGAGGAAGCCGCCGTCGCCGCCGCCTCCGTTCTCACCGCCTATGGGCTGGGGCTGCTGGCGGTCGTCCTGATCCGTTCCGTAGTGGCGGGTTTTCAGTCGCGTGGCGACACGAAAACGCCAATGTATGTTTCGTTGATCGCCATCGCCGTCAATGTCGCGCTAAAGATTGTCCTGTATCAACCGTTGGGCGCAGCGGGGCTGGCGCTGGCGACGGCGGCCGGGGCGTGGATCAACCTCGCGCTACTGGTGGGGCTCGGACTGCGCGCCGGCGCTTTTCGTCCCGATGCGACGCTGGGCAAGGTCTGCCTCGCCGTCGCGCTCGCCTCGGCCCTGTTGGCGCTTGTCGCGATTTTTGGCGAGGCGCCAGCGCGACATTTGGCGGCGCGCGCCGGCGTATTGCCAGATGAACTGCGCTTGGCCATTCTGGCGCTGTCCGGCGTCCTCTTGTACGCAGCCGCGTTGCTGGCGTGTTTGCGATTGCTACATGTGCGGCTGGCGCGGACGCCAGCGCCGCCATCGCCCGCAGAACCACACGCTTGAGGTTTCATGGGCAGCTTGCCGGTTTATGTTTTCGACGCCTACGGCACGTTGTTCGATGTGCACTCCGCCGTCGCGCGCCATCGCGCTGAGTTGGGTCCGCAAGCCCTGCGAATGTCGGAGATTTGGCGCAACAAGCAACTGGAATACACGTGGACGCGCACGATGATGGGCGCCTATCGCGACTTTCGCGAACTCACCGCGTTGGCGCTCGATTTCGCCGCCGGAGAATGTGGCGGCATTGCCGCCTCGACCCGCGCGGCGTTGCTGGAGGCCTATGAACGGCTGGATGCCTTCGCAGACGTGAAGCCCACGCTGGAGGCGCTGAAGAATTCCGGCGCCAAAACCGCAATCCTGTCGAATGGCACAGCGGAAATGCTGCGCAACGCCATGACCTCGGCAGGTATCACGGAACTCATCGACGCCTGCCTGAGCGTTGACGAATTGCGCACTTTCAAAACGGCGCCAGGCGTTTATGGGCTGGTCGGGAAGCAGTTCGGCGTCGCCCCTGGCGAGGTCTCGTTCCAGTCCTCCAATCGTTGGGATATCGCCGCAGCGGTAGCGTTTGGTTTCAAGGCGGTTTGGATCAACCGCACCGGCGAAGCCGACGAGTATGCGGATCTGGCGCCGACGCGGGTGTTGCCCGGCCTCGCCGGACTGCTCCCAAGAGCGCGATGACGCTTCTTCGAATCGTCGTCGCACTCCAAACTTTTGATTGGGCATGATCTTTCCGAAAACCGGCGTCCACTTTTCGGGATCATGCCCAAGTACCCGGAATCAAAAATTCCGGGTATGTCGTTTTGGTTGACGTATCCACTTATCATCTCC
>JAYTTW010000154.1:0-1792 GCA_043744855.1 Hyphomicrobiales bacterium
TGCTCTACCTGGCCTCTGATGTACCTCTTCAGCGCGTCCTCCTGCGACTTGCTGACGGAGAACACGCTATAGCCCTCCTGCCAGGCGAAAGCGGCGAGATCAGGAAACGCCTCGTGCATCCACTTGCTCGACCCCGCCTTCACCGCGCGCATCAGGTCGGACAGCCTGCCGTCAGGCCGCCATCGAAGGTATAGATGCACGTGATCCTCGACGCCGCCTATTTCGTAGAGAATGCCCTTCTCCGCCCGAATGACGCCACCGATGTATGGATAGAGTCGCTGCGCGACATCAGGGGTAATCCACGGCGCGCGCCCCTTCGTTGAGGTGACGATATGCAGAAGCAGCTGCGAGTACGTGCCCGGCATCGGAACTCCTTCGCCCCTCCGGGGCTACACACCGGGCGGCACCTTAATCCACGGGTTCCGCTGCGCTCCACCCGTGGCTACCATCCATGGCCCCTCCGGGGCCGGGATGATGCCACTTGAAAATGACACCCTGCGCGCCAGCCCGCAATGCCAGCGCTGCACGCGCCCCACCCCGCCACCAACCCCGCAATGTGCGCACGCGCACGCATCCCGCCGCGTGGTTATGCGATACTCGAATGGATGTCACATTGATGACGCGGATGGCCGTGCGACGCTGTGTCGAAGGGGATCCATGATGTTCGTTTCGGTGTTTCGCGCTTGTCTCCTCGCCGGCCTGCTTGGTTGCGCGCCGGGCGTCGCGGTTGCCGCCACGCATGGCTTGCCCAAAAACAAGCCTGTTGTCTCCGTCATTGTCCCCGACGACTGGAAGACCGCGAGCGATAGATTCTTCATCAAGGCTACGCCCGCGAGCGAGGCGTTTTACGTCTCCTTCCTGCTCGTGCCCATGGGTAATTTCACGCAGGCGATGAAAGATTGGGAGAACTGGCTCGCCCGAATGAAGATCACGCGCGACGAGGCGAGCAAGATTGTGCAAAAATTCAGGTTCGAGGGCGAGGATTCGATCGTCTCCAGGTGGAAAGCGAGCGACGCGGACGGCCCCACGGGGGTCAAGCTGACGATTCTGAAGCTTGGCAAAGAGAATTTACTTTTCATCACCCATTGGGGCTCGCAAGCTGCGGAGAAAAAATACGCTCAGGAGATTTTGGCGATTCAACACAGCGTGACGAAGCGGAAGTAATTGCGCGGGAGACACGAAAACTGGCGCAGGCCGCCTCGCACACCCTGCACGCGCCCCACGCCGCTGCACTTTGGCGTCGACCCTCCCCACTTCGCACGAAAGGGAAAATGCGCCCCTACTGCGCCGCCTCTTCGTCGCCGGCAGTCAGTTGCAGCCATTCTTCTTCCGCCGCCGCCAGCGCGCGTTCGCAATCGGCGCGTTGCTGGGCGAGTTGCGCGGCTTTTTCCGGCTCTCTAACGAAGGCAGCGGGTTTAGCCAGCATCGCGTCGATGCGCGCCAGTAAATCGGTGAATTTCGCCATGCGCGCTTCGGCGTTCTCGATGCGCTTGCCAGGCGGAATGGCATTGGCGCGGGCCTGGGCTTTCTCTCGCCGCCGGTCGGCGTTGGAGGTTTTGCCGGCGTTGCCTGTCGCGCCGCCGGCGCGACCCGAGCCGCCGCCGCTGGCTTGTTCCAGAACAAATTTGCGGTAATCACTCATATCGCCGTCAAACGTCTTGACTGTGCCGTCGGCGACAAGCCACAGGCGATCCGCGCAGGCCTCCAGCAAATAGCGATCATGGGAGACCAGAATGATCGCGCCATCATATTCGTTGATGGCTTCGATAAGGGCGGAACGGCTGTCGATGTC
>JAYTTW010000155.1:0-25672 GCA_043744855.1 Hyphomicrobiales bacterium
AAGATTCCGGGTACGTCGTTTTTGTTGAAGTATCCACTTATCATCTCCAGAAAGCGCGTCACTGCGTGACTCACTTTCTTCCGATGGTGGATACTAGCGCTTTTGCCGATCCGTTCGAGGCGGATCGCAACTTCAGTCTGATTGTTTGAAGGCAGGTTCAGCATGGCGCGGTTTCCACGGATTACGGTGCTGGGGGCGGGCGCATGGGGCGTGGCGCTCGCCAACCTCGTGGCGCGGGGGGGCAACGACGTGATTCTGTGGGCGCGCGACGCCGGGCATGTCGCAGAAATGACCGCAACCCGCGAAAGCCGACGGCTGCCTGGGGTTAAGCTCGCGACGACCGTGCGGCCGGAAATATCCCTCGCGGCTGCGGCAGCGTGCGATCTGTTGTTATGCGTTGTGCCGGCGCAGGCAACCCGCGAAATCGTCGGCGCCCTTGCGGGCTTGTTGCCCGCGTCCGCGCCGGTCGTGCTTTGCTCAAAAGGCATCGAGCGGGTGGGAGCCAAATTTTTGAGCGAAGTGGTTGACGAACTATTACCGTCAAACCCCGCAGCGGTGCTGTCAGGGCCGAGCTTTGCGGCGGACGTGTCACGCGGGTTGCCAACTGCGGTAACTCTGGCCTGCGCCCGTGAGCCGCTCGCCGCCGAAATCGCCAACGCTTTGGCCAGCCCGACTTTCCGGCTTTATCACACGGGCGATGTGCGCGGCGTCGAGATCGGCGGCGCCGCGAAGAATGTGCTGGCCATTGCCTGCGGCATCACGCACGGACGCGACCTCGGGGCCAGCGCTGGCGCCGCCTTGCTGGCGCGTGGTTTCGCCGAACTCACCCGCTTCGGGTTGGCGCTCGGTGCGCGACCCGAAACCTTGATGGGATTGTCGGGTCTTGGCGATCTCGTGCTGACATGCACCTCAGCGCAATCGCGCAATTTTTCGTATGGGGTCGCTCTCGGGCGCGGCGAACCTCCGGCGCAGGCGGCGGGCGGTAAATTGGCGGAGGGCGCATTGACGGGGCCGGTGCTGGTCGCGTTGGCGCGAAAGCATGGCGTCGACATGCCGATTTGCCAGGCGGTCAGCGCCATCGTCGCAGGTGATCTGAGCGTCGACGACGCCATCGGGGCGCTGCTCGCGCGCCCCACACGGGGGGAAGGTTGATCGCCCCTGGTCAACGATAACTTGGTGATTGCGTGTAGTTGGCCGTTCGTGAAAGGGTGACGAGGCAAAAACACGGGAACTGACAATATGCGACGTCGAGAATTTCTTTGCGCTGCAAGCGCAACAGCGTTGGGCGCCAATGCCGTCGTTTTCAACGCGTGCGAAGCTGCGGCACAGACCGCGTGGCCGACCCGAAACGTCGCCATTATAGTGCCGTTTCCGCCGGGCGGCCAAGGCGATCTCGCGGCGCGCCCGGTGGCTGAGTTTCTGCAACGCATGTTCGGCAACAGTTTTCTCGTCGAGACGCGCGTCGGCGCTGGCGGCAAAGTTGGCAACGCCGCTGTGGCGCGCGCCAAGCCCGACGGGCACACGTTGCTGGTGACCGTGTCATCGCTCGCCGTTCTGCCCGAAGCGGATCGGCTGTTCGAACGGCCGCCTGGTTAAGAAGTCAGCGACCTCGCGCCGGTGGCGCGCATACTGGCGGACCCCACCTTGCTCGCCGTGCCTGCCACCGCGCCGTGGAAGACGCTTGAAGATTTTGTCGCGGACGCCAGGCAGCATCCCGACACGATTCCCTATGGTTCGTCCGGGCCCTATGGCACGTTGCATGTCGCGATGGAAATGTTCGCGGCGGAAGCCGGCATCAAACTCCTGCATGTTCCCTACACCGGCGCAGGGCCGGCGCTGAACGGGTTGTTGCAAGGCTCGGTCAAAGCGTTGGCCTCGGCGCCGGGCGTGCTGAAACCGCAAGTCGATGCGGGCAGCCTTCGCGTGCTGGCGAACTGGGGCGCCAAACGCATCGATACGTTTCCTGACGTAAAAACCTTCCGCGAACTCGGCTATCCCAATGTCGAATTCTATATCTGGGCCGGGATGTTCGCACCAAGAGCGACGCCGGCGCCGATTCTCGTAAAATTGCGCGACGGCATGAAGGCGGCGATGGCCGATCCCGCCATCCAGAAAATTTTTGAAGGCGCGGGATCGCCGCCCGCGTGGCTCGATGCGCCTGAATTTGAAACCTTCATCGCCGCCGACAGCGCGAGGCTGATCGCGGCGGTGAAGAAGATCGGTAAAGTTGTTTAAGCAAAACGCGGTACGGAGCCGTTGTGCACGCGATGAACCACGTTTCCGCTTTCTACCCCGCCGCACGGGTTGCGGCTGCGGGCATTATTTTCGCCGGACTATGTGGGTCTGGCGCCAGCGCATTCGAGATCGTGATTGGCGCCGATGAACTCCAACGCCGGGTGGATGAAAGATTGCCATACCAGGGCCACCGCCACGCCATCGCCTACAGCGTGACGCGCGTTGCGACGCAATTGCGCGATGACGAAAAGATCGGCGTTGACGCGGATATCGATTTTCGTTTTTTGGGCGAGGCGGCGCAGTTGCGCGTCGCCGGGGCTGGCAAACTGGATTATCGGGATGGCGCATTTTTTCTGCGCCAGTTCAGCCTCGACAGCGCCGTTTTCAAACCCCAAGCCGAAACAGAAAAGCCGTCGCGATCGCCGCTCGGCGCGTTTCTGGCGCGTCAAACGCAACGTCTCCGATCTCAGGGGCTACAACAATTTGAACGCGAGGCGCGCGCCGAGGCGCAGTCCCTGCTTGGAGCGGCGCTGGAACGCTATCCCGTGTACAAACTCAAGGACGCGGACCCCCGCCAGCGGGCCGCGAAAATGCTGCTCAGGAAGATCCAGGTTCGCAACCAGACGCTTGTGGTGACGCTCGATGCCGCCAGACAAGCGAACTAACGGCTGACGCTACGTTCCGCGCGCCTGCGCGTGGTACTCGATGTTGGGCCGCATATCGACTGCGCTCGCCATGCGATTCGACATATTGAAAAAACTGGCGACCGCAGCGATGTCCCAGATGTCGCGATCAGAAAACCCTTCGTCGCGCAAAGCCTGCCGGTCCGCATCGCCGATTTCGTGACTTGCCCGCGTTATCTTGATGGCGAAGTCAAGCATGGCGCGTTGTTTGCCTGACAAATCCGCGACGCGGAAATTCATCGCCATTTTTTCGCCAAGCGTCGCATCGCCGCTGTACTGCCGCACGGCGGCGCCATGCGCGGTGAGGCAATAAAAACATTTGTTTTCCGATGACACTGCAACCGCGATCATTTCGCGTTCGAGTTTCGACAAGCCGGACGGCGCCAGCATGAGGTCGTTGTAGAACGCGGCGAAGGCTTCGAGCTTCGCCATGTCGTGCGCGTAAGCGGTGAGCACGTTGGGCACAAAGCCGATCTTGTCACGGCACTTCGCGAAGTAGGTCCGCATGGCCGGCGTTGGCTCGGCGAGTGGCAGGGAAAGCGCCATCGCGTCGTTCGTAGTGGCAACGGCTATGGGGCCGGGTACGGCGACGGTTTCCACCGGTGGCTGCTGGCGGGCCGTCTCGCGCTGGTTTTTGACCATTTTGACTGCCTCCGCCGGAAATGGCGCAGGCAGTCTCATCTTCGTGTTGAGAAACGTCAACGAGGGCCGGTTGACCCGAGCGGGCCGCTCAGGCGGCGCGCGCCAGCTTCACCGCAATTCCTGTTGCCGCAACGCGTTGCAACGCGACATTGCAGAGGTCGAGGGAGTTGCCGCCATCAACTTCAAAGTCAACGCCGACAATCGCGTCCGCATCGAATTCGGCGGCTTGCTTCATCAGCGCGTCGAGCGCGGCGTCTTTGGCGGTAGTGTCGCTCAAGCCCGTGACGGCTCGCCATCCAGAGGCGGCGCGTACGCGCCCGATTGAATACAATATGCGGGTACCATCAAGCTCATCGGTAAAACTAATCCGCATGACGCTATTCTCACTCCATCACCGACCCTTTGGGGCCGTACGCTTGGCCTGAGCGAATGGCGGGAGCGAGGCCCAATTGGGTCGATCCACGCTCCGCCGTGTGGCGAGGGCAATGAAATGCGCCGCATTGATTAAGGCGAGATGAACAAAGGCATCGCCGGCTCTGCGGAGAGTTAATGGCGAAAGTGCCGATGTCCGGTCAGCACCATGGCAAGGCCAGCCGCGTCGGCCGCTTTGATGACGTCATCGTCGCGCATTGAGCCGCCGGGTTGAATGATCGCCGTTGCGCCGGCCTCCGCCGCCGCCAGCAGCCCATCGGCGAACGGGAAAAACGCATCGGATGCGACCACCGCGCCTTTGGCCAGGCTTTGCGGCAATCCGGCGGCCCGGGCGGCTTCGGCGGCTTTCCAGGCGGCAATCCGCGAGGAATCGACACGGCTCATCTGCCCGGCGCCGATGCCAACCGTGGCGCCGTCTTTTACGTAAACGATGGCGTTGGACTTGACGTGCTTGCAGACGCGGAAGGCAAATTTCAGATCGGCCAGTTCGCCTGGTGTTGGCGAACGTTTTGTCACGACCTTCAATTCCATGTCGTCAACGACGGCGTTGTCGCGCGACTGGAAGAGCATGCCGCCGGCGACGGTTCGCGCGGTCAATCCTGCCGCACGCGGATCGGGCAGTCCCCCGGTGACGAGCAGGCGCAAATTTTTCTTCGCGGCAACAAGGCGGATGGCTTCCTCGTCAGCCTCCGGCGCGATGATGACTTCGGTGAAAATCTTGACGATCTCGGCGGCGGCTTCTGCATCGAGCCTGCGATTGAGCGCGACGATGCCGCCAAACGCCGATACGGGATCGCAGCGCAGCGCCTTTTCGTAGGCCTCGCGCAGACTGCCGCCTTCGGCCACGCCGCAGGGGTTGGCGTGCTTGATGATTGCGACGGCCGCCGTTCGTGCTGCAGCAAACTCGCCGATGCACTCAAACGCCGCGTCGGTGTCGTTGATGTTGTTGTAGGACAATGACTTGCCCTGCAATTGTCGGGCGGTGGCGACGCCCGGCCGCGCCTCGGGCAGTCGGTAGAATCCGGCGGATTGGTGTGGGTTTTCGCCATATCGCATTTTTTCAATGAGGCGACCGCCGATAGCGCGATAGTCCGGGGTGGTCTCGCCGAGTTCTGCGGCAAACCAGTTGGAAATCGCCGCGTCGTAGGCGGCGGTGCGCGCGTAAGCTTTTTGCGCCAGGGATTGGCGTAGCCTCAGCGTCGTGCATCCAGCGTTTGCGTCGAGCGTTTCAAGCACGCGGGCGTAATCAGCGACATCGACGACAACTGCGACGTCAGCGTGGTTTTTCGCTGCGCCGCGAATCATTGCGGGACCGCCGATGTCGATATTCTCGATGCAAACGCCGTAGCCGGCGCCCTGGCTTGCGATCGCCTCGAACGGATAAAGATTCACCACGAGCAGATCGATGGGCGCAATGGCGTGCGCCAGCATCGCGGCTTCGTGTTCGGCATTGCCGCGTATGGCGAGCAACCCGCCGTGCACGGCCGGATGCAGGGTCTTGACGCGGCCATCCATCATTTCCGGAAATCCCGTGAGGCTCGAGACGTCGCGGACGGTGAGGCCGGCGTCGGCGATGGCCTTGCAGGTGCCGCCGGTGGACACCAGTTCGACGCCGTGCGCCGCCAGTCGTCGGGCTAGTTCGATCAAGCCGGTTTTGTCGGAAACCGACAGCAACGCGCGAGCCACAGGGCGTAGGTCGTTCGGCATGTCGAAGCTCCGGAATTCGCAATTTTTGCAGATGTCGCGCGATAGCATGGGCTTTGCGGACCGCAAAGCCGGACGGCCAGCGGCGCGTCACATTGACGCAAAATTGACGATTTCTATCGGATTGGCCGACAACGCCGGTCGAGGGGCGGAGATAATTCGGCTTTCTCCCGGTAGGGCAACCAAATTCGGACTTGCGAGTTTATTTGAGGGAGCGTATTGTGCAATGCACAACGGATTTATTGCTGCGCAACATAGGGAGCGCCTATGCGCCAGAATCGCCAAACCAAGCCGCGACCCGCAGTCCGGGTAAAGGAATTTCCACCGTCTCTGGAAGAGGCAGTTTTTGCCGCACAGGGCCTGACGGACGACGTGGCGCAGCAGGCGGAAATCGCCGCCGAACTTATGGACGTCCCGGTCGAGACGGCGACCGCGCTGGTCCAGAAACTTCACTCCAGCCGGCGCCATTCGCAGCCTTCCGAGGTGGCGTATTCAGTCGATCGTTCGGGTGCGCACCGGGCTGTGGTGGTTGAGCGCAAGCCGTCCTACAGTTCGTTCCGCAAGCCCATGGTCAGCACTGGCGGAGCCACGGTAGAGCGCCAGCCGTTCCGCAATCTTGGCGGCGGGCAAACCCGTACGCTTTTGCGGCTTGGTGGTTCGGGCCGCATTTAAGCTCGTTCAGGCCGTAAGCGGGCCAGGTGGCGGCGCAGTCCGGTTTGGAGCGCCGCCAAGTTTTTCGAACACCCATCGAAACCCCGGAACCTCGGCGGAATTGCCGTAGATGACCAGCTGTTCTCCGTGGCGCGCCCCTTCGGGAACGGCGAAACAAACGCCGGCCTCGACCTCTATGGGCATTCCATCGGCGTAAAACGCCCATCGCGACCCATCGGCGAGAGCCAGTTCTGCTGATTTGGCGTCTTCCGAGGCTTGGCATCGGACGGTGGGATGCAGGTGGAACCGTACAGCGTATTCGAGGCCAGTAGCTGGCATGGTGTTGCCTTGGGCTGGAACCAGCCGGTCGGACCCGGCCAATTTTTCGCCGCCAGACGCGATATGGAGGCGGCGCTGATGCAGCAGGCCAAACTCGCGAGCATAGCCATCGTGGGTTGCGATAATCGTTTCACCGTCCGTATCGCGGCTGCGCGAGACCGGCACATGCCGGGGCCCGGCGAGGATCTGTCCACAGAGCCAGCCCGTCCATCCCTGCGCAGTGGCGATCCGGCTCGATGAGGTATCTTCAAGCACCAGCGTTGAATGCGCCGCCGTGGAACGCGCCGCCGCCCGCATCGCGGTTCGCAACTCGTCCGGCGCCCCGCAATTTCCGATGAACCTCTGCCCATCGACGCTCATTTCGAACGACAATTGCCCGGCGTGGGCCGCAGCCGAATAGCGCGGCGGTGGCGCAGCGCCGGTCTCCATCAGGATGACGACACCGGAGGCTTCAAGGCGCTGATAGCCGGAATTTGGCGCGTTGGTGAGCGCCGTCGCACGCGCATCGTCATAGGCGAGCAGCGTGGCGATCATGTGCGTCTGCGTGACGCCCATGCCGTTAAACAAGGCGAGGGAACCGTCGCCGAGGCGAAAGGTTCGCAACATTGGCATCATGCGATCAATGCTGTTCAGCAGCGCTTTGGGCGCAGCGATTCCCCGCGAAACGAAGGCCTGTCGCAACGGTAACAAATCGAGCAGCAAATTCACCACTGTCTGCGGATTGCGACTGATATGGCCACCATCCGGCAAGATTTGCTTTGCCAGATCGACAGCGAGGTGTCGCGACCCGCGGCGCAGATGGACAGCGGCGCCGGCGGCGCACAATCCCAATTCGGCGAGGGCGATGCCGCACAGCAAACGAGTCTCGCCCTGCACTCCGTCGCCGAGGCATTTTTCGAGATGCGAGGCATGACGACCCAGCGCTTTCATGAAGCGTGCGTAAAACGCTGCATCGGCGTTTTCCAGGATCATCGGCGACTGGCTGAGCCAGGCGAGCAAGCGACGGGCTGTCACCTGCGGCGCCCACACCGGCAAAGCCGGGCGACGCAGGCCCAGTTTCAGAAAGTCTTCCACCAGCGTACGCGCATTGGCGGACGCAAGGGCCGTCTCGGCTGCGCGCAGGTGACGCAGCCAACCAAAGCCGACGAGTTCCGCCGCCCACGCGGCCGACGGCGGCGGCGTTTCGAACGGTGAATTTCCATGTACGTTGACCATCTTGCCAGCGAAGGCGAAGTAGCCAGCGTAGACGTCCGCCGCGACGGTTGGATCCGCTGTGCGAATGTCTTGCGGCGAGATCAGCAGACGTTCTGGCGTTGCAGGGCGAAGCGATGCGATGGCGCGCCAGGGTCTCCCGGCTCCGCGCCAGCCTCGCGACAGCATCTCGCCGGCAGCGAAACTTGCCGTGCGCAGGTTGTTCGCCATTGCGCTGTTCGCCAACCCGCCTCCGCCTCGCGCTTCAATTTCCCGTGGCATGCAGCAAGATATGAGCGTGCGGAGAAACAGAAGAATGGGAATTCATCATGGGAACGACCAACACAGCGTCCTGTATACACGTTTCGCAAGCTTGTCGCCCGCCCTGTCCATTTCCTGGGTGGCGAATGCCGCTGAACTGAAACGCAATCACGCGCGGCGCTGCAACCGGCAAGCGAAAAAACCGTCGAGACCGGCGCGCCTCGGGTCAGCGTCAGGAAGGTGCAACGGCAACGTCCGCAATTCCCCGTCGGCAGTCAGGCACGCCTCAAGGCCACCGAGTTCTGCCGCGTCTATGGGCGAGCGCATCACGTCGGGGTTGCGCCGAAGCAAGGCTGCGATTTGCAACTCGCCCTCCTCGGGCTCGAGTGAACAGGTGCAGTAGACGAGCCTGCCGCCAGGCCGCAGCAAGGTTACAGCTCGATCCAGCATCTTCGTCTGCAACGCAGCCAGACTGGCAATATCGCCGGAACGTTTCGTCCAGGCGACGTCCGGATGCCGGCGAATCGTTCCGGTGGAGGTGCACGGCGCGTCGAGCAGAACCGCGTCGCAGGGACCGGTCTGACTGGTCATGGCGTCGCCAACGCTGACTTCGGCGGTGAGATTGAGCCGCGCCAGATTGGCCGATAGACGCTTCAAACGCTCGGCCGACTTGTCGATGGCGAACACTGTGGCGCCCGCTGCTGCAAGTTGTGCGGTTTTGCCGCCAGGCGCCGCGCACAGATCCGCGACGGTTTCGCCCGGTTCGACGCGCAACAGTCGCGCTGGCAAGCTGGCTGCGGCATCCTGCACCCACCATTGGCCCTCAGCGTAACCGGGCAACTCCGTCACCGGGGTATGAGACAGAAGGCGCACGGACCCCGTCGGCAACACAAAGCCGTCAAGTTTAGCCGCCCACCCCGCCGCATCGCCGCGAACCGTCAAGTCGAGCGTCGGCTCAAATCCATGCATGCGTGAAACAGCTTGCGCGGTCGCCTCACCGTAGTTGCGCCGCCAGCGCGCCGCCAGCCAGGCTGGCGTGTCGATGAAGGGGTCCGCGCTCCCGAGAAGTTCGTCGCGGTGGCGCACGATGTTGCGCAACACCGCGTTGGCGAGTGCAGCGAATGGAGCGGTGCGCGTATCGCGCTTGACGGCGTGCACCGCAAGATCAACCGCCGCATGATCGGGAATATCGAGATAGAGAATTTGCGCGGCGCCAACCGTCAGTGTCCACTCAAGACCGGCCGCCTTTTTCGGCAAGCCCTTTTCCAGAAACTGCGCCAGCGCCGCGCGGATGCTGCCCAGTTTGCGCAATCCAACGGTGACAATGGAACGCGCCAACGCACGGTCGCGCGGCTCGAGGTCATGCAGCCGGCTCGTGGCGGTATCCGTCAGGCGGTCTTCCAGACTCATGCCGCCGCCAGCGACGTCCGCCAGCAACATCGCAGCGGCGATCCGCGCGTTCAGGCCAGGCGGCGGCGGAGCCTCAACGATTTTACCCTGGGATCGGAACGGCCGGGAAGCTTTGGTCACACTGCATTCTTCGCGGCTTGAGTTTCGGTCAGCAAACGCTTCAGCCGGCGATTCGCAGCGGTGATATCGACAATCTTCACCATAGGTATGTGGCGAACGCGAGGCAAGCCGATCAACGGACGCCAATCGAAGAACGCCAATCGACGGGAGGCAATAGACCCGAGACCTGCGCCAAGACGTGGCTGAGCGGCGTCAAACCGTAATTTAACTTTTACAGGAGCATTGTCACAGGGTTCGAGTGAGTGCGCGTACATGAGTTTCATCGCCGAGGGCGCGCGCCTGCCTGCGCCCCGAGTTCCGCGTATTGCAGATGACTGCCGATTGCGGCGGCTCCGGCTTGCGGCAAGCGTTCTGCAAGGCTCCTGCCGGGCCGCACTCTGGCTGACGCCTGGGCTGGCGCTGATTTTCGCAGGCGTCGTGACGCGCGTCTTCGCGACCAACGGGCAAGCTGCTTTACTGGTCCTACTTATGTTGTGCGGGCTGAGGTTGGCGATTGCCGCGCGACCGGCCGCCGGCGCCGGCGCTGCCGGCCCGATATCGTGTGAGATCGGCTTGTCGCGAAGCGAGGCGCCGAAACTGTGGGGTGTCGTCGAGGAAGTCTGCCGCCGCTCCGGCGTCCAAACGCCAGCGGAAATCTGCCTGATCGACGACAACAGCGCTTCCATCTGCATCGACGCGAAGCCGGATGGGTTGTCGCCGCACGTCACGCTTCGACTCGGTTTGTCGCTGCTGCTGGTTCTGCCGGAAGCGGCGGCCTGCGCTATCGTGGCGCATGAGATAGGCCACCTGCTGAACCCGCATGCGGAGGTCGACAGAAAAATCCGCAACGCCCTCGATCTGGCGGCGCAACTGAAAGGGCGCGGGCATACCAGCGTCAATCCAATTACGCGCTGTTTTGCCCGTTGGCTGGCCAGCTTCGCAGCGCAGTTGGCGGCCTCATCAGCGGGACTATGGCAGGCCCAGGAATTTCACGCCGATCAGTGGGCGCGGCGACTGGTAGGGGCGGACGCGCTGGCGCAGGCGCTGTTGAAGCAAGCCATGCTGGAAGCTCTGCTTGGCGACAAGATTTGCACTCTGGCCGAAGAACGCAGGCTGCTGGAAGTCAGCAACGATCACACCGCCTTTGAGCGTGCTCACGATCTGGCGCTGGCCGACGCCGATGGCGACTTTGGCGGCCATCCCGGTTTGGCCGCGCGCCTCGGCGCGTTGGGCGTGGCGGGCGAATTCCGTTCCCCCGCTGGCTGCGCCAACGCGGCCCGGGCGTGGATCGATACGCTGGACGAATGCGTCGCGCGCTTCGACGTGGTTCGCAGTGGCTGGATTTCGCTGAACGACAAGGTGTCGCGTGGGGCTGCCGAAAGCGTCCTTCGCGAGGCGGCGCACCAGCAGGGACTGGCTATTGCGTGAGGTTGCCCGCCTGAGGTGGCGCGTTGCCGGTACGGCCGATATGGATTATTCCTTGCCGACCCGTTTCGGAGGTTCGCCGATGGCGCCAGAGAACCGCAAAAGCCCAAACTCCAAAACAGCCCTGCCGGCGCCACCGCAGCCCAACCCGCAAGCTCTGCGGGCCTTGCAGGAAGCCGCAGAACGCCATCGGGCTGCCAGGGAGACGGCTGGCTCGGGGGCGCGAGAAGTCGGCGGGCGCGGCGGTCTGGACCCGGTACGATACGGGGACTGGGAGGTCAAAGGGCTGATCTCCGACTTTTAATGCAATTTTTACAATCTTTAGTTGTAGGAAACTATTGACAATAAATATGTTTTTCTATTTGATAGGAAAATGATCTCTTTTCCACACAGCCTGTTGCCGGTGGCGATATTGGCGTTCAGCGCGAACTTCGCAATCGCTGAAGGCAAGCCCGTCGGCGGCGCGGCCAAACCGCGCACAGCGGCGCAGATGACTTCCGCGTCCCGACGCTCTGGTTTGTACGGCCCTTACCGCGTTGAGGTATTGCGCGTTCTCGACGGCGACACTTTTGAGGGCCGCATCCGCATCTGGTTTGGCCAGGAGATCGTCACCCTGGTTCGCCTGCGCGGCATCGACGCGCCTGAACTCAAGGCGCAATGTGGCGCCGAGCTTGTGGGAGCGCAGGAGGCGCGCGAGGGTCTCGCCGATATGCTGGCCAGCGGCCAGACGTATGTTAGCGACATTAATCTGGACAAATACGGCGGCCGCGTCGTCGCTTCGGTGCAAGTTCGCACAGCAGACGACTCGCACGATATTTCCGCCGCCATGATCGGGGCTGGATGGGCGCGCGCCTACGCAGGCGGCAGGCGCGACAGCTGGTGTGCGGTGCCTTCGGCAAGGCGGTGAGGCGCGCCGACGCGCTCGGCGCCCGATAGAGCGCGATGACGCTTCTTCAAATCGTCGTCGCACTCCAGATTTTTGATTGAGCATGATCTTTTCCGAAAACCGGCGTCCACTTTTCGGGATCATGCTCTGGCGACAGGATGGCTTCAGGCCTTGTCGAGGCCGTACAATGAATGCAGCGTGCGCACCGCCAGTTCGGTGTAGTCCTTGTCTATCAACACAGAAAACTTGATTTCGCTCGTCGTGATGGCGCGGATGTTGATTCCCTTGTCGGCCAGCGCCCGAAAGGCGCGCGCCGCGATTCCCGCGTGGCTGCGCATGCCGACGCCGATCGCGGAAATTTTCACCACATCCGTCGCACCCTGGAGATCGGCATAGGCGATGGACGCGCGATTGCGTTCGAGGATCGCCTTGGCGCGTTCGAAGTCCGCCGTGACGACGGTAAAGGTCAGGTCGGTAGTCTTATGATCGTCGGATACAACCTGAATAATCATGTCGACATTGATGTTGGCGTCGGCGAGCGGGCCGAAAATCTGTGCAGCGACGCCGGGCTGGTCGGCGACGCGGCGCAAGGTGATTTGCGCTTCGTCTTTTGAAAAGGCGATGCCGGTGACAACCTGTTGTTCCACAATATCCTCCTCGTCACAGATGAGCGTGCCGGGCTTTGGGTCGAGGGGATCGCCGAACGACGAGCGTACAAAGGTTTTCACTTTGTAGACCATCGCCAACTCGACCGAGCGAACCTGTAAAACCTTGGCGCCAAGCGACGCCATTTCCAGCATTTCTTCAAAAGCCACACGGTCGAGCCGGCGGGCTTGCGGCACGATGCGCGGATCGGTTGTGTAGACCCCGTCAACATCGGTGTAGATATCGCAGCGATCCGCGCTGATCGCGGCTGCAATCGCGACGGCGCTGGTGTCGGAACCGCCGCGACCGAGGGTCGTGATCCGTCCACTTGGCGTGTGCACGCCCTGAAACCCGGCGACGACAGCGACTTGCCTTTGCGCAAAGCCCGCCAGAAGATTCTTGCCGTCGAGCGCCTGAATACGGGCCGAGCCGTGGGCGCCAGAGGTTTCGAGGGGAATTTGCCAGCCTTGCCAGGATCGCGCGGGGATGCCGATTTCCTGCAAGGCAAGCGCCAGCAAGCCAGATGTCACCTGTTCTCCCGAAGCGACAACCGCGTCGTATTCCTGCTCATCGTACAGCTTTGAGGCGTCTTCCACCCAACCCACGAGCTCATTGGTTTTGCCGGACATGGCGGAAACCACGACGGCCACTTCGAAACCCGCATCGACCTCGCGTTTGACGTGGCGCGCAACATTGCGGATGCGATCCATGTTGGCGACGGACGTGCCGCCAAATTTCATTACGAGACGGGGCATGGGGCGTGGAAATCCAGAAATCAGAAGCGTCGCAAACCGCTGCCCGGCAGCCAAATACCGGGCGGCCTCGAACGAGGCGACCTGATATGCAATTGACGTTACGCGCTGTCAAACGTCGCAAACAACCGTTCGCCGATTGGCGCGCATCAGCACCCTTGTCTGAATGGCGACACGCACCCCGAAGCGTTATTTCAGGCGTCGTCGGCGGCCCACTCAAGCCAATTGAATTTCGGCGCGCGGACTTTTCGCGGGCGACCGCGCTGACGCTTGGGCGGGGGCTCAAGCAATGGCTGTTGAGGGGTTGCCGGCGAATGGGGCGGCGATTTGGCGCGTGTCGGCTGGAGGCTGTTCATCGTTTTGATCGCCGCATGTTCTATTTCGCTGGTTAGGGATATCGAGCGGGCTCCAACCTCGGGATTGCGTCGTGGCCGGCCGCGACCGCGCTTCACCGGGTGGTCCCCGGCCGCAGTGGATTTGGCCTTGTTTTTTGCGCCGGGCTTGCGGCCCCGGCGGGGTGTGTCAACGGCAACTTGTTGCGCCGCGCCTTCCTCGCCTACCGCCTCCAATATCCTTCGCGGAGCCTTGAGTTCCGCTGCAGCAGATTCAGCTGTTTCCGCAAACGGTCCGGACAGCCCCTCATGCGGACGTGCCGCAAAGTCAGCAGTCCGCGTCTGGTCGGCCGAAACAAATTTGCGTCCTGACGGCGCCAAACCCGATGCCTGATTTGCTTTTGCGCCACGTCGAACTTCCACAACGAAAGGACGTGATTCCCGCTTCAAATTTTCGCGTTTCATGTTGCCTCTGGAGATGCTTCAGGCACAACTTCGAGTGCGCTGCCTGAACTTGTGAAAAAAAATACATGCTGGAAACTCGCTGCTAAAATGTCGTTAGTTTGGTCGTTATGAATGTTTCGTTCAAAATCTTTAAAATGGCTATCCGGATAGTCCTACCACATATCTGATCCCAGACCAAATATCTGACAAGCGGACAGGGTCGTCTATACAGTATTGAAAGCTGATTACCAATGAGGATGTCGCATTTAATGGTGGGCAACACGAGCGTTGACGCGGCGGAACTCCTGCGCTTCGACCAGCTTGGCGCGGCGTGGTGGGACGTGCACGGCCCGATGCGCGTGCTGCACCGCTTCAATCCCCAGAGAGTCAAATGGATACAACAGGTAGTGGCGAAAAATCAGCAACTTGACGGCGCCGATCCGGCGAAGCCACTGGCGTCGATTGCAGTCCTCGACATCGGTTGTGGCGGTGGCCTGCTTTCAGAATCAATGGCCATGTGCGGCGCAACAGTCACCGGCGTCGATCCCGGCGAACGCAACATTGAAATAGCGCGACAGCATGCCGCAACTTCCAACCTGGCGATCGACTATCGGTGCACCTCCGCCGAATCGCTGGCGGCGACGGGCGAACATTTTGACGTGGTTTGCGCCATGGAGGTGATTGAACACGTCGCCGACGTCGACATATTCATGCGAGCGGCTGCCGCGCTGACCCGGCCCGGCGGGCTGCTCTTTGTCGCAACCCTCAATCGCACGTTCCGTTCTTTTGCGTTGGCGGTCATCGGCGCGGAATATGTGCTTGGCTGGGTTCCAAAGGGTACGCACCAGTGGGAGAAATTCGTCACGCCGGATGAACTCGAAAACTTGTTCACGTCGGTTGACCTCGAACCTCTCGAGCGGACTGGCGTCGTCTTCGAGCCGTTTCGTGAGCAGTGGAACTGGAGCCGCGACATGTCGGTAAACTTCATGATGGCGGCGACAAAACCCGTCTGATCCGCACCATTTGCGGTTAACCATTTGGTAATGTTTGTGGCGCGTCTGGGTGACGACCGCCTCAATTTCGTTTACGCTTTGTTAATCAAATGACGGCGTTTGGCTTCGGCCGGATGCGCCAGCGTCGATTGCAGGGTGTCGAGTATGCGTTTGGCAGGCGTTTTTGCCGGGATGGCGAGCGCGATGATGTTTCTCATCGTCGCAAACGGCGATGCAAACGCTTCGCCTCGACACACGACCAACGCCGGAGCGCCCGCCGCGACGAATATTCAGGTCGGGCCCACCACCACCACGCCACATGGTTGGCTCGATTTCTGCTCGCGATACCCGGACGAATGCAGCGGCGGCCTGACGCAAGCCCGCGACATCGAGTTGAATTCGCGAACCTGGCGACTGCTGCGGGAGGTCAACTCGCACGTCAACGTGTCGATAACTCCGATGTCCGACATGGATCACTGGGGTGTTATCGACCGCTGGGATTTGCCGCTCGACGGTTATGGCGATTGCGAAGATTATGTATTGCTGAAACGCAAATTGCTTATCGCCGCCGGCCTGCCGCGTCAGGCGTTGCTTGTCACCGTCGTCAAGGACGAAGCCGGCGAGGGTCATGCGGTGCTGACCGCAAAAACCGATCATGGCGAGTACGTGCTGGACAACATGCGCGGCGCCGTGAAGGCCTGGAACGCGACGCCCTATCGTTTTGTCAAGCGGCAATCGCAAAGCGATCCGAACCTTTGGGTTCAAATCGGTGAGCCGACGAGCGCGCCGCTTACAGTGGCCCGCTGATTGGCTACAAAAAGCGGAAGAAACTCGTTTTCGTTTTGGCGAACTCTTCGAACAATGGCGTAAAGCGCTGCCGAAATTTTCCATAGGCGAAATTTTCACGCCAGCGCGTCAGCCCGTTCTGCCCCATCCAAACGGCCAGTTCGCGGTTGGTAATCAATTCGATGAGGCGCCCGGCGAGTTCGCCAGGCCGATCCAGCGAAACATTGTACCCAGTCACGCCATCGACGTTCACTTCCTGTCCGGCGTCATGCACAGAGGCGATCACCGGCGCCGCGTGCCGCATGGCCTCAACATACACCAGCCCAAAGCCTTCGCCGCGGCTCGGCATCGCAAAAACATTGGCGCGCGCGTAGAGTTTGTCGAGCTTGCTTTCTGTGACAAAGCCGGCGAACTCAATGTCAGAAACGGCAGCAGAGCGTTCAGCGCGTTGAATGAGTTCGTCGCGGCCGGAGCCATCGCCAACGATAATCAGGCGGGCTCCGGGCGCCGCGGCGACGACCTGCGGCCACGCGTCGATCATGGCGGCATGACCCTTGTCGCGGCCGTTTTCCATGCGGGCGACAACAAGAACGACCGGCGCGCCGGAATCCCGCTCCGGTGAAATTTCGCCGGGCTCGTCCTCCAGCGTGCCAAGCCAGCAGACTTGCGTCCGTTCAAACATTTCGCCGTGAAGTTCAATGGCGCGATTGCGGGTGAAATGGCTGTTGGCGATGATCATCGCAGCGTGCCGTATCTTGGCGCGACGCGGCGTTCGCAGCCCTTCCCAAACCTCAAGGCCGTGAATCCAGACCATGTAAGGTCGACCAACGAAGGGCGCTCCCCAACTGGCTCTTGCCGTGCCGGCAAAGTCGTAGACGATGCGCGAGCATTTCAGCGAGGCGAACTGGCAGGCGAGAAAAAAGAACAAACGACTGCCGAAAAACGCCTGCACGGGCACCGGCAAATGGATGTCGCGACTGTCCTCGTGATTGGCGATGGCCTCAATGGAATGGCCCGATTCACTCAGGGCGCGAACGGTCAGCCGCGCGACACGTGAAATGCCGCCGGAGCCTCCTGACAGAAGTTGTGTTGCTACGAAACTGCGCAAGATCGCCCAAACCGAATCAAGGACGTAGAGTCTAGGCGCTAGTTAAAGTCATAGGAAACGAATTATGCGAAGTTCATCATGAAGAGTTCCCGAATTACGCAGATGTGAGAAGACGCGGCGCAACTAAAACGGGTCTCGCCAACCGCCCGCAACATGCACTTGCGCGGGACTGGCGGCTGCGACATCATCGCTGTTCTTACCGGCCCGGAATGTAAAAATGCGCAAACGGTCAACCTGGACAAGCTCGTTTGCGGCGTTCCTCGCCATCGCCCCAACCCACGTGTTGGCGCTCGACAAGGTTCAAATAGGCACCGCGGGTTCCTCCATCATTTGGTCGATCCTGTCGATGGGGACACAGGCTGGCGTCTGGCAGGCGCTGGATCTTGACGTCGAGCGCGTCGAACTGGCCGGCGATGCGCCGATGCAGCAGGCGCTCGCATCAAGCTCGATTGATTTCGGCTGTGGCTCCGGACCGGGCATGGCCTATCGCGTCAAGGGCGTGCTGGCGATCGCCGTTGCCGCGCTGGCGGGTTCGCCTTGGTCGATGACGTTGGCGGCGCCGATGAATAGTTCGATCCGGTCCTTTGAGGATCTGAAGGGCAAGCGAATCGGCGTCACCAGCGCCGGCTCGATGACCGACTGGCTGGTTCGCGAGGTGTCGCGTCAGCGGGGTTGGGGGCCCGATGGGATCGTCTCGTTGCCGCTGGGCGCGGAACGCGGTCGCCTCGCCGCGATGCGTGCCGGGGAACTCGACGGCAGCGTCGTCGCCGACCAGAATGCGTATTCATATGAAGAGAACAACGCCGCCAAAATGGTGCTGTCGTTTGGCGAGGTGGTGAAAGACTTTCACGCGCACGTGCTTTTCGCGCGCGACGACATCATCGCGAAAAATCCGGATCTGGTTCATCGCGTCATACTGGGATGGTTTCGCTCGGTTGCGTGGATGCGCGGCCATCGCGAGGCGGGCATCAGAATCGCGGCAAAAGCCATCAACGTCAGCGAGACCGCAGTGGCGCGGGCCTGGGACAACGAACTCAAACTTATGTCCAGCGACGGCGCCTTCAATCCTGCGGCAATCGACGTGATCCGGAAATCATTTCCAGAACTTGGGCTTCTGGAGCGCGTGCCGGATGCAGCCGAGCTATTTTCGGGCGCGTTCGTGCCGGTGAAACTTTAAAGGCTCCGCCGGAGCGGCTTACACGCTGGGAAGGCTCAAGCTGTCCGGCAAAGGCTGGTTGCGGCAATCCTCGCTGCTGCCGCATTATTTCGCCAGTGGGTCCGGGCGCACCTGAAAATGCACCGCCATGGGTCGCATGCCCTTGCCGCCCTCGATCAGCCACGGCGCACGGTCGCCGCTTGAAACCCACAATCCCCGGCCTTTCCAGCCGGCGGCGGCATCGTCGATACGGCCGTCGAAGCCTTTGGCGTAGAAGCCGAGGGGATACGGCACCTTTAGCGAGATCATCTTGCCGTCTTTCAGCGCGACGACGCCGTCGTTGAGGTTGGCAGTCGACATGGGAACGTCCTTGCCGAGACCCAAGGTGTCATGCTGATCGACCCAGCTGTAGTAGCTCGATTCAGCGCTGTTATCGCCGATGCCGTCAAAGCCCGGTCCGGGATATTTGTAGAACACCCAACCTTCCGGGCAATGGTTTCCGGTAGCGTTGGGGCCGTTCAAGGGCGCCTTGCATTTGGAGCGGTCGAAGGAGCCGAGATGTCCGCTCGAAAGCGACACCCAAACGACGCCCTTGCTGTCGATGTCGCCGCCGCGCGGGCCAAAACCCGGCATTGGCACATTGAAGATTTCCGTCAACGCGGTGTTGGCCGGATCAGCGCCCGGGTTGATGCGCACCACGGCGCCGGGATTGGCGCGATAGGTGCCCCAGACCGAGCCATCGGCCGGGTTCGGCATAACCGCATAAAGGCCGGCCTCGATGCGCCGGTCCTTGCCGGGCTCGGCGGGCTTGCCGGGCTCGGTCCACTCGTGCCGCTTCCCATCGCCAACCGTGTCGAGGATCATCGGCGTCCAGCCCTGTGATTTCTGCGCGTCGCCGGTTTCGAGGAATGTCTTTGTATTGAGCCAGCCGACGACAGAGCCGCCGCCCGAGGTCCATAATGTGTTGTTGGCGTCGAAGCCAAACTGCAGGTGATGCGTCTGGAAGCAGGTGTCGACGAACGAATACTTCATTGTTTTGGGATCGAGCACCGCCAGCGCGCGGTAGGTTTTCTCCAATGGGAAAACCTTCGCGGAGGGCACGTCCGAGCCCTTCTTGCACCAGTCGGGATTGTTGGGGCCGCGCACGGCTGCGGCAAGCCAAACCCGCCCGTCGCCATCCAGCATGGAATTGTGGTTGTTGATTTTGGTGTCCCAGATTTTTTCCTTGCCCCAGTAAGGCGACGGGCCCAGCGCCTGTTTGGAAGCGGCGTGGCCGGGACCGAGCGCCTCTGGCGCATCGGCGTCGCGCATCGGCGCTTTGAAGTAAGTGACCTCGCTCGTCTTGACGTTCAGGATCGGTATGCTGTCGCCGGCGTACTCCGGAGACCCGTAGATCGGGCCGTAAGCGTTGACCGTGGGGTTGCGCTTGTCGGTGGCGATGCCATCGTGCAGGTATTTTTTGTCGTCGGACCAGTCCCAGGTTGTGACCACCAAATTGCGCTCGACACCGGCTGGACGCTCCGGCGTCGTCTTCGGCAGTTCGCCCTTGGCGACGCGCTCCGTCCATTCGCCGAAATACTTGTACGGGGCGCCGCCCAGTTGGCCGGCGAGAATGCCGACCATGGATTCCCCGGCCTGACCCGATTGGGTGCGTCGCATCCAGGCATCTTCGTGGCTCTTGTAGTCGCCAAGGCCCGCCGGGATGGTGCGCGTCGACAGTTGGCCAAGCTGGTGACAGCCAACGCAGCCGTTGTTCTTCATCAGAAAGATCCAATCCGGCTGCTTCACCTTTTCGGGAATGTCGCTGGCGCCGCCGAATTGGTCTGCCGCAGGAATTTTCAGCATCGAGTACCAGTGGATTGCCGGATAATATTGCGCGGCTGCAGTGGCGTCCGGCGCCGGCGTTGCGGTGAGATTCAGCGTTGCGCCCGGCTCGCCCTCCAGCTTGGCGGAATCGACGAGGCCATAACCGCGCACCCAGATTTTGTACTTCGCCCTCGGCAGTTCGGGCAGTGCGTAGCGGCCCTGATCGTCGGTGACGACCATCTTGGCGAAGCGCGTCGGCAAATCCCTGGTTTCTGCAATGACCCAGACGCCGGCTTCCGGGCCTTTCGGGCCGCTGACGACGCCGGTGATGTAATCAGCGCTTTGCGCAAGCGCGGATGCGACAAATGCGCCGGCCGAAACCAGTAACGCAGAGGCTCCGCAAAGAAGGCGTGCGCGCAAACGCAGGTGATGCCAATGCAGCATGTTTCGCTCCCGGTCAGTGTCGCGTCAGCGCGCGATTGTTTTGCGCGGACTTTGTATCAGCAATGCGGACCGACGCGCAATCGCGGGCGCAACCGGATTGGCCCGTTCGACAATGCCGGCTGCGCCAGGCAGGGCTTTAGTTGGCTTCTTCGGGCAAGCCAGGCAGCGGCAAAACCGGGATGCCTTCTTCGGCCAACGCCTTGGCCTCGGCAAACGTCGCCTGTCCGTGGATGCTGCGCTTGGGCTCGTCGCCGTCGTGCATCTTGCGGGCTTCGGCTGGAAAATTTGAGCCGACGTCGGTCGAGTTTTCGGTCAGTTTGTTATGCAGTTCGCGGATCATCGCGCGCATCTGCTGTTGCTTCGCGTCGAGCAGCGCAACGGGATGCGGCGTTTCGGCCGTCGCGGCTGCGGGCTGATCGTCGCGCATCGCGCTCTTGCGGCCCCTGGTGGAGACCGCCGGCGTCATCAAGGCTTTGGAAACCTTCTTTGAGTGACAGAACGGGCACTCGACGAAACCGCGCTTGGCCTGCGTGTCAAACGACGCGCTATCGGCAAACCAGCTTTCGAACTCGTGGGTGTTGTCGCAGATCAACGAATAACGGATCATGGCGATGTCCGCTCAGTTCGCCAGCATGGGGTCGAGCTTGCCGGCGCGTTCAAGCGCATAAAGTTCATCGCATCCACCGACATGGGTTTCGCCAATAAAAATTTGCGGCACGCTCGACCTGCCGCCAGCCCGCTGCGCCATGGCGCGCTGACGTGAAGCGTTGCCATCGACGGGAATTTCCTCGAACGACGCGTGTTTGCTCTCCAGAAGCTCGCGGGCGGCGCTGCAGTAGGGACAATACATTTTCGTATACAGGGTGATTGGCGGCACGGTCTGGTTCCAGGCGAAAGGTGCTGCCCTTATATGGGCAGTCACGCCTGCGTCACAATACAGAATCAGCCGCCGAGCACGACCCGCGCGAAGGTCAGCACGTCGACGTTCGCCGCGCCGGCGCGCAGCAGCACCCGCGCCGCCGCATTGGTCGTGGCTCCGGTGGTCAGCACATCGTCGATGATCACGACGCGGCGTCCGTGCAGTCGCATGGCGCCCTCGCCGTTGACGACAAACGCGCCCTGCAGGTTCGCCGCACGTTGCAGTCGCGAAAGTCCAACCTGGGGCGGGGTCGGCTTGACGCGTTCGAGCGCCGCCGCCTCGACGGGAACGCCGCAGCGCTGCGAAACGGTTAGGGCCAAGGCCATCGCCTGATTGAAACATCGCCGCATCAACCGGCTGCGGTGCAGCGGAACCGGAATCAGCAGATCGGCAGTCTCCAGCAGTTCGCTGCCGGCTCGCGCCATCCACTGCCCGACGGGTCGGGCCACCTCCATGCGGTCCCAATATTTGAAGCGGTAGGCAATACGTCGCGCCGGCCCCTCGTCGAAAGAGCACACCGCGCGCGCCCGGTTCCAAACCGGCGGGTCCGCCATGCATTCGGGCGACAGCAGGCCGGGCCCGAGGTCCTGCGCGAAGGGCGTGCCGAGCCGCTCGCAACAGGGCCGCTCGATGAACCGCATTTGCGTCCAGCAGTCGGGACACAATGTATCGGCAACGCTGACCGCCGCACGGCAGGACAGGCAAGAAGGCGGATAAAAAAGATCGAGCAGGCGACCCCCGAAGGTCGTTGCCGCAAGCTGGGCCCGCCGGGCGACGTTGGCAGCCGCGTGCGAAGCACGGGCGTGCGGCGCTGCAGCCGTCGGCTCACTGGGCGCATCGACCGGAAGCCAGAAATCCATGTTTGCCAGCCCGTCCTTTGTTGGCTCTCACTTTGATTGAGGTAAGAGTTTCGGCAACATTTGACTCGTTGCACAATATGACATTATAGAACGCCGGTTCCAGCGCGGCTCACGCCGCGTTTTTCGTTTGCGTGAGCCAACGGGGAACCCACCCGGTCCACTGTAAAAAAGCCGGCCGCCCGCAATCCTGCGGACAGAGCCGGATTGAACACGGAGAAAAACGATGTTCGCAGTCTTCAAAACCGGCGGCAAGCAGTATCGTGTTGCCGCTGATGACGAGATTACGATTATGAGCCATGCCGGGGAACCCGGCGAGATCGTCACCTTCGACCAGGTCATGATGCTGGTCGATGGCGACAGCAGCGAGATTGGCGCGCCGATGGTCGCTGGCGCCAGCGTCGCCGGCGCTATTCTGCGCCACGAACGAGGCCCCAAAGTCATCGCTTTCAAGAAGCGTCGGCGCAAAAACTCCAAACGCAAGCGCGGCCACCGGCAAGACTTGACGATCGTGCAGATCACGGAAATCCTGACCAAGGGCGCCAAGCCCTCGAAGAAGGCTCCGGAGCCGCTCGCGGCGAAACCTGCGGCGGCGCCTACGACGGGCGAGCCAGCGCCCCATGCGTCCGTAGCGCCATAATAGCGCAGTGGCTTGCGATCGACATGTTCGGGTTGAGAAAGTGCGGAATTAAGGTATAACACCTTCAATTCTTGATTTGGTGGCAGTGCGCTCAGCGCCTGCCGATTTTGGAGCGGTTCCATGGCCCATAAAAAGGCAGGCGGTTCATCGCGCAACGGTCGCGATTCCGATGGGCGACGCCTTGGCGTGAAAAAGTTCGGTGGCGAGCATGTCGTCAGCGGCAATATCATTGTGCGTCAGCGCGGCACCAAATTCCATGCCGGCCCGAATGTCGGCATGGGGGTCGACCACACGTTGTTCGCCATCGCTGAAGGCAAGGTCGAATATAAAGTGAAGGGCCAGCGATCCTACGTAATGGTCGTAGCTGCGGCCGCTCTTCAGGCAGCCGAATAGGTGGCGGACACGAGACCCGCCACCGGCCTTCAAAGCCCCGGTGGACAGGTCTGGTTCTGAGGAACCGATAAGTCCAGACTCCGAGAAGGAGGGGGTAGCGACAGGCTCTCCCCGCAAGCGTTTTCACGCACTTTCTACGGAGGCCGGGCATGTTTCCGGATTTATTCAGGGACGACATCTTCAGGCTCGAAACGGCGCGGTTTTGGCTGCAATGGCCGCGCGCTGCCGATGCCCGGCGAATAGCGGAATACGCCGGCGATCCCGAAGTGGCGAAGTGGACCGCCCGCATTCCGCAGCCCTACCCAAAGGACGCGGCGACCCGCTTCATCCAGGCGTCGCGCGCCACCAACCTTTCCGGGGCGGCGATCGTGCTGGTCATCCGCTACAAGCGCCAGCCCGACGAAATTATCGGTTGCGTCAGTCTGCATGGCGATGGGCGCACGCAGGCGACGCTGGGATACTGGCTGGGCCGCCCGCACTGGCGCAAAGGCTTGATGAGCGAGGCGGCAGCAGCGCTGGTGGAGATATCTTTCCGCTCGTCGCCGCTTTCGGTCATCGAGGCGACCGTGCGGCCCGGTAACGCGGGTTCGCGCGGCGTGCTTGAGCGCCTCGGCTTCCTGTATGCCGGCGACGGCGTTGTTGACGCGCCAGCGCGGGGCGGCGAAATCCCGGTCGCACGGTTCTGCCTGACGCGCGAGGCGTGGAGCCTCGCCAACCATGCAGCGATGGCGCGGCACGCCCACCGCGAAGCAGGGCGGACAGAAAACACGCTATAAGGTCGCGCGGTCGGGCCGCCAAAGAAAGCCAGCGATGAAGTTTCTTGATGAAGCCAGAATTTACGTCCGCTCCGGCGATGGCGGCGCAGGATGCGTCTCGTTCCGGCGTGAAAAATTCATCGAGTTTGGCGGTCCCGATGGCGGCGATGGCGGTCGCGGCGGCGACATTGTCGCAATTTGCGTCGACGGCCTGAATACGCTCATCGATTACCGTTATCAGCAGCATCTGAAAGCTCGCATCGGCACCCACGGTATGGGCAAGAACCGCAGCGGCGCCAACGGCCCGGATATCGTCATGAAGTTGCCGGTAGGCACGCAAATTTTCGAAGAGGACAACGAGACACTCATCGCCGATATGGTCGAGGTTGGGCAGAGCGTCGTTATTGCGCGGGGCGGCAACGGCGGCTTCGGCAACGCGCATTTCAAGACCTCGAGCAATCAGGCCCCGAGGCGCGCCAATCCGGGCCTCGAGGGCATCGAGCGCACGCTTTGGTTGCGGCTCAAACTGATTGCCGACGCCGGTCTTGTCGGCATGCCAAACGCCGGCAAATCGACGTTTTTGGCGACAGTTACCGCAGCAAAACCGAAAATCGCCGACTATCCATTCACCACGCTGCATCCGAACTTGGGCGTCGTGCGCAGCGACGAGCGGGAGTTCGTGCTCGCCGATATTCCCGGGCTCATCGAGGGGGCGCACGAGGGTCACGGGCTTGGCGACCGGTTCCTCGGCCACGTCGAACGCACCCGGGTGTTGCTGCATCTGGTTGACGCCGGTTGCGATCATGCGGGCGCCGCTTACAAAGTGGTGCGCGGCGAACTTGCAGCCTATGGCAATGGCCTCGACGAAAAAACCGAGATCGTCGCCCTGTCGAAAACCGACACAGTCGACGAACCCACACTGAAGCAACAGACCGAGCGACTGAAGCGCGCCATTCGCACGGCCGGCCCGCCAGTCAAACCCGGCGAAAAACGCCAGCCGCCCGTGTTGCTGTCGGCGGCGACACGCACCGGCGTCACCGAAACCCTGCGCCTGCTCGCCGCCAACATCGAAGTGGCGCGTTCGTTTGACGCCGGCGCCGGCGAGCCTCCCTCTTGGGAGCCCACCTGGGAGCCTTGAAGCGGCGTCCCTGCGCTTCTATGGTCCGGCGCGATGAATACACCGGATATATCCTCTTTCCGTCGCGTCGTCGTTAAAGTCGGCTCCTCCCTGCTCGTCGATCAGGCGAAGGGCGAAGTGAAACGCGACTGGCTTGAAGCGCTGGCCGACGACATCGCTGCGCTGCATGGCGATGGCAAGGATGTGCTCGTCGTCTCCTCTGGCTCGATCGCGCTAGGGCGCACAGTTCTTGGTTTGCCGCGTGGCGCCTTGCGACTGGAGGATAGTCAGGCGGCGGCCGCTGTCGGTCAGATCGCGTTGGCGCGCACCTGGTCGAAGGCGCTGTCGGATCGCGGTCTCATTGCCGGGCAGATTCTTGTCACACTGAACGACACAGAGGAGCGTCGCCGCTATCTCAATGCGCGCGAAACGCTCGACCGGCTGCTCGCCTATCGAGCCGTTCCCGTCATCAACGAAAATGACACGGTTGCGACCAGCGAAATCCGCTACGGCGATAATGATCGTCTGGCCGCACGCCTGGCTACCATGGCGAGCGCCGATCTACTGG